>NZ_CP009286.1:716500-1028500 GCF_000758685.1 Paenibacillus stellifer
CGTGCGGTCTGTAACTCTCCATAGCTGGCGCGAACGCCAAGTTCAGCGGCTGCAGCGAAATCACTGACGGTTAGGACATGCTGCGGATGCCCATTGACGATTTGGACCAGATCTTTCAATGAACCGCTGATTGGTGCGGTATCCAGGGCAAGATCAACCGGCTGCTTCGCCAGTTCGGTCACCCGTTCGACCATTCCATCACCGTACGAGGTCACCAGCGCCCCCATGGCGCGGAGTTTGTCGGCGTAGGTAGTACCAGCGGTTGCGATCACGCGGGCACCGCGCATGAGGGTAATCTGAACGGCGGCGAACCCTACCGTGGTGCCAGCTCCGTGCACGAGTACGGTCTGACCCGATTTCACCCCGAGAGTATCAATGCCCCGGTAGGCGGTTTCGACCGCCATTGGCAGCGCTGCAGCCTGAACAAAGTCGAGTCCGGCCGGCATGCGGAACCAGTAGTACATGATCGCTTGGTCCGATGCACCGGCGCTCGATCCACTCATGAAATCTGCGCCACCCAGAACGGCATCACCGATGGCAACATCGGTTACGCCCTCTCCAATGGCGTCTACAATACCGGCCACGTCCAGCCCGATCCCGCGGGGCAAGGGCAGTTGACCGGCAAAGTGTCCTTGGCACGTCACCCAGTCAACCGGATTTAACCCGCAAGCACGTACTCTCACGCGAATTCGTCCCGGCCCTGGTTCCGGAATCGCCACCTCCTCCAAGCGTAAGACATCGGTCGGTTCGCCGTATTCATGGAACCGAATTGCCCGCATGGTAGCAGGGTTGGATGCCTGATTCTTCTCATCTTTGAAAGACGTATCTAAATTCTCCATTTCGATGTTCCCTCCATTTTGCTCTGATGGAATAGCGTTCTTTCATGTATTCAATCGGTCATCCAAGTGCTCAGATCTGGGAGCCGCCTCCGTCAACAGGGAACTCTGCCCCAGTGGTATAGGTGGCCTCAAATGCCAGAAATGCTACGGCTTTCGCGACCTCGACCGGATCGCCGAAACGCAGCATGGGGATCTGCTGTTTCATCTGCGCCTCGGTCTGTTCCGCAACTTCCTTCGGCATCGACCGCGCCAAGATGCCGGTGTCGATGGGGCCGGGGCTGACCGCGTTGACGCGAATCTTCCGCGGTAACAGCTCGCGGGCCAGACTGCGGGTCATGGAGCGCAGCGCTGCTTTACTGGCCGCGTACGCACTGATCATCGGGACACCCAATACGTTCGTGATAGAGGTGGTGAGCACCACGCCACTTCCTTCGTTTAGCAATGGGGCAAGTTTCTGTACGGTGAAGTACGGACCTTTCGTGTTGATTGTAAGTAACTCGTCGTACACATCCTCGGACATTGACTCGAAAGGGACGTAGTGCGTGATGCCGGCGTTAACGAACAGGGCATCAATCGTGCCGAACTCGGCCTTGACCCGGTCGGCCAATTTATCGATATCTGTCAACGACGCGGCGTCGCTCAGCAATGAAACCGCGCTGCTGCCGAGTTCTTCAAGAGCCGAGTCGAGCTTAGCCTGGGTACGTCCGGTAATCAAAACGCGTGCTCCTTCATCCACGAACAACTTCGCCGCTGCGAGGCCAAGGCCGCTGCTGCCTCCCGTAATTACGATTTTCTTCCCGGAGAATTTCCCCTTACCGAATTGTTCCATTTGAATCATCCTCCCTTGGTTTATCTGATATATAATCTTGCAACAGACGGCCTATTGTTGGATAAGAAGCCCATAGTAAATTGCACAAGCAATCACCATAATAGGGATTTACTGCTTTCACAATTGACCCAACAGTGTAGCAAAAACTACACTGTCTGTGTTAATCTTATCTAAGCGATTTGGGTTCTACAACCAGTAAACAAGCGCATTCGTGGCTTATCCAACACACATACTGAACTGTTGTTTTTTTAATATATTGTGAGAGAGAGGGAGAAGTATAACATGCTTACTCAGACAATCGACCCCCGTGTAAAACGGACACGTCAACTATTGATGCAGGCTTTTGTGGAATTGCTTGAGAAGAAGAAGAATGTCTCTTCTATTACCGTACAAGATATTACGGCCAACGCGACCGTAAACCGCTCCACGTTCTATGCGCATTTTGAAGACAAATTCGCATTTCTTGAGAGCTGGATGAGGGAAAAATTTCAGGAAAAGCTGAAGGATGAGCTGCCTAATGGTACTTTATCCGATATGGGGAGCCTGCGGTCGCTTATTTTAATCGTTTTTGATTTTCTTTTCTGTACTCGTCCGTATATGACTTTAGCTGATCGTCAGTATGAACCGTTATTTCAGGTCGCAATGCAAAAGGAACTATATGACCTATTACTTACCTGGTTAAGTGAACAATCGGAACCATCCGTTTCACGGGAATCGGTGGAGACTGCCGCCCTGATTGCAAGCTGGGGCATATTTGGAGCAGCGGTCGAGTGGAGTAGACATCCGCAATTGAAATCGGCGGAAGACATGGCGCGAGAAGTTTTGGTGATCGTTGCTGCTGGTTTAGCACCCGTAATAGGGTAATAATGTGGTAATTTAACCCAATAAGAACGAAGAGACGCCCGGGAGACTTCCCGAGTGTCTCTTTTTCCTTAGCTGTTAAGGATGGTATGTCAGTAAGAGGACGTGCAATAGCGTCGGCAAGAAGCGTTTGGTTCGGCTCCGTAAGTGTTTGATTTCATTTGGCTTCGCGAAAGTTGAGTTATCTCTCCAAATATGAAACGAACGTCAAGAAGTAATGGCATTGTAGGTGTAATCCAAAAAGATTATTATGGAACGCGCGGAAGCAGAGCCGCCATGCGCCACACCATCCGGCTCCGGCGGACGCTTATTCCGCCAACGCCCTGCGCATCCGCTCGGCAACACTTGCGGCATGGGACGGCAGGCGGTACTGTTCCAGCATCGCGATATAAGCACGATAATTGGCTTCGTTGTAAGGGTCCTTCGAGATCAGCTTCTCATAGTATTCCATGCTGCGGTAGCAGTCGCCCTGCTCGGCGTAATGCCCCGCCAGCTCGCTCAGCACCTGCAAATACTTGATCCGGATGCGCTCGCGTTCCGGTTCGATGAACGGCTCATACCGGTATTCCTCCAGCAGATCGCCCCGGTACAGCTGCTCGGCGCGGATCAGGCGCTCCATGTCGCGGTGGCTCTGCCCGCTAATGCCGCTCATATTCAGAAATGTATTCAAATCGAGGTCGATCCGGCCGTGATGCAGCGAGTAGAGACCTTCGGAATTTCCGATGTAACTGGAATGCCGCCCGGATTGCAGGCTGGGCTCCAGCGTGCTTCGCAGCACTGACAGAGCTACATACAATTGATTCTGAGCGGATTCGGGAGATTGATCCGGGAATAGCTCTTCCATGAGAACTTCCTGAGGGATTCTCCGGCCGTTATTTACGATCAGATAGAGAAGCAGTCTTAAGCTTGCTCTTCTCTTGATTTGAACGGGGCGGTGATCGAACGCGATTTGCAGCTTCCCGAGCGTCTCGATTTTGAGCGAAGGCGCAATGACCGGTTCAACCCACTCTACGGCTGAGTCCGGCTGGCGCGCCTTAAAGCGGTTCTCTATCCAGGGATAGCCATACTCCCGGCATAGACGGGTAAGCTCCATCCATTTCGCCTGCCGCTCGGCTTCGTCGGCTCCTCTGTTCAAGAGCAGCTCGTATTGGCTGGCGACGACTTGTGTCAGATTGAACGCAAAGGATTGCAGGTTCAGATATGCCCGATTCAGCGCTTCCTCGGCGGCATCCCACTGCCCTGCGCACATATACGCCATCCCCAGATGATGGCTGGCAAGCCCGGTGTCATACCCGATCCCGAACTCATCGGCATTTCGAACCGCTTTGAGTCCCCATTCGATCGCCGCCCCGGGTTCGTTTCTTACGCTGTAATACTTGCTTTTGCCACAGTAAATGTACAAGTTCAAGGTATTGTCCTCAATGCCGTTTCCTTCAAGCGCTTTGTCCAAATACTCTCCAGCCTCGGGCGCTCCTTCCTCGATCAAAATGTCGGCCAGACCGCTTAGGGCGTACAGCCGGAAATGCTCCGCCCCTTCCGATTCGGCCAGAAACAGGCATCGCTGCGCGCATGCCTTGGCCTGTGCCGTCTGATTCAGATTGAGCAGAAGCTCCGACATAATGTTCAGATTAAGCATAACCATATGCCAATCCTGCAACCGCTCGAACATTTGCAGAGACTCCTCGAACAAATGACGGGCCTTCTCCAGCTCCCCGAGCAGCATGTAAATGCCCGCGACCTGCTGCTTGACGCTGGCGACACCCATTGCGTGCTGCTGATTCTCCAGCAGAGCGAGGCTGTTCTCCAGATGCGGGATCAATTTTTGCAGAATCGACAGCGGTACAGAACGGTACACGAAAATGGGGGATGCGAGCGATTGTCTGGCGAAGAACTCCTCCAGCCAATTCTCGATCAGATCGATGAATTGCAGCGGCTGATACCTGGTCTCCAGCGTCCGCATCAGCCGGACGGCGTTCGAGTAATCTCCACCCAGCATCGCATGGGCAAACGCGTGGAAGTATTTATAATGGCGTTCATAGATGGCGCTGAGCTGCCGGTGATTGCGCTCCATCTCATGCCGGTCCGTCTCCTTGCGGTACAGCTCGAACAGGAACGAGCGGAACAGCCGGTGAAATTCGAATTCGCCCCTGGCATTTTTGCGGACGAACAGGAACCGCTCGGACAGCGATTCAAGCACATCGGGGTCAGCAGGCTCCAGGTATTGCCGGATAATGGCGGAATCCAGCTCCTTCAGGATGCTGGTCATGAGGAGAATGCGCCGGATTTCCGGCTGCTGCCGGTCCAGCACCTCGCTGGCCAAGTAATCATAAATATGCGGAAGTGCGGGGAACTGCTTCCAGATTCGCTCCCGCTCCTCCCGGGTTCTGCCCTGGATGGCGTCACGGACAAGCTGAAGGCTGGCCGGCCAGCCTTCAGTTTTGTGAACGATCAGCTCAAGCTCGAAGCTCTCCAGCGGATCGGCGCCGGCGTCCCGAAAGAAGGCCTCGACTTCCTCTCTCGAAAAAGCAAGCTCCCGATTTGTAATTTCCGCATATTGGCGTTGTACCTTATGCGAAGCGTAGGGCAAGGAGGGGAGCTGCTGGCCGATCAGCACGAAGGTAACGCGGGACGAGGATTCCCGGATCAAGAGGTTCAGGATGTCCAGAATCTCCCGCACGGATTGGATCATTTGAATATCGTCGAATACCAGGTACAGCTCGGAGGTCCAATTCGACAGCATGAGCGAGACTTCTTCCAGCTCTTCGCGGACAGACTCCGGCATGACCGGCTGGGTGAGATGATGACCCGAATTCAGGCATAGCGCCGCTTTTAGATGGGTGAGTAAAATATGGGGATAACGATCGCTTTCATTCAAGCGATACCAGACGGCCGGAATATTTCTTTCCCGGACATAGCCGGATATTAAAGTCGTCTTGCCATAGCCCGGCTCGCTGATGACCGTGATCAGCTTCGCATGCCGATGCTCGTCCAGGAACGAATATAGGCGTGTTCTGGGCAGACAGGGGGAACAGTCCGGTATCGTGATTTTACTCTCACGGATAAACAATGAGGTCACCTCGCCTTGCGGAAATCTGCCCGATTGCGGGTCCAGTAAATATACTGGTGACCAATTCGCCACGATCCATCCGAAATCCTCTCGGAAGGCGGGATCTAAGGGATTTTAGAGTGCGTCAAGCAGCGGAACTTCGGGAATTCCGAGCGACTCTGCAACGGCTCTGCATGTTACTTGTCCGTTGATCACACAGAGTCCTTTCGCAAGCGCCGGGTTGCTTAAGACAGCCTGCCTTAACCCGTGATTGGCCATCAGCAGCCCGTAAGGCGTCGTCGCGTTGCTTAATGCGGTGGTGGAAGTTCGGGGAACCGCACCCGGTATGTTGGCGACCGAATAATGGAGAATGCCGTGGCGCTCGAATGTAGGGTTTCCATGAGTCGTAATCCGGTCGACCGTTTCAATCGAGCCGCCCTGATCGATCGCCACATCCACGATGACCGAGCCTGGCCGCATCTGCTTGACCGTCTCCGCCGTCACGACCTTCGGCGATCTGGCGCCGGGCACAAGCACCGCTCCGACCAGCAGATCGGCCTTCTGTACGGCCTGGGCGAGCACATAGGGATTGCAGATCAAGGTTTTCAGCCTGCCGCCGAATTGATCATCCAGCCGCCGCAATCGCTCCGGGCTGATGTCGAGAAGGGTGACATCGGCGCCGAGTCCGGTCGCCACCCTGGCGGCGTTCGTGCCGACGGTTCCGCCGCCGACAATGACGACCTCTGCCGGCCTCGCGCCCGGAACCCCGCCAAGCAGCATTCCTTTGCCGCCGGAGGGCTTCTCCAGCAGACGGGCTCCGATCTGAACCGACATTCTCCCGGCCACTTCACTCATCGGTATCAGCAGCGGCAGGCTTCCATCGCCAAGCTGAGTCGTTTCGTAGGCGACAGCGGACACGCGGCGGTCGATCAGCGCCTGCGCCAACTCGGGCGAGGGGGCCAGATGAAGGTAGGCGAAGAGAATCAATCCCTCGCGAAAATACGAATATTCTCCCGGCTGCGGCTCTTTGACCTTGACCACCATTTCCGCCGACCAGGCGGTGGCTGCATCCCGGACAATCCGGGCGCCCGCATCGATATATTCGCTGTCCCCGAATCCGCTGCCTTCCCCGGCCCCGGCCTCGATCCATACCTCATGTCCATGCTGGCGATAGACCTGAACGGAGGAGGGCGTCATTCCCGCGCGGCTCTCATAGCTTTTGATTTCTCTGGGCACGCCGATAATCATGGGCAGCACGCTCCTTCGAAGAAATAATTAGGCGAGGCTCCCCAGGCAGGCACAAGAATTGGCAGTCCGGCTAAGCCCCGCCTTTGGGGAATTTGTTCTGCTCCGGCGATTACTTCTCGATCTGGCCCCGGACGAGTCCGATGAACCATCTTTCCGGAATCAGCTTGCGGAGCGCCAGCAGCAGCGGGGCAGGCTTGCCTGCCGGATAGCGCAGACGGCTGGAGCCGTCGGTCGCGGCTCTGTAGATCGTCTTCGCGACCGTCTCTGAAGTGTCGCCTGTCGTGTAGCTCTGTTCAATATTGGACATTGCCGTCTGGACGTAAGGCTGATATTCCGCAAGCTTCTCGTCATTGATGAAATCGAGCGAGCGGGTATTGAAATCGGTCTTGATCACTCCCGGTTCAATCATTTTAAGCTTGATTCCAATGGCGCGAAGCTCGTAATGCAGTGATTCGGAGAAGCCCTCGACCGCCCATTTGGTGCTGTGATACAAGCTGTACAGCGGGAAGGTGGTCTTGCCTCCCATAGACGAGATGTTGATGATCATGCCGCTTTTTCGGGCCCGGAAGTAAGGGAGGATACAGGAGGTGACATTCATCAGCCCGAACACATTCGTTTCAAACTGGCGTTTGATCCGTTCCATGGAGGCGGCCTCGAACACGCCGACCGCGCCGTAGCCGGCATTGTTCATCACCGCGTCGATCCCGCCGAAATCGGAGATCGCTCCGTCGATGGCTAGCCGGATGCTCTCCGTGTCCGTCACGTCCAGCCGGTAATACCGGATGCGCGGCGATGAAGGCTTTTGGCCCTCGGGACTACGCATCGTGGCAGCCACGTTCCAACCCTTCTGTGCAAAATAGTCCGCGGTCGCCCGCCCGATTCCCGACGATGCTCCTGTAATCAATATCGTTCTGGTCATGTCCTGCCTCCTGAAATGTCGCCCATGCTAAGCGTATTGGGGGAGCAATTGTTTCACGGCCTTGAAAGCGTCGTCCGCCACGTCAAGCGTAAAGGCGATATCCTCGTCGGTCAGCGCCGTATTCAGAAAATGATTGTGGTGATTCGTGAAGAAGACGCCGCGCTGCACACAGGCGGCAATCCAGGCTTGATGAAGCACCTGGGTGTCGTCATCCGTAATTCTCATATACCACAGCGGCAGCTCGCCGCTGATGTTCAGATGGAATCCGTGGCTCTTGGCTACATCGACCAGCCCGCCCGTCAATTTCTGGCCGATCTCGCGGAGCAGCTTGGGCGCGTCGATCCGCTTCAGCTTCTGGATTGTGGCGATTCCGGCTGCGAACGGGACGGACGAGAACCAGTAGCTTCCCGTATAGAAGACCGAGGCGGCTGTACCTTTCAGCTCCTGGATGCCGCAGATCGCCGACACATTATGCCCGTTGGCAAGCGCTTTGCAGAAGCAGATCAGGTCCGCCTTGAAGCCGTAATAGTGATCCGAGCCGGCCAGATCGAGCCGGAAGCCGCAGCGCACATCGTCAATGGCGAGCACGATGCCGTGCTTCGTGCAGAGCGCCCGTACTTTGCTCCAGTAATCCGCAGCCGGCAGCTCGTTGTCGACATAGTTCCCGTGGGAATACGGGCAGGCCATCAGACAGGCGATCTCGCCCGGGTGCTGCTCCACCAGATTTTCGAGCGCCTGATAGTCGTTCCAGTCCACGTACAAGTTGTGGGAGACGTCCTCCTCGACGACGCCCGCGTTGCCGATCAGCTTCGCCCAGGGGGATACGCCGTGATAGTCTCTTTTCACAAAAATTGCCTTTTTCCTGCCCGTCTCGGCTCTTGCAATTGTCAGCGCGAAGCTCGTTGCATCCCCGCCGTTCTTGGCGAAGAAGGCCCAGTCGGCCGAATGGACCGTATCAACCAGCAGCTCGGCGAATTCGATCATTTTGATGGATGGCAGCGTCACACAGTTGCCCAGCCCGGCCTGCTCGTTCGCAGCGCGCTCGACCTCCTCGTCGTTATAGCCCAGGATGTTGGGGCCGTACGCGCACATATAATCAATGAACCGGTTGCCGTCTACATCCCAGAAATAAGCTCCGTTCGCCCGGCTGGCGTAGAATGGAAAAGCGCTCGGCGGCAGCATGCTTCCCTCGACCGGGCCCAGATGCCCGTACACGCCGGAGGGAATGACCTTCAAGGCTCTTTCCAGCAGCTGCTTGCTCGTAGGATAGGAGTAGGTTTGCATCATAATCGCCTCTTTCAATCGGATTCGTTCATCGAATTTCGTCATTCGGACCAAGAACTCAAATATACAGCGGCACTCTCGATAAAATATCGCTAAGATGCTGAATCATCGGCATCATGCCTTTCAGCAGGAGATTCTCCCGGACAACCAGCTCATGCACGTCAGCCCGCTCGCTCAGCAGGTCGCCTGCCGACTGCACCGTATCGAAAATCATGAAGGAGCGCGGCGGCACGGAAGTGCTCTTCATCGCCGTCAGCCGTCCGCTCCTGGCCTCCAGGAAGACCTGTTGTCCGCTTTCCTGAATGGACAGTGAGACCACGCCGTCGGGAATCCGCTTCGCAATCTCCTGGCCGACCCGGTCGTAATTGGCGATGCAGCCCAGGGCATATGCAGCGGTATGGAGCAGGAAACCGGTGTGCTGACGAAAAAAGTCGGGGTCCCCTAGCAGCTCGGGCTGCGGCTTCAGATAGTATTCCAGGCGTTTGGTGAGTTGGGTGAATTCGTTGGTCAGGAACCCCAATTTCGTGAACCCTTTAACAGGAATCGGATTGGCCGCGCCGTCGATCATCCGGTTGAAATGGTCGGTGGAACGAAAATACAGCTTGATTGATGAGGAACCTTCATCTTCGGTCATCTTGCATTTGCCGTCCCGGAATACGAGTGTTGCCGAGGGGCCGTTTTGAATGGAGAACCGGATGGATTGCTGCTTGCCGCGAATGAGTCCCTGCGATGCTTCGTCCACCTCGCACAGTTCTTCCAGATTTCTAAGAATGGCGTACAGATTAATCGCCGCTTTTGTATGGCTGCTTGACATATGAACCCTCCCTCTTACACATGATCAAAAATTCCCCAGTTCGGCATCTGCCGGAACATCCGGGTTTTTACCGCCAGATAGGCAAGTCCCGCAGCGACCCACGCTCCCCCGACGATCAGCGCCTGAGACTTCAAATTCGCGAGCAGCCACAGGTTGCATACAACCCCGGCTAACGGAATGAGAAAGTACATGAGGGTCGTTCTTACCGAACGCTGTCCGGTTCTCACATAATAGTGGGCAATGACGGATATATTCACAAAGGCGAAGGCGATAAAGGCGCCAAAGTTAATGAATGAGGCCAGTGTAACGAGATCCACGAGGGAAGAGACAACAACAGTAAAGATGCCGATAAAAATAATCCCTCCGACCGGAGTCATATGCCGCTTGTGCAGGTGGCCGAACAGCCTTTGTGGAACAACGCGGTCCTGGCCCATGACAAATAGTAGGCGTGAGATGCCTGCTTGCTGCGATACCACCAGCACGAAGATGGAGGCGGCGCTGACGACCATGAACAGATTTTCAAAGGCTGCTCCGCCCAAAAAATTCATCAGCTCCAGAGCCGCCGTGTCCGTCGACGAGAACGAGCCGCCCCGGAAGGCAAGGCCTCCCAAATAGGCGATGAAGAAATAGAGCGCGCCCATCAGCACCGTCACGATGATCAGCGTCCGGGGAATGGTTCGCTGCGGCTCGACCGATTCGTCGGTAATCGTAGTCACCGCGTCGAAGCCCAGGAAGGACTGGCACACGAGAGCCGTTCCCGCGATTACGCTGTGCAGGACGCCGGAGTGGTTCGGGAAGAGCGGGGCGGATGAAGGAGGCGCCGACAGCGCCGGATGAAGGATTTTATAAGCGCATAACCCCAAAAATACGGCGATCAACAAGAATTGAAGCCCGACGATCACCCGGTTAACCTTGATGGTCGTCTGCATGCCCCGGATGTTGAGGAGTGTGCTGAAGGCGACGAGGACGGCGACCCAGCCCACGCTGGGAACTGCGGGAAGCATGTCATGAAGGGCCAGCCCCAGAAACAGCACCGACAGCATCGGTACAAAGGCATAATCGAGCAGAAGCGTCCAGCCGACCAGAAATCCGGCGTACGGATGCACCGCTTTTTGCACATAGCCGTAGGCTGAGCCGGAAGTCGGCAGCACTTTGACCATTCTTCCGTAACTATATGCCGTAATGAGCATGACCAGAAAAGCGATCAAATAGGCGGTCGGCAGCATTCCGTCCGATATTTCGGTCGCGACTCCGTAGGTTCCGAAGATTGCGACAGGAGCCATCAAAGACACGCCGAAAATAATCTGTTTGCCCTGCGTCAGGACTCTTGGCGGTCCTTTAGCTTGTTCCGCTCTCTCCAATTTGGATCACTCCTCTCCTTATTTGACGTCATATATACGGAATGTAATTTGACGCAATCTCATCTTACAGAAGCGATCTTACTGATATCTTACCGGAATATGAGTAAACCTCACATAAATGAGGGGGTGGTCCAATTTTGATGGAGATTTGGCGGGGGTTGGGTTAAATAATCTGACGTTAATCGGGGATGCATGAACTTGATTTTTCAGGATATCCTAATGATAACCATATCATCCCATAACCGAACATTCACAGGAACATGACCGGGAATGTTCGTTTTTACTATTGACAAGCGATGTGAGGTCAGCCTAAAATGAGAAAGCACAACAACATCACTATTCGTATAATCCCGGGGATTGGCCTGGGAGTCTCTACGAGGTCACCATAATGACCTGGCTACGATATAAAGGGATGCCGTTTCTTGCTGCTTTCCGCGTTTTGGCGCGCGGCGGCGAGGTGGCGGTATTTCTTCTCAGCCGGCGTCGTCTTCGACACCGGCTTATTTGTTGCTGCCCATCTATTACTACCTTAGGGGGAGAACATTTTGGAACGCTTTTTCAAACTCAAAGAGAACGGCACCAACGTACGTACCGAGATTATGGCCGGCCTGACGACCTTTATGGCGATGGCTTACATCCTGTCGGTCAATCCCGGCACTCTGACGGCGTTCGGCCGGATCGACATGGGCTGGTATTCCGTCTTTCTGGCGACCGCGCTTGCAGCGGGTATTTTTACGATCGCCATGGGACTCTTCATTAATTTCCCGGTTGCGCTCGCGCCCGGCATGGGACTGAACGCTTACTTCGCATCGGTTGTCCTGTCCTCAGCCACGACGGATCATCCGTTCACCTGGCAGATGGGCTTGACGGCGGTATTTATCTCCGGCTTGATCTTTATCCTGCTTACGGTTACCAAGGTCCGGCAAATTCTGCTTGACGCCATTCCGGACAGCCTGAAGCATGCCATCACCGTCGGCATCGGCCTGTTCATCACGATCATCGGCCTCAAGAACAGCGGCCTGATGACGATCGGCGTTGAAGCGGGCAATGCGATTCCGGCCAACACCTTCACGGATGTGCTGTCCTTCGAGACGGTTATTCATATGGGCAGCCTTGATAACACGAATGTTCAGCTGGCAATCATCGGATTGCTGCTGATCGGAATTCTGATGGTGCTCCGCGTCAAGGGAGCCATCCTGTTCGGTATTCTCGGCACGACCATTGTCGGTGTGCTGATGGGCGCGGTCGATTTCTCCACGCTGTCCAATCCGTCGACACCTTGGGTTCCAGACTTCTCGCAGCTCAACTTCTGGTCCTTTGACTGGGAGGGCATTATGCATACCGGCATCATCTCGGCGATCGCTACATTCACGTTCGTCGAACTGTTCGATACGTTCGGAACGCTGGTTGGCACAGCGCAGCGCGCCGGCATTATGGACAATCCTGAAGTCGGCAAGAAGCGTGTCGGCAAAGCGATGCTCGTCGATGCGGCAGCCGTTGCCGGGGGCGCAATGCTCGGAACTTCCACGACGACCGCTTATGTCGAGAGCGCAGCGGGCGTAGCTGAAGGCGGACGTACAGGCCTTACCGCCGTTACAACCGGCGTATGCTTCCTCCTCGCCCTGTTTCTGGCGCCGGTCGCTGCTCTGATCCCGGGCTCCGCCACTGCCGCGGCGCTGATTATCGTCGGCGTGCTGATGGCGCAGTCGATCCGCCAGATCGATTTCAGCGATATGGTCATCGCAATTCCGTCGTTCCTGACGCTGGCTATTATGCCTTTCACGTACAATATCGCCAACGGCATTTCCTTCGGGATCGTCACTTATGTCGTACTGGCATTTGTGGCGAATATCTCCGGCAAGAAGAAATACGACATCCACTGGATGATGTGGCTCCTGGCCATCCTGGTCGTTCTCCGCTATGTGCTGATCGGCAGCCAGGGGTAAGAGCAGAGCTTACCGAGGCAACGGCTTCTTCCAATAAGGAAGGGGCCGTTTTCTTTTTTAACAAGCTGGAAGGGAATGGAGGTAGGAGGATTGGCTCCACTGCACAAGGGATGGCGGACTTTCCTTCACCTGGATATTCGATTATATTGAAATGAGGGGAAAATCAAGGAATGGCCTTGTACATAGATTCGGTTCAAAGGTGGTAAAGACGAATGAAAAAGTGGCCTCTTGCCGCGAAATTGACGTTATTATTGATGCTCTTCATGCTGGTGCTGCCAGCCGGAACGATGTTTGCGGAAGGAAACCTGCTCAAGAACCCGGGATTTGAGGAGGCGGACGGCAAGGTGCCCGTTTCGTGGACTCAGGATTTATGGGTCCAGGGCGGGGAAGCCAGTGTGCTGTCCGTTGAATCTGAAGATGTGCATTCCGGCGCTTACGCGGCCGTCATCGAGAACCGGCAGCCCAATCATGCGAAATGGATTCAGACCGTTGCCGTCAAGCCGGACACGCACTACAAAGTATCCGGCTGGGTCAAGGTGGTAAGCGCCGGAAGCGAGGGTCTTGGGGCCAACTTCTTCGTCGCGGGCGTAGGCGGAGGCTATCCGAGCACCAAGGATACCGGCGGAACCTGGCAGGAGCTGACCTTTGTCGGCAAGACGGGAAGCGGTCAGAAGGAAATGACGATCGGCGCGGCTCTTGGGGGCTACGGCAATCTTGCCACCGGCAAGGCTTATTTTGACGATGTTACCGTGGAGGAACTGACTTCCGCTCCGGCGGGCGCTTCGGTTATCTCGCTCGATTCCTCCTCGGGTGTCAGCCAGGAAGTTAAGGCATTGAAAATCTCCTGGAAGAACATTCTGATCTTCTCGGCGCTGTTCTCGGGCCTGTTCGCCTGGGTGTACCGGACCGCCTTCAGAAGCGACCGCCTGCTCCGCAAGGAGAAAGGTTCATATGGAGCCTGGCTATGGCTGGCCATGGGAATTGCCTTCCTGCTGCGGCTGCGGCTCGGGTGGACGCAAGAAGGGTATATGAGCGACATGAGGACCTTCATGTACTGGGGCCAGCGGCTGGCTGAAGTTGGTCCGGGCCGCTTCTATCAAGAGGGCATATTTGCCGATTATCCGCCCGGCTATCTCTATATCCTGTATTTGCTCCACAGCCTAAAAGTCGGTCTTGGCATCGTTCCCGGCTCCGGAGGCGAGATGCTGCTGTTCAAACTGCCGGCGATTCTCTCCGATCTTGTTGCGGGCTGGCTCATTTATCGCTATGGCAGCAAAAAGCTTGGCAGCGGCATCGCCCTCGGCCTGTCGCTTCTGTATCTGTTCAACCCGGCCGTTCTGACGGATTCGGCCGTCTGGGGACAGGCGGACGCTTTCTTCGTCCTGTTCCTTCTCGTCAGCATCATCGCCGTTTCGGAGAACAAGCTGGCTGCCTCGGCGGTCTGGTTCGCCATTGCAACGGCGGTCAAGCCTCAGGCGCTGATTTTTACGCCGGTGCTGCTGTTCGCCTTTTATCATAGACGGGCTTGGTTGGAGATGCTTAAGGGCGCAGTCTTTGGTCTAGTGACCTTTGCGGTGATTACGCTGCCCTTCTTCTGGGGGAACGGCGGACTCAAAGGGCTGATCGATCTCTATATGGGCACGCTGTCCTCTTACCCGTATTCGACGGTTAACGCCTTTAACCTGTACACGCTTATCGCGCCGTCATGGACGTCGATCGACCAGACCTGGCTGGGCATTCCGTTCCGCATTTGGGGCAATATCGCGATTCTGGCCGCTGTCGTGCTGGCCGGGGTGTATTCGTTCCGGAAGGACCGGAAAGATTTGTCCAAATCTTACTTTATCGGGCTTGTCCTTATTGTCGTCATGTTCGTTGTTGGAACCAAAATGCATGAGCGCTACATGTTCCCGGCACTTATTCTCAGCTTGTTCACCTTCATGGAGACGAAGGACCGCAGGCTGCTGACCCTGTTCTTCGGCATCAGCCTTACGCAGTATATCAATGTCGCCTATGTGCTGCTGTTCCTGAATGCGGGCCAGAACCCGGGATCGGACGGCGTTGTTATTTTGACGTCGATTGCCAATATTGCCTTGCTGCTCTTTATGCTGTATACGGGCTGGGATATCTATTACCGAAGACGGATTCTGCCGCTCGCACCTCCGCGTACCCAAGGGGAGCTGCGGGCATCCGATCTGGCGCTTGCTGGTGAGCTGCGCATTCCCGAAGGTGAATCTGCCGCAGCCCCGCCGCGTCTGCTCCGCAAGGATTGGTTATGGATGGGAGCCATAACGGTGCTGTACGGTGCGCTTGCGCTTGTGCATCTGGGCTCTTCATCTTCGCCTGAGACAGTCTGGGCGCCTTCATCTGCCGGTGAGAGCTTCGTTGTCGATCTGGGAAGCGCGAAGCAGCTCGACCGGGTGCAGATATTCGGCGGCGTGGGAACCGGGGAGTTTACGCTGGAATTCGGGCAGACGCAGGACAGCTTCTCCTCCCCGCTCAAAATCAACGAAGACGTCGGCAACGTCTTTATATGGAAGAGCAATGACCTTAACGTGTCGGCGCGCTATGTGAAAGTGAACGTAAACACGCCGGGCTTCTATTTGCACGAAATGGCCTTTTACGAGCAGGGATCGGCCACGCCGCTTCCGGTTTCGAACGTATCGGAGGATACGGGAGGCACACCGAAGACAGGGAAGCCTGCCAATCTGTTTGACGAGCAGCAGTTGATTCCTGCCAATTCGGGCTTCATGAACAGCTCTTATTTCGATGAAATTTACCATGCGCGTACAGCCTATGAATTCGCTCATGGTATCGTTCCGTACGAGAACACGCATCCGCCGCTTGGCAAGCTGTTGATCTCGGTGGGAATGGCGCTGTTCGGAGTCAATCCGTTTGGCTGGCGGATCGTCGGCACGGTGTTCGGCATCGCCATGCTGCCTGCCCTGTATGTCATGGCGCATAGATTGTTCGGACGCACCCGCTACGCCGCGCTTGCGACAGGGCTGTTCGCCTTGGACTTCATGCATTTCACCCAGACGCGGATCGCGACCATCGATGTATACGTCGTGTTCTTCATTATGTTGATGTTCTACTTCATGCAGCGGTATATGGTGATGAACTTCTACCGCGTTCCACTGCGCCGAACGCTCTGGCCGCTGTTCTGGTCAGGCCTGTTCTTCGGCATCGGGGTCGCATCCAAATGGATCGCGCTCTACGGCGGAGCGGGCCTTGCCATCATGCTCGGCATTTCGCTCTTTGACCGCTACCGGCAGCACCGGGCGGCGCGCCGCCTGCTGGCGGCGGGGGCAGCCGGAGATCCGGCGATGGCGGAAGCATGCAGGGAAGCGGCGGGCTCTTTTTGGAAAAAGACTATTATCACCTTGTCCTGCTGTCTGGTCTTCTTCGTCGTGATTCCGGCTGCGATCTATAGCGCATCATTCATCCCCGTACTGTCTGTGACCGAACAGGGATATACGTTCAAGGGCTTGATTGACGCACAGACCAGTATGTACGATTATCACAGCAAGCTTGAAGCTACCCATCCGTTCTCTTCCCAGTGGTGGCAGTGGCCGTTCATGAAGCGTCCGGTGTGGTTCTTCAGCGGTGGCGAAGGACAGCCGGCCGGAATGGTGAGCAGTATTGTGACCATGGGGAATCCGCTGATCTGGTGGACCGGTGTGTTCGCGGTTCTGGCGTTGCTGTGGCTGACGATCAAACGCAGGCAGAAGGCGGAATATATGATCTGGATCGCATATTTTTCCCAGTATGTGCCCTGGATGCTTGTTCCAAGAACGACATTCCTGTACCATTATTTTGCAATGGTTCCGTTTATGATTCTGGCGCTGGTGTACGTGTTCAGGCAGTTTGACGATCTGCTGCTGGAGCGCCGGGCGAAGACAATCCGGTATGTCTATGTAGCTGCGGTATTCGTGCTCTTCGTGATGTTCTATCCCGTTCTCTCGGGCATGCAGGTCAGCGGCAGTTATGTGACCGGAATTCTGCGCTGGTTCCCGACGTGGGTCTTCTAAAGGCCCTTTCTAAAATGTAGGAGGAAAAGAAATGAAAGCCAGGTACAGCGTCGTCATCCCGATGTATAATGAAGAACAAGTCATCTCGCATACACATCAGCGTCTGAAGCAGGTAATGGACAACACCGGCGAACCGTATGAGCTGGTGTTCGTGAACGACGGTAGCCGTGACAGGACGGCGGCCATCATCCAGGATATCGCGGACAACGATCCGAATGTCAAGCTGATCGACTTCTCCCGGAATTTCGGGCATCAGATCGCTATTACGGCGGGAATGGACTATGCGGAGGGCGACGCGGTTGTGGTGATCGATGCCGATCTGCAGGACCCGCCGGAGGTTATTTTGGAGATGATCGCGAAGTGGAAGCAGGGGTATGAGGTGGTGTATGCCAAAAGGCTGAAGCGCCATGGCGAGACCCTGTTCAAAAAGACGACCGCTAAAGTGTTCTACCGTCTGCTCAGCAGCATGACCAGCGTCGACATTCCGACGGATACCGGCGATTTCCGGCTGATTGACAGCAAGGTGGCCGATGTAATGCGGGATCTGAAGGAGAAGAACCGGTACGTCCGGGGGCTGGTAAGCTGGGTAGGCTTCCGTCAGGCGAGCGTGGAATATGTGCGTGAGGAGCGTTTTGCGGGCGAGACGAAATATCCGCTTAAGAAAATGATCCGCTTCGCGCTCGACGGCATCACTTCTTTTTCCCATAAGCCCCTTAAGATTGCTTCTTATCTGGGCTTTGCGCTCTCAATCTCCAGTTTCATCTATTTATTCGTCGTTCTGATGCAGAGGTTATTCACCGACCACACGGTGCCCGGCTGGGCATCCATCGTCGGCGTGAACCTGCTGTTCAACGGGATCGTACTGATGATCCTTGGGGTAATAGGGGAGTATATCGGACGGATTTACGACGAATCCAAAGGCCGTCCGCTGTATATCGTCCGTCAGACGGTAGGTTACCGGAAATTGAAAGCCGAAGAAATCGAGCTTCTGAACGAGGAGGCCCGGCATTTGCGAAAGGATGGGCGGTATGAATAACCAGAATTTCAAACGTGACTTCATCCAGTTCGTGAAATTCAATATTGTTGGTCTGCTTAATACGCTCGTCGATATGGCTGTGTTCGCATTGCTGAATGGGGTATTAGGCTTATTCTATATCGGGGCGCAAATTATTTCCTACAGTGCGGGAACGGCCAACAGCTTTATTCTGAACAGCAAGATTACATTTAAGGACCGCCAGCGGAGCAAAGAAGAGGGCTTCGACCATATGCAGCTTATCCGGTTTGTGGTGCTGAACCTGGTTGTGCTTGGCATCTCTCTGCTGCTGATGAGCCTGCTGATCGACCGATTTGGCCTGCAGGAGCTGGTTGCCAAGGTGCTGGTTACGTTCGTGACGGTCATTATTAACTTTTTCGGCAGCCGGAAGTGGGTATTCACCGCTCCCAAGGAGACTGTGCCGGCTCCGGGATCGAACATTGAACAGCGATAGGAGGAGACCCATGCGGAAGCTGTCCTATATTATCATCATCGCCGGTCTGCTTCTGATACTCTACCCCAAGGGGAGCGAATGGTTCGAAGACTGGAAGCAGCAGCGGCTGCTGGAGCAAGCGGAGCAGAGCTTTGACCAGAGTCCGAAGCAGAGCGAGGTTGCCGGTGGGACTGCCGCAGACCCTGATCTCAGATTGAAATATGCCAAGGTGACGCAGCTTCTTGCGGATGAATCGGCTCTCAATGAGCAGGATCAGCTCTCGGAGGCTGAAAGCGATCCGGCCGGCGATGAAAAGGCGATTGCGCTGATCGAAATTCCCTCCATAGATGTGAAGCTTCCCGTTCTGGAGGGGGCGACCAAAGCGAACATGAGACATGCCGCCGTTCATATGACCGAAACCGCACCGCTAGGGGAAGTCGGCAATTCGGCCATCGCCGCACATCGGGCGCATACCAAAGGCAGATTGTTCAATAGACTGGGTGAAGTGAAGATTGGCGATACCATTACAATCAAGACCAAGAGCGAAGACTTGGAGTATAAGGTCTATGAGATCCTGGTAGTAGAGCCGACGGATATCTCGGTGCTGGAAGGAAACAATAAAGACCGGATTCTTACTTTAATTACTTGCGATCCGCTAATTAATCCGACTCATCGTCTGATTATTCATGCCAAACTTGATGCATAAGCCCTTTTTCGAAAAAAATAAATAAAAATCTAGGCGATTTTTCCTAGATAACTATTTTCTTAACTATTAAAATATGGTACTCTATTCATAGAAAGCTAAACACGATAACGGCAAACCTGTCGAAAGGCAGGGACGCAAAGCTAAAGGGCCTTCCCGTAAGGATGGCAGCCAGCTACCGAATGAGAGGCTTTTTTTGTTTAGTCGTACAGTATGAAAATGGGAGTTGTTCTTTTTTATGTAAGGTGGAGATTCCACGATAACGGCAAACCTGTCGAAAGGCAGGGACGCAAAGCTAGAGGGCCTTCCCGTAAGGATGGCAGCCAGCTACCGAAAGGAGTTTTTCATATGAAGAAGCTTTACGGCTTTATTCTTTCTTTGTTTGTAATTGCTGGGTCTATCCAGTTTGCCCCTAAAGCCTTCGCAAGTGCGGAATGGCTCGATACCTCGAATATAGGCCAAGGTGTTATTGGAATTCATTATTCCGTCCCTCAGAATAAAAAGACCAAACTGATGATCACCAAGAACGGCAGCAGCTACACGTATAACCTGTATGCGTCCAAGTCGGATGAAAGCTTCCCGCTTCAGCTCGGAAACGGCACCTATAAAGTATCGATCATGGAGAACACTACAGGCAACAAGTACAAGCTGATTGATTCCGATTCCATCGAACTGTCCCTCACCGACCCGAATGCCGTATATTTAAGTTCTGTTCAGAACATTAATTGGAGTCCATCCGACCGCGCTATTCAGAAAGCTAAACAGCTTACACAGAACGCGGCTACCGATAAAGATAAAGTAACAGCTATCTATAACTATGTAGTTTCGAATGTCAAATACGATTATGATCTTGCCGCCAATGTAACTACGGATTACATCCCGAGCATTGATAACACGCTCGCTACGAAGAAGGGCATCTGCTATGATTACGCTTCTCTCTTCGCCGCCATGCTGCGCAGTGTGGATGTGCCGACGAAGCTCGTTATGGGGCAGAGCAGCTACGTAACTGCGTACCATGCCTGGAATGAAGTACTGATTGACGGCCAATGGGTCACAATCGACACGACAGTGGATGCAGGGCTTGGCAAGACCAAGCAGGCAACCGGCAGCATCACCAAGCTCGCCAGCAAATATACGGGCGCTAAGTATTACTAATAAGTGAGGCTGTATAACTTAACCTAAGGGAACCCCAAAGAGTTGATTTCGCAAGTTGTGAAATCAACTCTTTTTATTTTTTTTGAAAAGCTCTTGCGTATTTATTGTGACATGTGGTATATTCAAATTCCGGCCAAGAAACACGAGCTGCTGATTCAAAAAAAGAAATAAAAAAAGCTTGCGTTGATGACTTGGTTGTGATAAGATATAAGAGTTGCTGATGCGAAATCGAAGCGACAATGAAAGTCTTAATAGAAGCTTGATCTTTGAAAACTGAACAACGAGTGAGTATTTAAAGAGAATTTAATTCTCGTCAGATTCAAAATGAGCAAATCAGCTCTTTCTATACTCGTTCCGGAATGATCGGCTCAGCTGAGATCGACCCATTCCGGAACGGGCGACGCGACGAAGTCGCGTATTTAATGGAGAGTTTGATCCTGGCTCAGGACGAACGCTGGCGGCGTGCCTAATACATGCAAGTCGAGCGGAGTTATGAAGGAGCTTGCTCCGGATTAACTTAGCGGCGGACGGGTGAGTAACACGTAGGCAACCTGCCCTTCAGACTGGGATAACTACCGGAAACGGTAGCTAATACCGGATAATTCCTTTCTTCGCCTGAGGAAAGGATGAAAGACGGAGCAATCTGTTACTGAGGGATGGGCCTGCGGCGCATTAGCTAGTTGGTGGGGTAACGGCTCACCAAGGCGACGATGCGTAGCCGACCTGAGAGGGTGAACGGCCACACTGGGACTGAGACACGGCCCAGACTCCTACGGGAGGCAGCAGTAGGGAATCTTCCGCAATGGGCGAAAGCCTGACGGAGCAACGCCGCGTGAGTGATGAAGGTTTTCGGATCGTAAAGCTCTGTTGCCAGGGAAGAACGTTCTCTAGAGTAACTGCTAGAGAAGTGACGGTACCTGAGAAGAAAGCCCCGGCTAACTACGTGCCAGCAGCCGCGGTAATACGTAGGGGGCAAGCGTTGTCCGGAATTATTGGGCGTAAAGCGCGCGCAGGCGGCGATTTAAGTCTGGTGTTTAAACCATGGGCTCAACCTGTGGTCGCATCGGAAACTGGATGGCTTGAGTGCAGAAGAGGAAAGTGGAATTCCACGTGTAGCGGTGAAATGCGTAGAGATGTGGAGGAACACCAGTGGCGAAGGCGACTTTCTGGGCTGTAACTGACGCTGAGGCGCGAAAGCGTGGGGAGCAAACAGGATTAGATACCCTGGTAGTCCACGCCGTAAACGATGAGTGCTAGGTGTTAGGGGTTTCGATACCCTTGGTGCCGAAGTTAACACAGTAAGCACTCCGCCTGGGGAGTACGGTCGCAAGACTGAAACTCAAAGGAATTGACGGGGACCCGCACAAGCAGTGGAGTATGTGGTTTAATTCGAAGCAACGCGAAGAACCTTACCAGGTCTTGACATCCCCCTGAATACGTTAGAGATAGCGTAGGCCTTCGGGACAGGGGAGACAGGTGGTGCATGGTTGTCGTCAGCTCGTGTCGTGAGATGTTGGGTTAAGTCCCGCAACGAGCGCAACCCTTGACTTTAGTTGCCAGCAGGTCAGGCTGGGCACTCTAGAGTGACTGCCGGTGACAAACCGGAGGAAGGTGGGGATGACGTCAAATCATCATGCCCCTTATGACCTGGGCTACACACGTACTACAATGGCCGGTACAACGGGAAGCGAAACCGCGAGGTGGAGCCAATCTTATAAAGCCGGTCTCAGTTCGGATTGCAGGCTGCAACTCGCCTGCATGAAGTCGGAATTGCTAGTAATCGCGGATCAGCATGCCGCGGTGAATACGTTCCCGGGTCTTGTACACACCGCCCGTCACACCACGAGAGTTTACAACACCCGAAGTCGGTGGGGTAACCCGTAAGGGAGCCAGCCGCCGAAGGTGGGGTAGATGATTGGGGTGAAGTCGTAACAAGGTAGCCGTATCGGAAGGTGCGGCTGGATCACCTCCTTTCTATGGAGAATCGTTTCCCGTAGCGGAAACATTCAAATCGGAAGCTTAGCTTCCAACTTGCTCACTCGTTGGTCAGTTTTGAGAGTTCAAGCTCTCAAAAAGAAGTGTCCGTTTAGGCTGTGCCTAACCGAACACCTTTGAAATCTTCATCGGCACATTCCGTGATCGACCCAAGATTTCAAAGGATTGATCCTTGAAAACTGGATACCGAAACGAAAATTGCGTTTTAGAACATTCCTTTGAGCTGAGCTTGTGTCTAGCAAGCGAAGTTTGTAAGAGTGCTTAAGCGAAGGGGTTTGGATGTTGGAGCGAATTTGGATGGAAGCGGTGTTCGAAGCAGCGTGAGCGGCGGAGAAGAGGTTCCACCAAGCGGAGCAGAAACAGCCAAACGCCAGAGCGTTGGTTAAGCTAGTAAGAGCACACGGAGGATGCCTAGGCGCCAGGAGCCGAAGAAGGACGTGGCGAACAACGAAAACGCCTCGGGGAGCTGTAAGCAAGCGTTGATCCGGGGGTGTCCGAATGGGGAAACCCGGCTGTGGTAATGCACAGTCACTCATTGCTGAATACATAGGCAATGAAGAGGCAGACCAGGGGAACTGAAACATCTAAGTACCCTGAGGAAGAGAAAACAAGAGTGATTCCGTCAGTAGCGGCGAGCGAACGCGGAACAGCCTAAACCAGGGAGCTTGCTCCCTGGGGTTGTGGGACGTCTCACATGGAGTTACAAAGGAACAGGGTAGACGAAGAGGTCTGGAAAGGCCCGCCGGATAAGGTAAAAGCCCTGTAGTTGAAAGTCTGTTCCCTCCGAGACGGATCCCGAGTAGTGCGGGGCACGTGAAACCCCGTATGAATCCGGCAGGACCATCTGCCAAGGCTAAATACTCCCTGGCGACCGATAGTGAAACAGTACCGTGAGGGAAAGGTGAAAAGCACCCCGGAAGGGGAGTGAAACAGGTCCTGAAACCGTGTGCTTACAAGAAGTCAGAGCCCATTTTAGGGGTGATGGCGTGCCTTTTGTAGAATGAACCGGCGAGTTACGTTTAACGTGCAAGGTTAAGGCGAGGAGCCGGAGCCGCAGCGAAAGCGAGTCTGAATAGGGCGAATGAGTACGTGGACGTAGACCCGAAACCGTGTGATCTACCCCTGTCCAGGGTGAAGGTGCGGTAACACGCACTGGAGGCCCGAACCCACGAACGTTGAAAAGTTCGGGGATGAGGTGGGGGTAGCGGAGAAATTCCAATCGAACTCGGAGATAGCTGGTTCTCCCCGAAATAGCTTTAGGGCTAGCCTCGGAAATGACAGTCGTGGAGGTAGAGCACTGATTGGGTGCGGGGCCCGCAAGGGTTACCAAGCTCAGTCAAACTCCGAATGCCATAGACTGATTAACCGGGAGTCAGACAGTGAGTGCTAAGATCCATTGTCAAAAGGGAAACAGCCCAGACCATCAGCTAAGGTCCCCAAGTGTGTGTTAAGTGGGAAAGGATGTGGAGTTGCACAGACAACCAGGATGTTGGCTTAGAAGCAGCCACCATTTAAAGAGTGCGTAATAGCTCACTGGTCGAGTGACTCTGCGCCGAAAATGTAACGGGGCTAAACACACCACCGAAGCTATGGCTTGGATCGACTTCACTGCTTCTTTGAGGCGGTGTTTATCACAAGAACAGGTTTGCCGAAGAGCCGTGAATCCAGGCTTGAGGCCAAATGGTTCCCAGGGGATAAACACAAGGCTTCGAGGCAGGAGTGAAGTCGATCCAGGGGTAGGGGAGCGTTGTGTATAGGTTGAAGCTGGACCGAGAGGACTGGTGGACAGTACACAAGTGAGAATGCCGGTATGAGTAACGAAAAGATCAGTGAGAATCTGATCCGCCGAAAGCCCAAGGTTTCCTGAGGAAGGCTCGTCCGCTCAGGGTCAGTCGGGACCTAAGGCGAGGCCGAAAGGCGTAGTCGAAGGACAACAGGTTGATATTCCTGTACCACCATAATCCGTTATGAGCAATGGGGGGACGCAGGAGGGTAGTGACGCGGACTGATGGATGTCCGTCTAAGCAGCGAGGCTGGTGTATAGGCAAATCCGTACACCGTAAGGCTGGGCTGTGATGGGGAGCGAAAATTATAGTAGCGAAGGTCATGATCTCACACTGCCAAGAAAAGCCTCTAGCCAGGAGAAGGTGCCCGTACCGCAAACCGACACAGGTAGGCGAGAAGAGAATTCTAAGGCGCGCGGAAGAACTCTCGTTAAGGAACTCGGCAAAATGACCCCGTAACTTCGGGAGAAGGGGTGCCTCGGTAGGGTGAGTAGCCCGAGGGGGCCGCAGTGAAAAGGCCCAAGCGACTGTTTAGCAAAAACACAGGTCTGTGCGAAGCCGCAAGGCGAAGTATACGGGCTGACGCCTGCCCGGTGCTGGAAGGTTAAGGGGAGCGGTTAGGGGTAACCCGAAGCTGTGAACCGAAGCCCCAGTAAACGGCGGCCGTAACTATAACGGTCCTAAGGTAGCGAAATTCCTTGTCAGGTAAATTCTGACCCGCACGAATGGCGTAACGACTTGGGCGCTGTCTCAACGAGAGATCCGGTGAAATTTTAATACCTGTGAAGATGCAGGTTACCCGCGACAAGACGGAAAGACCCCATGGAGCTTTACTGCAGCTTGATATTGAACTTGGGTACGATCTGTACAGGATAGGTGGGAGCCTAGGAAGCCGGAGCGCCAGCTTCGGTGGAGGCGACGTTGGGATACCACCCTGATCGTATCTAGGTTCTAACCTGGTACCCTTATCGGGTACGGGGACCGTGTCAGGCGGGCAGTTTGACTGGGGCGGTCGCCTCCTAAAGCGTAACGGAGGCGTCCCAAGGTTCCCTCAGAATGGTTGGAAATCATTCGAAGAGTGCAAAGGCAGAAGGGAGCTTGACTGCGAGACCCACAAGTCGAGCAGGGACGAAAGTCGGGCTTAGTGATCCGGTGGTACCGCATGGAAGGGCCATCGCTCAACGGATAAAAGCTACCCTGGGGATAACAGGCTTATCTCCCCCAAGAGTCCACATCGACGGGGAGGTTTGGCACCTCGATGTCGGCTCATCGCATCCTGGGGCTGAAGTAGGTCCCAAGGGTTGGGCTGTTCGCCCATTAAAGCGGTACGCGAGCTGGGTTCAGAACGTCGTGAGACAGTTCGGTCCCTATCTGTCGTGGGCGCAGGAAATTTGAGAGGAGCTGTCCTTAGTACGAGAGGACCGGGATGGACGTACCGCTGGTGCACCAGTTGTTCCGCCAGGAGCACGGCTGGGTAGCTATGTACGGACGGGATAAGCGCTGAAAGCATCTAAGCGTGAAGCCCCCCTCAAGATGAGATTTCCCAATACGTAAGACCCCTTGAAGACGACAAGGTTGATAGGCTGGGGGTGGAAGTGCAGCAATGCATGGAGCTGACCAGTACTAATCGGTCGAGGGCTTATCCAAGAAGACCCCGAAAAGGGCAAGACGCAAGATTCGTTTCGATCCAGTTTTCAGGTGATCAAGCCTGAATATGCATTTGTACCGCAAATGCCCGTTTGGTGGCGATGGCGGAGGGGTTCCACGCGTACCCATCCCGAACACGACCGTTAAGCCCTCCAGCGCCGATGGTACTTGGACCGAAGGGTCCTGGGAGAGTAGGACGCTGCCAAGCGGTAATCTTAAGCTATTTTACATAGTGTCCTAAAAGGGCCTTTAGCTCAGCTGGTTAGAGCGCACCCCTGATAAGGGTGAGGTCGGTGGTTCGAGTCCACTAAGGCCCACCATGGTCCCTGATAGCTCAGTTGGTAGAGCACTCGACTGTTAATCGAGTTGTCACAGGTTCGAGTCCTGTTCGGGGAGTTACTCTCCGGAAAGCAAAAGTGAAATGTTTAGCTTATTGCTTTCCGGGGTACCTTACCTATCATGGAGAGGTGTCCGAGTTGGCCGAAGGAGCACGATTGGAAATCGTGTAGGCGTCAAAAGCGTCTCGAGGGTTCGAATCCCTCTCTCTCCGTTGGATCTTCCAGATTCGAATGGAAAAAGCAATATTCTTAATTAGCACGGCCCGTTGGTCAAGGGGTTAAGACACCTCCCTTTCACGGAGGTAACAGGGGTTCGAATCCCCTACGGGTCATATTTGCTTCTTCGAATGGGGATGAGAACCCCTAAAGGTTCGTCGGAGCGTAGACATCGTAAGGAATGCATCGCAGTCGGCTCGCTTGCGAGGCGTATCCCCTACGGGTCACCAATATGGAGGCTTAGCTCAGCTGGGAGAGCATCTGCCTTACAAGCAGAGGGTCGGGGGTTCGATCCCCTCAGCCTCCACCATGATTATTCCCAAAAAAGTGAAGCTACGGCTTCGAATGCTTGGCTGGGGCTAATAACAATAATATAATTTTACTGACGCGGGGTGGAGCAGCCCGGTAGCTCGTCGGGCTCATAACCCGAAGGCCGCAGGTTCAAATCCTGCCCCCGCAATTCTCCCCAAAAAGTGATGATATGCTTGTAGCGTATTCCGATTACTTTCCGGGGAGCCTAGCAGTACTTAAACGTGGAACCGTGGTGTAGAGGCCTAACATGCCTGCCTGTCACGCAGGAGATCGCGGGTTCGAATCCCGTCGGTTCCGCCATTTGATTTACCTGATTTTACACAGCCTTTCAAACCATTTTTAGTGCATGGCGGTCGTGGCGAAGGGGTTAACGCACCGGATTGTGGCTCCGGCATTCGTGGGTTCAAGTCCCATCGATCGCCCCATTAACTTACAGGCAAGTCCGATTTATTGGGGATTAGCCAAGCGGTAAGGCAACGGACTTTGACTCCGTCACGCATAGGTTCGAATCCTATATCCCCAGCCATTATATGCGAGCCATTAGCTCAGTTGGTAGAGCACCTGACTTTTAATCAGGGTGTCGAAGGTTCGAGTCCTTCATGGCTCACCATTGTTACATGCGGTCGTGGCGGAATTGGCAGACGCGCACGGTTCAGGTCCGTGTGGGCTAACCCCCCGTGGAGGTTCGAGTCCTCTCGACCGCACCATCTTAATACGCGGACGTGGCTCAGCGGTAGAGCATCGCCTTGCCAAGGCGAGGGTCGCGGGTTCGATTCCCGTCGTCCGCTCCATATAGATGCGCCCTTAGCTCAGCTGGATAGAGCGTTTGACTACGAATCAAAAGGTCGGGAGTTCGAATCTCTCAGGGCGCGCCATCTATACATCATTGAATGATCCAAGCGTCACCTGATTCGAACGAAAGAGTTCGTCGGAGCTTAAGCTTCGTTAGGGCTGCTTCGCAGTCGGACACGAAGTGTCCGCATCTCTCAGGGCGCGCCATCAATAAAATCATTGAATGATCCTAGTTTCACCTTCACTCTTTATAACGGGATGTAGCTCAGCTTGGTAGAGCACCTGGTTTGGGACCAGGGGGTCGCATGTTCGAATCGTGTCATCCCGATTTTCCTTATATTTGCGGGTGTAGTTCAATGGTAGAACTTCAGCCTTCCAAGCTGATAGCGTGGGTTCGATTCCCATCACCCGCTTACTTCATCAACAAGACCTCTGCGCTGCAGAGGCCTTTTTTTATTCCTATATTTAAAAAATGCCCACTTCGTTATCCTCACACACATTCATATCCACGATTATTTTTGCTCGACTTCGGGCTTCTCGTTGATGTCTTTTTCCGTTTCCGGGAGGGAAGCCAGGGGATGTTGGCGGAGGCAGCTTCCTCTGCACCTCTGAGCATTCTCAGGACGTCATATACGCTATTGATATCCTTGGTGTCGATCACGATTTCTTCACTTTCTCCAGTTCCGGGTACCTTAAAATGCCAGCATTTATTTTCCATGACTTCCACTCCTTTAAGATGTATATCTTGTGTAATTTCATCATAATCGAAAGAGGAGGATCATGTATAATGAAGGGAAATGATAGAGGTCATCACCTTGACTGATAGCTAAAATAGAGGGGAGCGTGCCGGGATGGATATTGGCCTTCTGAAGGTATTTATGGCGGTAGCGGAAGAAGGGAGCATTTCTAAAGCGGCTCAGAGTCTTAATTATGTGCAATCGAATGTGACGGCAAGAATTCAGCAGCTGGAGCAGGAGCTGAAGACACCGCTTTTTTACCGGCACAGCCGGGGCATTACGCTGACTTCAGCGGGTCAGACATTGATGACGTATACCGAGAAGATCTTGAACCTGTTGGAAGAGGCGGAAAAAGCAGTCGTGGACTCGCCGGTTCCCAAAGGCTCCATTACAGTTGGCTCCGATACGACGGCGGCCATACGTTTGCCCCCTATTTTATCCGCCTATCGCGGCAAATTTCCCGAGGTGGAAGTCCACCTGGAGATCGGATTAACCGATCAACTCATCAATTCCGTCCTGCAGTATTCGGTTAACGGCGCTTTTGTGGATGGACCGGTCGAGCATCCGGATATTATTCAGGAACTGATCATTAACGAGCGGTTAGGACTGATTGTTCCGGAAACGATGGATTTTTGCGGTCTTCGGACTGTACAGGACAAGACGCTGCTGATTCTGAACCTGGATTGTATGTACCGGATGCAGTTGGAAGAATGGCTTCGGGACGAGGGCTACCGTCTGGCCAATGTCATGCAGTTCGGGACGATGGAAGGGCTTCTGGGCTGTGTAAAAGCCGGGATCGGCTATGCGGTGCTGCCTGTATCGTATTATAACAAGCTGAACGTCAAGGACGGCATCCGCTGTTATCCTTTTCCGGAGAGATATGGGGAGGTACCGACGGTCTTCATACGGCGGCGTGATCTCTATATGACGAGTGCGTTTCAGCAATTTATCGAAGAACTGAAGGAGCAGCTGCCGGAAGCACGGATGTGCGGGGTAGAGACTTCGGATGCTTAACAAGAAAATAGTTATTAACAACAACAGCGCAGGATCAACGATCCTGCGCTGTTTGTACTCACAAGGGAACCGGGGATAACCCGCCCTTTATCCACGCAATGGGGATAGACTGGGGATATTAGAGCTCGGATGGAACAGTTAATCCCAGTCCCTCGGCAATTCGTGTTCCGAACTCATGGTCCGCTTTGTAGAAATGGCCGATTTGGCGCAATTTAATATCCACAAGCTCGACCGGTCTCATGGAATCCACAATGTTACGCACAAGCCGGGCGCGTTCGTCCTCGCTCAGCAGCCGGTACAAATCCCCGGGCTGTGTATAATGGTCGTCATGGTCGTAGGCGACACTGTCTGCCTGGCCGGACACCTCAAACGGAGCGGTGCGATGCTCCGGAGATTCCTTGGGACCGCCGAAGCTGTTCGGTTCATAGTAGACGGAGGCTCCGCCGTTATCGCCGTAAGCCATGGCGCCATCGCGCTGATGGTTATGCACCGGACATTGCGGACGGTTAATAGGCAGCTGGTTATGGTTCGGACCGACCCGGTAGCGATGAGCATCGGAGTAGGCGAACAGGCGGCCCTGAAGCATTTTATCAGGTGAAGCCTCAATGCCCGGAACGAACGAACCCGGAGAGAATGTAGCCTGCTCCACTTCCGCAAAATAGTTCTCCGGATTTCGGTCCAGCACCATGCGGCCAACCTCGATCAGCGGATAATCCTTCTGCGACCACACTTTGGTTACGTCGAATGGATCGAACCGGTACGTATTTGCGTCTTCAAGCGGCATAATCTGCACATACAGTTTCCAGGACGGGTAGTCGCCGTTGGCAATGGCGTTGAACAGATCCTCGGTATGGTAATCCGGATGCTCTCCTGCTATTTTGGCCGCAACATCGACATCCATATTCTTTACGCCCTGTTCAGTCTTAAAGTGATACTTGACCCACACCGCGTTCCCTTCAGCGTTCACCCACTTGAACGTATGGCTGCCGAATCCGTGCATGTGGCGCAGAGTTGCGGGAATGCCGCGGTCAGACATCAGAATCGAAACCTGGTGAAGCGACTCGGGGGAATGGGACCAGAAATCCCAGACTGCCGTCGGGTTCTTCAGATGGGTCTGCGGATGCCGCTTCTGCGTATGAATGAAGTCCGGAAACTTGATGGCGTCCCGAATGAAGAAGACGGGCGTATTGTTGCCGACCAGATCATAGTTGCCTTCTTCCGTGTAGAATTTCACCGCAAAGCCCCGCGGGTCGCGGATTGTATCGGCGGAGCCGAGCTCGCCTGCCACGGTGGAGAAACGGATGAACATAGGCGTACGCTTGCCGGTCTGAGACAGAAAGGCTGCTTTGGTATAAGAAGAAACGTCTCCCGTGACTTCAAAATAACCATGCGCTCCCGCGCCCTTGGCATGAACGACCCGCTCGGGGATGCGTTCTCTGTTGAAATGAGCCAGCTTCTCCAGCAGGTGGACATCCTGGATCAGTGCAGGTCCCCGGGAACCGGCGGTCATCGAATGTTGGTTATCTCCTACAGGCGCTCCCCAGCTAGTTGTGAGGCGGCTGTTATCGTAAGTCATGAGATCAGTCACCTTTCGTGTTGTTTTGTTATTAGATTAAGTATAAATCCTAATATAGATAGATGATAATAATTATAATTTAAAAAATCAAGCTTTTTTATAATAATTTTAATTAATAAAAATGGATGAGGGATATACACGAAAAAAAGCGGCCGGAAATCCGGGAGGCCACTGAAAAAGTCCATCTCATAGAAAAAGGTACAGTCTTTCAATTAAATTGAAGAGGCTGTACCTTTTTCTGTATAATGGAGTCATAACGAAAAGCGGGTGAGTGCGGATGATACGGCAACAACAAACTTTAATCCTGAGTCCTTACGCGGCATTGTATGACATCGTTGTACCAAAGGACAATATGCTTCGTCAAATTAACGATTTGGTGGACTTCACTTTCATATACGAGGAACTCGAAAAGAAATACTGCTTGGACAATGGACGCAACGCCATTGACCCTATTCGCATGTTTAAATACTTGCTTCTGAAGGCAATCTTTGAATTGTCTGACGTAGATATTGTTGAGCGTTCAAAGTACGACCTCTCGTTCAAATTTTTTCTTGGCATGGCACCAGAAGACTCGGTAATCGACCCCAGTTCTCTGACGAAATTCCGTAAACTGCGGTTGAAAGACATGAATCTCTTGGACATGCTCATTGGTAAGACCGTAGAACTTGCCATCGAGCAGAATATCCTGAAGAGCAACTCCATCATCGTCGACGCAACGCATACGAAAGCACGCTACAACCAAAAAACGCCCCAAGAAATTTTGCAAGACCGTGCACGTAAATTACGAAAAGCCGTGTATACCATGGATGAATCGGCCAAGGCCAAGATGCCGGCAAAGAATACGACGAGCGAACTCGAGGATGAACTTACATACTGCCAAAAACTCGTCCACTTCATCGAAAACGAGAGCGGCATTGCACAGGTGCCCAAAATTCTGGAGCCGCTCAACCTGCTAAAAGAAACGGTTGCGGATGATGTTGAGCAGCTTCGTTTGGCGGCAGATCCGGATGCGCGCGTGGGACATAAGAGTGCAGATTCCGCGTTTTTTGGATACAAAACTCATCTTGCGATGACCGAAGAACGGATCATTACAGCGGCTGTAATTACAACAGGCGAACAGAATGACGGCAAGCAATTGCAGACGCTCATCGAAAAGAGCGTAGCGGCTGGCATGCAGGTCAAAACGGTGATTGGGGATACAGCCTATTCAGAAAAAGGAAATATTGCTTACACGAAAACAAATGAAATTGAACTGGTTTCCAAACTAAATCCGCTCATTACGCAGGGCGCGCGAAAGAAAGAAGACGAATTTTTGTTCAACAAAGATGCAGGCATGTACGTATGTCCAGCTGGACACATGGCCATTCGGAAGGCTCGGCAAGGCAAGAAGGGCGAGGGCCAAAACCAGCAGACTACCTATTATTTTGATGTGGATCAATGCAAGCGTTGCCCGCTTAGGGAAGGCTGCTACAAAGAAGGAGCCAAGAGCAAGACCTACTCCGTAACGATTAAATCTGAAGAGCACACGGAGCAGATGGCGTTCCAGGAAACGGAGTATTTTAAGACAAAAGCGAAGGAACGTTACAAAATTGAAGCGAAGAACAGTGAGCTTAAACATGGACACGGGTATGATGTAGCGATATCCTCGGGTCTGCTTGGCATGCAGTTACAAGGTGCGATGGCCATATTTGCTGTAAACCTAAAACGAATATTAAAGATAGCAGAGTAAGGATAAGGAGCAATACGCCCCTAAAAAGAAGACACCCTCCCCCATATACTGGGAATGGATGTCTTTTTTACGTATTCACTTCTCACCAAGATTGAAAAACTGTAAGTTCTTCAGCGGCCTCGAAATCCGGCACGCTTTTGGTTTTAATGAGGTATGGAATTAAGGTCCAAAAGGCTTTTAGCCCTTGATGTACATCAGGTCGTAGTATTCTTCCAGCATCCGCTTGGTGGCGAATTCCGTGCGTGTCGTCTCAATGCTCTTGCGCATCATCTCTACCCACTTGCTCCGATTATCGTAGTAGACGGGAAGAACGCGATTCAGCAGAGTGTCGTACAAGGCCTCACTGTCATGGCGGTCCAGCTCCTCGAAGTCCTTCGTTTGGAAGCCGTCCCCGATCTGCCAGCCGTTCTCGCCGTCAATGCACGCTTCCGGCCACCAGCCGTCCAGAATGGAGCAGTTGAGAACGCCGTTCATGGCTGCTTTCATGCCGGAGGTGCCGCTGGCTTCCAGCGGTCTGCGCGGGTTGTTCAGCCAGATGTCCGAGCCCCGGGTCAGCTTCGCCCCGATCGTCATATCGTAGTTCTCCAGGAATACGACGCTCTTAGGATACTTTTTCATCATGGACACCAGGTTGGTAACGATTTTTTTGCCGGTATCGTCCAAAGGATGGGCTTTGCCGGAGAAGACGATCTGGACTTTGCCATCCTCCAGGTAAGGCTCGATAAGGTCCGGACGTGAAAAAATCAAATCACTGCGCTTATAAGGCGCCGCACGACGGGAGAAACCGATCAGCAGGTTGTCCGGATTCAAGCTTATGCTAGTACGCTTCTCAATAAAGGACAGGAGCTCCCGCTTGATCTCCATATGAGTGGCCCATAGATCGCCGTTCTGTTCATAAGCGGCTGTGATGCGCTCGTCTACCCACGTAGGCGTATGAATGGCGTTAGTAATGGCAATGATGGGCGATCTGCCAGCAACTTCCTTCCACATCAGGTTGGAAGTCTCTCCATGCAGCTTGGCCACGCCGTTGGAAATACGGGCAAGCCGCAGGCCGGCAACCGTCATATTGAACGGGCTTCCGCCTATCCGCTCCATCTGGTCACGGGTAAGGCCGTTGTAGGCTCCCATGTATTCCAGGCGGCCCAGCGGATGCTCCTCATTCCCTTCTTTGATCGGGGTATGAGTGGTGAAGACGACCTCTTCCCGGGTAGCCTTCCAGGCTTCCTCGAAGCTGCTGCCTCCGCACATCTTCTCGCGGATCAGCTCCGTTGCCGCAAGCGCCGCATGGCCTTCGTTGAAATGATACACATCGATCTCAATGCCGAGGGCGCGCATCGCTCTGACGCCGCCAATGCCGAGCACGATTTCCTGCGCGATACGCTCCTCGCCGAACCAGCCATAGAGCTGTCCCGTGATCCACGCATCTCCGTTCTCTGGAATATCAGTGTCAAGCAGATAAAGCGGGTTGTTGCCGAACTGGTCGCATTTCCAGACTTTACAGATTACGTTGGTCTCACGCACTTTGACGGTAACGCTTACACCCGTATCTTCCAGAAAATCGTAAACGTAGTTGTAGTAAGAGTCGTAAGGCCTGCCGTCGTCTCCAATCTTCTGATCCGTGTAACCTTGCTTCCATTTCAGGCCAATCGGGACGATCGGCGCGTCAATGTCCTTGGCCCCTTTAATGTAATCTCCCGCCAGAATACCAAGTCCTCCGGCATACATCTTAAAATCGGAATCCAGACCATACTCCATACTGAAATACGCTACTGTCGGCAGTTTCTTGTCGCTCACAAACAGGCCTCCTAAGTTATGAAATGGTTTGCACAGAAAAAACTAAGTTTCGAAGCTATTTTAGCACATTTTTAGAGGAAAAACATAGAAAAAAAGTCGTTGTTAACGCTTGCTGATATAGTGTATAGAAACGTTTGCACAATATTAGACTCTTTTTTTCTAATTTCTGGGATTTTTAAGTGTGATATACAGTCTAAAAACCGGCCGATGCAGTCCATTTCGGATAGTGGCGCTTCAGGCCGCTTTCGGCCTATAATATGCCCTATAATATAAAGATCATTCTGAATATGTGTGGAGTGTGGGCCATCAGCCTAAGACGGACAGCGGAAGTCAAGAACAGAAACGAGGGTGACTATGGGCATTCTGGTAATCGGCAGCTTGAATATGGATATGGTGGTACGGACAGACAGGGCTCCACAGGCGGGAGAGACGCTGATGGGCAGAAGCTTCTCTCTCAGCCCAGGCGGAAAGGGAGCCAATCAGGCGGTTGCAGCGGCAAGGCTGGGCGGTGACGTCACGATGGCCGGCACGGTGGGAGACGACGCGTTTGGCCGCGAGCTTCGGGACATTATGGAACGGGAAGGCATACATACGGAATTTTTAAGGACTAGTGCAAGTTCGCCAACCGGCGTAGCTTCAATTGTTGTGGAGGAGAGCGGGGAGAACCGTATTCTCATCGTTCCGGGAGCTAATCTGGAGCTGTCCGCCGAAGATCTGAAGGGAATGGAAGAACTCATCGCGGGCGCGGATATGCTTGTGCTTCAGTTGGAGAGCGATTATAACATGACGGTGAAGGCTGCCGGCCTGGCTCATAAGCATGGCGTGCCGGTCATCCTGAATCCCGCTCCGGCCAAGGAGATCGGTCCCGAGATTCTGCCTTATATAACGTATCTGACGCCCAATGAAACCGAGGTTGCCCTGATGGCGGGCATGCCAGTACAGAACCCGTCAGACGCGGAGAAGGCCGCCCGGATTCTGCTCGGCAAAGGAGCCCGCCACGTCATCGTAACGCTAGGTTCCAAAGGCGCCCTTATCGTGACGGAAGAGGGGGCTGAAGTTATTGCGGGCTACCCGGCCAAGGTGGTGGATACGGTGGCGGCCGGGGATTCTTTTAATGGTGCGCTTGCGGTACAGCTGGCGAAGGGGCTCTCCCTGCGTGAAGCGGTCGGTTTCGCGAACGCTGTAGGGGCTTTGACCGTAGGCAGGGAGGGCGCCATTCCCTCTCTGCCTGACCGCGAGGAGACCGAGCGGTTTCTGCGCGAGCGGGCCAAAGCCTGACAGGGCCTAAAGCTGCATGAACGCCTCCGGCTCCGGAATGCTTCCGAATTTCGCGACGGCGAAATCCCGAAGCTGGGTGGCAGCCGGGGACAGATAGCGGTTCTTGACCTGGGCCATGCAGATATACCGGCGGTAGATCGGATGGGTGATGGGCAAGACCTTGACCTTATAGTGATCCAGCATGGCACTGCGGGGGAGGATCGTGATGCCGCAGCCTGCCGAGACGAGTCCGGCGGCCGCATTCTCATCCTCGATTTCACAGGCGATTCTCGGTTTGATGCGGGCCTTATCGAACAGGGTGTCGATCACCTGGCGCATGCCGTTCCGGGAACTGAACGAGATATAGGGATAAGCCTCGGTTTCTTTGAGGTTAACGCTATCGTATTCAGCCAGCGGGTGTCCAAGCGGTGTAACCAGCACCAGCTCTTGCTCCAGCAGCGGAATGAACTCAATCTCGGAATCGCGCTCCTCATTGGTGCAGAATACGAGATCGAACCGGTCCTCCTTCAAACCCTGAAGCAGATGTTTGGCATTTCCTTCGTGAAAGGAGAGCGCAATTTTCCGGTTAGCCTCCTCTTCGGAGAAGGCTTGGACAATCTGGGGAATAAATTGGCTTCCTAGCGCATAAGTGAAGGCCAGATCAATTCTTCCGCCACAGGGGTCGGCAAGCTCGCGCATCATTTTCTCGCCCTTATCCAGCTCTTCCAGAGCACGGTTCACATATTCCAGGAACAGCTTTCCGTATTTGGTCAGACGGATATTGCGTCCCTGCTTCTCGAAGAGAGTGGTGCCCAGCTCCCGTTCCAATTCGGAAACGGCATGGCTGAGGCTGGGTTGAGTGATGGATAACCGGGCTGCCGCCTGGGTAATATGTTCCAATTCGGCGATGACGCGGAAGTATTGAAGATGCTTCAAATTCAACGTGGTGCCCTCCTTGCTGAAGGATAATCATGAAATGAAAGAGGATTGAATTTAAGCATACCATTTTCAACCAGCATAATATGTGAAAAATTTCACTTACTAATCGTCAGTAGAACTCTATGCGCTTCCGGGCAATAGTCTGGATGAACCTTGTCCTGGCAACAGTCGGGATGCCCCCTATTTCGTTAATAGCAGGTGGAAGTCTGCGCTGGCGCTTCCGGGCAATATGCGTTACCGTAGAGGGAGAAGCATCGAAAGAACGTTCAAGGAGTGAAGGGAATGGCCGGCACGGTAATAGTGAAGGATGTTGTCATAGGAGAAGGAATGCCCAAAATATGCGTCCCGCTGGTCGGGGCGACGGCCGAAGAATTGGTGCGGGAAGCGGAAGAGCTGCTGACGCTGGGAGCGGATGTGGCGGAGTGGAGGATCGATTTCTTTGAGGAAGCCGAGAATCTGGAGGCCGTCCTGTCTGCGCTTGGCGGCATACGGGAAGCGATTCCCGGTATTCCGCTGATTTTTACGTTTCGAAGCGCCCGGGAGGGCGGCGAACGGGAGATTTCCAATGAGTATTACGCCAAGCTGAACCGGGCCGCCGCCGAGAGCGGCATGGTTGATCTGATAGATGTGGAGCTCTTCGCCGGAGACGACATTGTGGCGCCGTTGATTGAATGGGCGCATGAGCACGGTGTCCGAGTCGTGGTCTCCAATCATGATTTTCACAAGACGCCGTCCAAGGAGGAGATCGTTGCGCGTCTCCGGAAAATGCAGGAGCTTGGCGGCGATCTGCCGAAAATCGCAGTGATGCCGCTTCATGCCGGCGATGTGCTGACTCTCCTTGATGCGACGCGCATCATGAATGAACAGTTCGCGGACCGGCCGATTATTACGATGTCGATGGCCGGAAAGGGGATGATCAGCCGGCTGGCCGGCGAGCTGTTCGGCTCCGCGCTTACCTTCGGTTCGGCGAAGAAGGCGTCCGCGCCGGGACAACTGCCGGTGGCTGAGCTCCGGGGGCTGCTGGAGCTGATGCACCAGAATTTGTAGCCTGGAATTTGCAACACGGTAGCGGAATTTAAAAAGACCGGGCAGCAAGGTAATGCCGGACAGTAAGGAATTTGCCGAAGGCTAAGCTGCCAATACGCGAACCGGTATGCATGTACGGTGTGATGAATGGCGGTGTGAGAGGGCGGAGGGCGGGGCTAGCCGCCCCTTCTGCCCGCTTGCTTCTTGGCGCTTACTCACTTGGTCGCCCACTCACTTGGCTGCTTACTCCTTGGGCGGTCACTCCCGGCTTGCTGCTCCCGGCCCGGTTACTCCGCGCTCCTGAAAGACGGCTTTGGCGGTCAGCACAGCGTTCAGTACCCGGGGGAAGCCCGTATAAGGCACGCAGTGCATAATGCCTTCAACAATTTCGGCAGGGGTTAAGCCGACATTCAGCGCGGCATTCAGATGCACGGTGAGCTGCGGCTCGCAGCCTCCCTGTGTCAGCAGGGACGCGATGGTAATCAACTGGCGGGATTTCAAATCCAGACCGCCGCGTGAGTAAATGTCGCCGAAGGCGAACTCCACGACATAGCTTCCGAGATCGGGGGCGATTTCCTTGAGCGATTCGATAACCCGCTGCCCGCCTTCCCCGTCGATTTCCATCAGTTTCTCCCAGCCCCGCTCATAACGTTGTTTGTCCATACTCTATTTCCTCCCTTTTATCAGCTTGCGCTGTGTCTCGGAATCAGCTTACTGCTTAGAGCGCACTCTAAAGCAACCCCGTCTTTGTGATAAAATAAAAGAATGAACAAGACACTGAATATTCGGGAGATGTCGGAGCTCACGGGACTCACCGCCCATACTCTGAGGTATTACGAGAAGGCCGGGTTGCTTGCCCCGGTCTCCAGGGATGGCCAGGGCTACCGCAGCTATACGGAGCGCGATGTGGAATGGGTACGGTTTCTGAGACTGCTGCGGGATATGGATATGCCGATTCAGGAGATGAAGCGTTATTCCGATCTGCGCAGCGCGGGAGATTCGACCGTGACGGAACGCCGGTTAATGCTGGAGGAACACCAGGAGAGGGTAAGGCGGCAGCTGGAGAGACTGAAGGAGGACATGGAGAAGGTAGAGGATAAGATCCGGTTGTACAAACAAATGGAGGAGAGGGTGGAGGCGGGTCACGCGGAGTAAATCGCTCAGAAGTGAGGATCAGCATGAGGATTCGCATGAATGAGGATCGGCAATGACGATGAGCATGCTGAGCGTCCTGCGGCGGCCCTGAGCGGGCTGGCCGAAGAAGGGAACGCAGATCGCTTGCCGGGGTAGAGATCATATGCCGCCGACAAAAAGAGGCGCAGGGACTGTCCCCTGCGCCTCTATCTTTGTTATTCCCGTATTCCGTGTGCTACTTGCCCTGGGCGGCCGTGTAGACCAGCACGGCGTCGCGGAGGAACCGGGCGATTCCCGGTCCCCGCTTGTCGTAGTAGGCCGTGAAGCGCTCGTCGTCCACATACATTGTGGCGACTCCGGCATGGGCCTCCGGCGAGTACTGTCCCCAGTGGGCGGTCAGCCACTGGCGGTGCAGCCCGGCGGCCCGCTGCGCGGCCGGTCCGGCGGGATCGCCCTCCGCCATGCCTTCGGCAAGGGCGGCGAACATATCCTCCTCTACCTTCTGCAGGGTTTCGAATTCTTCCTTGGTCAGCTTGGCGAAGGCCGCGTTCGACCGGTTGACGGCTTCGTCGCCGTACTTGGCGCGGGCCTCCTTGCCGTATTTCTGCTCGTTCTCCTTGATCATGTCCTGCTTGAACCCTTCGAATTTCTCGCTGTCGCTCATCGATATCCTTCCTTCCCGCTCGGCCAGCGTCATCTCCACATTGCGGATCAGATGGTCGAGCTGCGTTCTTCTCTCCAGCAGCCGGCTGTGATGCTCCTGCAGTGCGGCTGCGGCGTCGAACGAGGGAGAAGTGACGATAGCTTTGATGTCCTCCAGCCCGAGCCCGAGCTCCCGGTAGAACAAAATCTGCTGCAGCAGATCCACCTCGGCCGGGCCGTAAATCCGGTAGCCGGAGGAGCTCAGCCTCGCCGGCTTCAATATGCCGAATTCATCGTAATATCGCAGCGTGCGCGCGCTGATTCCCGCCAGCCTGGCGAGCTTTTGCACTGTGTATTCCGTGACGGGCACCTCCCTCGCACAACCAATGTACACCTTTACGCAACGTTAAGGTCAACACTTGGCGGGGACTTTTTTTCAAACATAGGAATAGATAGCTGAGCGGTTCGTCATGTGGGTTCTTTATCCGTTCTATTCGTTCCGAACGGGCTGGTTGGTCCGGAGCGGTCTCTCTGTATGGACGGCCGGAGCGGGGGACTTGGCTATTTCCGTTTCGAAATAGCGCTCCAGCTCCTCGGCTTTGCGCGGGTCGTCCAGCGGGACTTTGCCGTCAAAATAATGCTCCCTGACGAGGTCCCAGGTCGGCGTGATTTTTTGGCCCCGCATCGCTTTGATCGCGATTTTGACTGTCTTGCGCTCCCGTGCGTTCGAGAACGTATCCTCGTAATATTTTACCTGGTCCAGATCAAGCTCTTCGAACAGCGCACGGAAGATCTCGGATGTCATGCGGGCGTCGCCAAGCGCACGGTGGGCGGAACCTGCGGGTTCAAGCTCCAGCAGCTGCAGTGCTCCTTCGACGCTGATGTCGTTTTTGAGACCTTTTGCCCGGAGAAGGCCCTTCAGCAGATCGTAATAAGGCGTGGTCATCCAGTAGGTATCGTCGAGCTTGTGCATGCGGGTATCCTGAATGATACGCTTCATGTCCTCTCCGCCCCAGGTCAGCAGCAGCACGCCGTCCTGGCTCTGGTCCAGCCAGCGCCGGAAAGCGGATATCACTTTGGGGAAGCGGGGAGCAATATCGATTTCTTCCTGGGGAATGCCCGTCTTCTTCTTAATAAAGGAGTTTAAGGTGGAGAAATAGACCGGCTTGATCAGCGAGGTGAACTCGTCAACCTGACGAAGGGAGGCATCCAGGCGCACAGCGCCGATTTCGATAACCTCCATGGGATGCTCGCTTGCGAACTTGCGGCCGTTAAATTCAATATCCAGAATGATATAATCCACAAAAGTTGCCTCCGTATATGTTGGACTGGCGCGAAGCGGTGCGCCGATTTCTCTATTTTACCAAACTTTAGCCATGATTGACTTCCTATCCCCGTCATTTTACAATTTATTAGCCTGGTGAACCCGGCTTCTATTAGGATAGAATACCCGAATAGGCGGGCATTCACGTATTGTTTTCGACATATTCACCTATAAGGGAGAGACTGCAGATGGCAATGGAGATTGAACGCAAATTTCTGCTTCCGGAGTTCCCGCAGCGGCTCATTGATGAAGGACTTCTTCGGGTCCTGAGCCGTCAGCGCATCGAACAGACTTATCTGGCGATTGACGGGCCGCAGGAGCTGCGGGTTCGTAAGCTTGCGGACCTGAATTCGGGAGACGTACACTATACGCATACCTTCAAGAATGGGCTTGGCGTCAGCCGTGAGGAAGTGGAGTATGAAATTTCGCAGGGACTCTACAAGCAGATGATCGATGCGGTCCATGCGGTTCCGCTGATCAAGGAGCGGATTACCGCCGATATGAACGGTGTGATTGTGGAAATCGACGTCTACGAGCAGTTGAAGCTGACTGTCATCGAGGTGGAATTCCAGTCGTTGGAGGAATGCCAGGCTTTTCAGGCTCCCGATTGGTTCGGCGAGGATGTCAGCGTGGAGAAGAAATACAGCAACAAGATCGTCTGGAAAGAGCTGCAGAAGCAGGATCTGTAGAATAGCGATGAAAAAGCCCGAACCGGTGCAAAAACCGTGCGGAATTCACCGGACTTTAACGCATAAACGTGTTAATATAGATGGTAAATGCGAAAGCGCGATATTCAGGGGGTAGAGCATGCAATATATCAGTACAAGAGGCAAAGTGGAACCGAGAGGTTTTATCGATACGGTCCTGATGGGACTGGCGGATGACGGGGGACTCATGGTTCCGGATGTCATTCCGTCCGTATCTTCGGCGACGCTGGAGGAATGGCGGAACCTGAGCTTTCAGGAGCTGTTCCTGAAGATTTTCTCCTATTATACGAACGGGGAAATTCCGGACGGGGATCTCAAGGAAATGGTGGAGCGGAGCTATGGGACTTTCCGCCACCCCGAAGTGACGCCGCTTAAGGAGATCAACGACTCGCTGTATATTCTGGAGCTGTTCCACGGGCCGACATTTGCGTTCAAGGATGTGGCGCTGCAGTTCATGGGCGAACTGTATTCCTATATTTCGAGAGTCCGCGGTGAAATCATTCATATTCTCGGCGCAACTTCCGGCGATACGGGTGCGGCGGCAATCGCCGGCGTACGCGGCAAGGAAGGCATCAAGATCTGCATTCTGCATCCCCATAACAAGGTCAGCAAGGTGCAGGAGCTGCAGATGACGACCGTTGATGACGCCAATGTGCTGAATCTGTCGGTTCAGGGCAATTTCGACGACTGCCAGAAGGTGATCAAAGAACTGTTCGCCGATCTGGAGTTCAAGAGCAAATACCACCTGCGGGCGATCAATTCGATCAATTTTGTGCGGATTCTGGCCCAGACGGTCTATTATTTCTATGCTGTGCTGAAGCTGCCGCAAGCGGCGCAGGGCAAGACGGTGAACATCAGCGTGCCTTCCGGCAACTTCGGCAACATCTTCTCGGGCTATCTGGCGAAGAAAATGGGTCTGCCAATCGGCAAGCTGATTATCGCCACGAACGAGAACAACATTCTGGAGCGCTTCGTCAAGACGGGAGAGTACAAGCCCGGAGATTTCAAAAGCACGCACAGCCCTTCGATGGACATCCAGGTTGCCAGCAACTTCGAGCGCTATCTGTATTATTTGACGGGCGAGGATTCCGCTGCCGTGAACGGCTATATGTCCAAGCTGGCGGGCGAGGGAGCCATTAAAGTGGACGGGCAGCTGCTGGAGCAGGTTCAGACCGATTTCGCCGCGCTTGGCGTGAAGAACGACGAATGCCTGAATATTATCGGCAAATATAAATCCGAGGCCGGCTACCTGCTTGATCCGCATACCGCCTGCGGCGTTGCTGCTTACGAAGCTCATAACGGCCCGGGGGAAGTCTGCATTACGTTCGCAACCGCCCATCCGGCCAAATTTGACGAAGCGATTTCCCTGCTCAAGATTGCGCAGGAATTCCCGCCGCAGATCGCCGGCCTTGCCGCGCTGCCGCAGCATATGACCGTAGTAGAGCACGACAAGGCGGAGATCACCCGCCAATTGGAAGAGTTCTACATATAAGTCTGTTCAGGCTGGATAAGGGGAGAGATCACTGCATGACGATTCGTTTTGGCGTAATCGGAACCAACTGGATTACCGACCGTTTCCTGGAGTCGGGACTGGAGAATGAGGATTTTCTGCTGACTGCCGTGTATTCCCGCACCGAAGAGAAAGGCAGGTCATTCGCCGCCAAGTATGCCGGCGCCACCGTCTATACGGATCTGCAGCAAATGGCGCAAAGCGACGAGATTGATGCCGTCTATATCGCAAGCCCGAATTCCCTGCATGCCGAGCAGGCGATTTGCCTGATGACCCACGGCAAGCATGTGCTCTGCGAGAAGCCGGCAGCTTCCAACAGTGCCGAGATGAAGCGCATGATCGAAACGGCGCGCCGCCATGATGTGCTGTTCATGGAAGCGATGAAATCGACGCTTGTGCCGAACTTTCGGGTGATCCGCGACAACCTGTACAAGCTTGGGCGGATTCGCCGTTATTTTGCGGGATACTGTCAGTATTCCTCGCGGTATGACGCCTTTCTGCAAGGAAAGGTGATGAACGCCTTCAAGCCTGAGTTCTCGAATGGCGCTCTGATGGATCTCGGTATTTACTGTCTGTATCCCATGGTCACCCTGTTTGGCAAGCCGGATACGGTCAAGGCAACGGGAGTGCTGCTGTCCTCCGGCGTAGACGGCGAGGGCAGCGTGATTATGCGCTACGACGATATGGACGCTGTTGTGCTGTATTCGAAGATTACGGAATCCTATCTTCCCGCCGAAATTCAGGGGGAGAACGGAACGATGGTGATCGACAAGATCAATCATCCATATGAGGTGAAGATCCGTTACCGGGACGGCATTGTCGAAGAGATTACCGTTCCCCAGGTCTTTGAGTCCATGTATTATGAAGCCCAGGAGTTCATCAATCTGCTGAAATCGGGCGAACGGGAGAGCGCCGTCAATTCCCATGCCAATTCGCTGGCGACGGCGGAGGTCATGGAAGAGGCGCGCAAACAAATCGGACTGAAATACGCTGCGGATCAATGGTAAAAGAAAGCGGGAGCCATGCTTGAGGACATTTAAGAAGATATACATCGAGATTACAAGCGTCTGCAATCTGGCATGCAGCTTCTGCCCGCCGACGGAACGAGCGGCCAAGTTCATGGACAGGGAGACATTCGGCACGATTCTGGATCAGATCAAGCCGCACACCTCCCATATTTATTTGCATGTAAAGGGCGAGCCTCTGCTGCATCCGAGAATCCACGAGCTGCTTGACACCGCCGATGCGAAAGGTTTCAAGGTCAACATTACGACCAACGGAACGCTGATCCGCAAGGCGGGACCCAAGATCCAGGGCAAGCCGGCGCTGCGCCAGATGAACTTCTCGCTGCATAGCTTTGACGGTCACGAAGGCTCAGAGGACCGCGAGGGCTATCTGCGGCAGATCATCGAATTTGCCAAGGAGGCCTCCTCGCAGGGCGTCTACATTTCCTTCCGGCTGTGGAATCTGACACCGGATAATCTGACGAACCTGCTGCGGAGCCGGAACCGGGCGACGATGTCCGTGCTGGAAGACGCGTTCGGCCTGGACTACCGGATCGAAGAGAAGATCATGCCCGGAAGCAGCATCAAGATCGCCGAGCGCATCTTTCTTCATCAGGACCACGAGTTTCAGTGGCCCAGCATGGGCGCGCCGGAAGATGACGGCAAAGGCTTCTGCCATGCGCTGCGAACCCAGGCCGCCGTGCTGGTCGACGGAACGGTGGTGCCCTGCTGTCTGGACGGAGAGGGTGTCATCAAGCTCGGCAACGTTCATGAGACCCCGTTCTCCGAAATCGTGGAGGGCGAGCGGGCGAACAATCTCGTATGCGGCTTCTCCCGGCGTGAGGCGGTCGAGGACCTGTGCCGCCGGTGCGGATACCGCAAACGGTTCGGCTAACCGTTCGGCTAGATAGAAGAGGGCAATCTGCCCACTCGGCAGCTTACCCCTGCGTGGATGCGGCCGCATCCATGACCCGGCAAGCGGCGGCTCACCTTACAGGTCCGCCGCTTGTTCGCGTTCCCGGCCGAAATCCGAGCTTCACGAATCCGCAGATAAGCCCGCCGGCTGCCGGGGCTCCGGCTCCCGCCCTTTGCGGAACTCCGAAGGCGTGCTCTTCATGATTCTGCGGAACACTTTAATGAAATAGCTCACATTATCGAATCCGACATCGAACGCGATGTCGGATATTTTGCGTTCCGTCTGCCGGAGCAAATCCGCAGCTTGGCGCACCCGGTAGGAATTGATGTAATCGACCGGCGTCTTGCGGGTCATCGACTTGAAGAACCGGCAGAATTGGCCTTCGCTCATAGGGATGAGCTCTGCCAGCTCCTGAATGCGGATCGGCTCGCGGTAATGCTCCTGGATATGCTGGATGACTTTTTTGAGCCGGCTGACTTTGGTTGTGTCGGCGTCGTCCGAGCGGCTGCGATTAGAAGGCCGCTCCTCGGCAGCCAGATAGGAGAGCATCATCAGCAGCGAGGCCTTCATGAACACTTCGCAGCCCGGCTTCTGCTCCGCATAGGCTTTCATCATGCCGTCCAGAAGCCCGAGCAGCTCCCGCTGCCAGGGGGAATCGGGAGACAGCACGCGCGGGAAGGTCTGGCGTCTCTCCAGGAACGGGACGATCACCTTCTGCTGAATCGCATCATACTGGGCGCTCTGCAGAAGATCGGGATGGAAGACGAGCGCGCAGAACCGGCACGGTTCATTATTCAGCGAGTAGGCTGAATGGATGTCGCCCGGATCGATAAAAATAGCTTCGCCGGCCCGAAGCGGGAAGGAGTCCGTATCGACCTGAAACTGGATTTCGCCTTCCAGAAGCAGAAAGAACTCGGCTTCGACATGCCAGTGGGTGTCCAGCACCTGCTCTCCGCCCGGCAGTTCAATCCAGTAGGCGGCCAGCGGAAACAGATTGTCTCCGTGAACGCGGTCCTCCTTCAGAAGCCGCTGCGCCGTTTTGTCCATAATTCCCCTCCTTGTACAGATGAACATCATAATAGTGCTATAAATAAGCTGTATTATATTAGTTTTACGCTTTCATAATCAGTATAATGCAATTATAAGAAAATACAAACCTTCTACGGGACCGCCGCTTACGGATAATCGCTTGCCCTTGATTAGCCTTCTGCATCGGCCCGATATTACCAACCGAAAGGTGGACATTCTCTCATGAAATTTTCAGACGGCAACTGGCTGATCCGCGAAGGATTTACTCTGGATTCAGCGGTACAGGCCTATGCAGTAGACAAGACCGGCAACGGACTGACCGCTTACGCATCGACAACCCCGCTCCGGGGCCGTGGAGATATGATCAATACCACGCTGCTGACGATGAAGTTCCATTCCCCGCTTCCGGGCGTGATCGGCGTGAAGCTGGTTCATTTTGACGGTGTGCTGGAACGCGGCCCCGTGTTCGAGCTTAACGAAGGCAACGGCGACCATGTGACGATTGAAGAGACCGACGAGAAGACCGTGATGACCAGCGGCAGTCTTAGCGTTGTCATTAACAAGGGCGCTCAGTGGTCTGTTGATTTCTACCGTGGCGAAGAGCGTATTACAGGCAGCGGATACAAATCGATGGCACATGTTAACGGTCCGGACGGAAGCACCTATATGCGCGAAGAGTTGGACCTTGGCGTGGGCGAATGGGTTTACGGCCTGGGCGAACGCTTCACTGCTTTTGTCAAGAACGGTCAGGTGGTTGATATCTGGAACAAGGATGGCGGCACCAGCTCGGAGCAGGCGTACAAGAACATTCCGTTCTACCTGACAAGCAATGGTTACGGCGTATTCGTGAATCATCCGGAGCTGGTCTCGTACGAAATCGCTTCGGAAAAAGTGAAGAAAGCGCAGTTTAGCGTCGCCGGCGAAAGCCTGCAGTATTATGTCATCGACGGCCCGACGCCGAAGGATGTAATCTCCAAATATACATCGCTGACCGGCAAGCCCGCACTGCCGCCGGCGTGGACGTTCGGCCTGTGGCTGACGACGTCATTCACTACCAACTATGATGAAGCGACGGTAAGCTCGTTCGTAGATGGCATGGCGGAACGCGATCTGCCGCTGCATGTATTCCACTTCGACTGCTTCTGGATGCGCGAGTTCCAGTGGACCGACTTCATGTGGGATGAGCGGGTATTCCCGGACCCGGTAGGCATGCTGAAGCGACTGAAAGAGAAAGGCCTGAAGATTTGCGTCTGGATCAACTCCTACATCGGCCAGCGCTCCCGCCTGTTCGAGGAAGGCAAGAAGAACGGCTACCTTGTGAAGAAGCCGAACGGCGATGTCTGGCAGTGGAATCTGTGGCAGCCGGGAATGGCCCTCGTCGACTTCACCAACCCGGACGCTTGCGAATGGTACGCAGGCTACCTGCGCCAGTTGGTCGATATGGGCGTGGACAGCTTCAAGACCGACTTCGGCGAGCGCATTCCGACCGATGTCGTGTACTTCGACGGCTCCGATCCGCAGAAAATGCACAACTACTATACGCACCTCTATAACAAGGTGGTATTCGGCGTACTGGAAGAGAAGCTCGGCAAGGACGAAGCGGCCGTATTCGCCCGTTCCGCTACCGCTGGCGGCCAGCAGTTCCCGGTTCACTGGGGCGGCGACTGCTACGCCGACTATGAATCGATGGCCGAATCGCTTCGCGGCGGCCTGTCCCTCGGCCTGTCGGGCTTCGGCTTCTGGAGCCATGACATCGGCGGCTTCGAGAACACGGCTCCGGTTCACGTATTCAAACGCTGGCTGGCCTTCGGTCTGCTCTCCAGCCACAGCCGCCTGCACGGCAGCAGCTCCTACCGCGTGCCGTGGGCGTATGACGAAGAAGCTGTCGATGTAACCCGCTTCTTCACGAAGCTGAAATGCAGCCTCATGCCTTACCTGTACGATGTAGCCGGTCAGGCTCACGAGAACGGCTGGGCATCGATGCGGGCCATGATCATGGAATTCCCGGATGATCCTGCGGCCGAATTGCTGGACCGCCAGTATATGCTCGGCGAATCGCTGCTGGTCGCGCCGGTCTTCCAGGAAAGCGGCGAGGTGAAATACTACCTGCCTAAGGGCCGCTGGACGCATCTGCTGACGGGAGAAACCGTGGATGGAGGAGCGTGGCGCAAGGAGACCTACGACTTCTTGAGCCTGCCGCTGTTCGTTCGTCCGAACACGCTGCTGGCCCGGGGAAGCGTCGACAACCGCCCGGATTACGACTTCGCAGACGGCGTGAAGTTCGGCCTGTACGCATTAGAGGACGGAGCTTCGACTTCCGCTACGGTTCGCAACGTGAAGGGCGCGCCTGAACTGCGCGTAACGGCTGCGCGGGAAGGCAAGACGATTACGGTCAGCGCGGAAGGCAGCGGCAAGGCGTTCAGCCTGGAGCTGCATGATCTCGGAACGATCGCATCCGTGAAGGGCGCAGAGCTTGCTGAAGGTGCCGTACAAGTGAACGCGGGCTCTTCTTCCGTAACGTTCACCATCGAATTGAATTAATTGTTGGCGAGCGCCGCAAGGCAAGGATACGCCCGCTAACAGGCAGCCAAGAGGAACCGGATCATACTCCGGTTCCTTTTTGGAATGCAATCCGAAGTGACTGGCTTTGATTTATCGACTCTATAATTTGGAAGGATGAAAGATCATGACACACATAGAGCAACCTGCGAACATACTGCGCCAGGGCTATGCCCCGGCAACCGTTCTTTCCAGCGCGGCCAACTATATCATGAATCGGGATGAAGCTTTTACCCGAACATTCCGCACGTACGTCCGTGTCAGAGAGACGGGACCGCTGCATTTGAAGTTCTGGCATGGCAACAGCGTGGATTCCACCTGGGATCAGGGCAAGGAATCCGTAGGCGGAGAAACCGGCGGAGAGTGGAGAATTGAAGCGGCTTATGTGGCGGACGGCGGCACCGATCCTGATGGGGGAGTTGTAGAGAACTCGCAGGTGCAGGTTACATTCAGCGGCCTTGCGGTAAAAAACGTGGCTCCAGGCGAAAGCTTCTGGAGCGACGAGGTAGATCTGGAGCTGCCTGAGGGTCACTTTCTGGCGTTCACCTGGACGATTACGGCGCTGAAGCCTGGCAAATCCGTTCCCTATAACGTGGAGCAGAATCTGGCCTCCGTATATGAAACTCCGGGCGGCCATGCGGCGGATAGCGGAGCGGCTGCGTTCAAGCTGACCGATAATCTTCAGCTGCTGCCGAGCTTTATCGGATACCGGAAGAAGGTCTCCCGAAATCTGGTGTTCTTCGGCGATTCGATCACGCAGGGCGTCCGGACGGCGAGAGACCGCTATGAGTTCTGGGCGGCGCGGATCGCGAAAGGGCTGGGGCCGGATTATGGGGTCTGGAATCTCGGCTCAGGCTGGGCGAGATCTTATGACGCTTCGGCGGAGAAGGGTTGGCTGGACAAAGCGGCGCAAGGCGACGAGATTGTCATTGTCCTCGGCGTCAATGATCTCGATATCGGCTGCCGGACGGCGGACGAACTGCTGGGTGACCTGAATAGCATTATCAGCGGGATCAAACGGCGTCAGCCGGAAGCCCGCATCATCCTCGGGACGGTTCCTCCGTTCAACTTCACAGGGGAACGCGAGGTCTACTATCGGGAGGTCAACCGGATCATCCGGGAGAATCCGCCCGAAGGAGCGGACCGTATCTTCGATATCGCCGCCGTATTGGCAATGCCGTCGCCGGAGGAGAACCGGATTCGCCCCGAGTATATGAGCGGTAAGGATGATCCTCATCCGAACGGTCTGGCGGGTTCAGCCGTTGCTCAAGCCTTTCTCGATTGGTACTAATTAAAATCACACCTCCAGACTTGATCGGTATTCCTTGGGGGTGACGCCTTCCCGTTTTTTGAATACTTGGCTGAAATATTTGACATCGTGGAACTCGACCATCTCCGAGATTTGCGACAGCGTGAGATGGGGGTTCTGCATCAGCAGCTTGGATTTTCTCCGCGATGCTTTCGGCGCAGAGTACGCCTGCAGCCAGTGGTGTGATCTTCTCGAACTGAAGGGGGCCGAGCCGCTGGCCTGGTACGGGGATGATTATTACGCCGGAAAACCTGCCGTTACCGTGAACGCTTGCGGACAAGGCCAGATATACTATGCCGGCACACAGCCGGAGGAACGCTTCTGGACGGGATTGCTGGGCGGAATTGCGGACAAGTTCGGAATTCCGGGATTCGCTGGCCTGCCGGAAGGTGTTCAGATTTCGCGGCGCAGCGGGGAGAACGGCAGCTTCCTGTTCGTGCTTAACCTAAGCCGGGAGCCGCAAACCCTGGCGCTTCCGAGAGATTATGCCGGGCTGCTTGGCGGCGCCATTCATAACGGCGAGCTGAAGCTTGAGCCGTTCGGGGTGGAGATTTTGCGTTTGTTATAATGTTCGATTTCCAGTTGAGCGCATGGGATTATCGAACGGGATAAGGCGTTTATATCAGAGGCAATTTCGAGTCAATATCGAGTCAATATCGAATTAATCCCGAGTCCATCCTGTGTCAATCCAAACTTAGTGTAATCTGCGGAACTGCTCGGGGGTAACACCCGCCTGTTTGTGAAAAGTGGCCACGAAATGGCTCACATCCCGGAAGCCCACGCGTTGTGAGATCGTTTTTACCGTTACGGAGGGCTCTCCAATGAGCATTTCCTTGCTCTTCCGTATGCGAAGCCGGACCATATAGGCGTAAGGGGACAGTCCGAAGGTCTGGAGAAACAGATTACCCAGATGGCGTCCGGACACGCCCAGACAGGCGGACAAGTCGCTGAGGCCGATATCCGGGTCTCCATAGCGGCTCTCCATCCAGTTCAGCAGAGGCTGCAGCTTGTCGATATTGCGGCTGATCGGAGCGTTGCTGCGATGCTGCCCGAACTTGCTCAAGGTAAGGAGGAAACGGTAAATTCCTGTTGATGATTCCAGGCCGAGCATGTCTCCGCCCGCTTCCTGGCGCTCCAGCATACGGCCCACCATTCCGTTCAGCGGCGCTTCCTGCTCCCAGCTGAAAAAGGCGGAGAAATGAATTTCCAGCGATTCCAGTATGGATTCGGCGGACGTTCCGCCAAAGGTCAAATAATAGGTCTGCCATTTGCCCTCCAGCGCTTCGTACCGGTGAGGAACGCCCGGAAGCAGCAGCATTCCCGTACCTGCCGGCAATGGCACCGATTTGTCGCCGAAGTGGAGGATACCTTCGCCGGATAACGTTTCGATCCAGTGGTGCAGGTGGTAGCCGTCCGGACGGGATACTTGCTCCTGCTGGGGGTTGTAGCCGATGCTCTCCATCGTCAGGGGAAGAAGGCGTCCGCCTTCATCGGCGAATTGAATTCTGCGGTGGCCTTCAATGAGTGGGGGATGCATATTATCACTTCCATATAATTATATGTTATGTCCCGAATATTATATTTAACGGTGATCTGAAGACGTTTACAATTAAAATATAATTATACTATAAAGGAAGTGCTCAACTTGATCAACGATAAGCTGCCAAAGATCTGGTATGGCGGGGACTACAATCCGGAGCAGTGGGAAGCGCCCGATTGGGCGGAAGATGACCGGATGTTCAAGCTGGCGGGCATCGATGTAGCTACGGTTAATGTTTTTTCCTGGGCGATGATCCAGCCTGACGAGGATACCTATGATTTCTCGTTCCTTGACGCAACCATGGACCGGCTGTACAAGAACGGGACTTATGTCTGCCTTGCGACAGCAACGGGCGCGCATCCGGCCTGGATGGCACGCCAATACCCGGAAGTCACCCGGGTCGATGTCATGGGGAGAAAGCGCAAGTTCGGCGGCCGGCATAACTCCAATCCGAATAGTAAAGTCTACCGCAAGTTCGCCGCACGGTTAGCGGGAAAGCTGGCGGAGCGCTATAAGGACCATCCAACGCTGGTGGCCTGGCATATTTCCAATGAATATGGCGGATACGACTACTCGGAACAGTCCGAAGCCGCTTTCCGGGTATGGCTTAAGGAGCGGTACGGTACTCTCGACGCCTTGAACAAAGCATGGAACACGCGATTCTGGGGCCATACGTTTTACGATTGGGACGAAATTGTGCTGCCGAGCGAACTCAGCGAAGAGTGGAACGGCAACCGGACCAACTTCCAGGGAATATCGCTGGATTTCCGGCGTTTTATGTCTCACAGTCTGCTGGAATGCTACAAGATCGAATATGACGCTATTCGGGAGCACAGCCAGGGCGTGCCGATTACGACGAATCTGATGGGCTTTTATCCGGAGCTGGATTATTTTGAATGGGCCAAATATATGGATGTCGTCTCCTGGGATAACTATCCTTCGCTGGATACGCCGGTTAGCCATACCGCTATGACCCATGATTTGATGCGGGGACTCAAGCACGGCCAGCCGTTCATGCTGATGGAACAGACGCCGAGCCAGCAGAACTGGCAGCCTTACAATTCGTTGAAGCGCCCGGGCGTTATGCGGCTGTGGAGCTACCAGGCAGTGGCGCGCGGAGCGGACACGGTGCTCTTCTTCCAGCTTCGCCGGTCGATCGGGGCCTGCGAGAAATACCACGGCGCCGTGATCGAGCATGCCGGACATGAGCATACACGGGTATTCCGTGAGGTGGCCGAGCTTGGACGAGAGCTGCAGCTGCTCGGAGACGAACTTCTGGATGCGCGGAGCGCCGCCAAAGTAGGCATCGTGTACGACTGGGAGAACCGTTGGGCTCTCGATCTGTCGAGCGGACCTTCCGTCGCGCTGGATTACGTAAATGAAGTTCATAAATACTATGACGCGCTGTTCACCCAGCATTTCGAGACCGATATGATTGGGGTGGAAGAGGAGCTGTCCAAATACGAGATTGTCATCGCTCTGGTTATGTATATGAGCAAGCCGGGCTTTGCCGCCAAGGTCGAGGCTTTTGTACAAGCGGGGGGAACATTCGTAACGACCTTCTTCAGCGGCATTGTCAATGAGAACGATCTGGTCACCGTCGGCGGCTACCCAGGCGAACTGCGCAAGGTGCTCGGCATTTGGGCGGAGGAAATCGATGCCCTGCTGCCCGGCATGAGCAATCAGCTCGTTATGAAGCAGGAATGGAACAAGCTGGGCGGAAGCTATGAATGCGGCATTCTGTGCGACTTGATTCATACAGAGGGAGCGGAGACACTGGCGGTATATGGCTCCGATTTCTATATCGGGATGCCGGCTCTTACGGTGAACCAATTCGGAAAAGGCAAGGCGTACTACGTAGCGTCGAGTCCGAACGCCGATTTCCTCAAAGGATTCCTGGCGAACCTGTGCGCCGACAAACAAATCAGCCCGCTGGTGAATGCCCCTGAGGGACTTGAGGCGGCGCGCCGGGTGAAAGACGGAGCATCGTACCTGTTCCTGCTCAACCACACCGAGAATGAGCTGACTGCCGAAATCGGCGAGCGCTCGCTCAAGGATCTGCTGACAGGCGAGTCATTCCAGGGTACGGCGGCTGTACCGGGACGTGGCGTGCGGATTCTGACAGAGAAATAAGGCCTCGGTTTTTGAATAAAATCCATGCATACGAGCTGGTCCTCACGGATCGGCTCGTTTTTTCTATATATTATAGAAGAATGTCCAAAGAACGCTATTCTTAGATTAACCGGACGATTATCTTATAGATCCCGTGAGAGGCGGGGACGCTCCTTAGAGAATCTGTGTGCTGTTGAGCCTGATTAACTGGGTGAACTTACCGGTTGATGACGGATCGACTAACGTGTTATATTCTTTATCCGGCCGCTTACAAGGTGGCTGATTCGAAAGTCTTGGATAAGTGACTTAGATGTCTGGTAAAAATTATGACTTGCCTTTTTCGATGTAATAATGGTATAGTATAAAAGTTGCTGCTGAGACATTAAGTGAAGCGGCAGGAAAGACTGAGAAATTGAGTCGTTTGATCTTTGAAAACTGAACAACGAGTGAGTATTAAGAGAATTTAATTCTCGTCAGATTCAAAATGAGCAAATCAGCTTTTCATTAATGGAGAGTTTGATCCTGGCTCAGGACGAACGCTGGCGGCGTGCCTAATACATGCAAGTCGAGCGGAGTTATGAAGGAGCTTGCTCCGGATTAACTTAGCGGCGGACGGGTGAGTAACACGTAGGCAACCTGCCCTTCAGACTGGGATAACTACCGGAAACGGTAGCTAATACCGGATAATTCCTTTCTTCGCCTGAGGAAAGGATGAAAGACGGAGCAATCTGTTACTGAGGGATGGGCCTGCGGCGCATTAGCTAGTTGGTGGGGTAACGGCTCACCAAGGCGACGATGCGTAGCCGACCTGAGAGGGTGAACGGCCACACTGGGACTGAGACACGGCCCAGACTCCTACGGGAGGCAGCAGTAGGGAATCTTCCGCAATGGGCGAAAGCCTGACGGAGCAACGCCGCGTGAGTGATGAAGGTTTTCGGATCGTAAAGCTCTGTTGCCAGGGAAGAACGTTCTCTAGAGTAACTGCTAGAGAAGTGACGGTACCTGAGAAGAAAGCCCCGGCTAACTACGTGCCAGCAGCCGCGGTAATACGTAGGGGGCAAGCGTTGTCCGGAATTATTGGGCGTAAAGCGCGCGCAGGCGGCGATTTAAGTCTGGTGTTTAAACCATGGGCTCAACCTGTGGTCGCATCGGAAACTGGATGGCTTGAGTGCAGAAGAGGAAAGTGGAATTCCACGTGTAGCGGTGAAATGCGTAGAGATGTGGAGGAACACCAGTGGCGAAGGCGACTTTCTGGGCTGTAACTGACGCTGAGGCGCGAAAGCGTGGGGAGCAAACAGGATTAGATACCCTGGTAGTCCACGCCGTAAACGATGAGTGCTAGGTGTTAGGGGTTTCGATACCCTTGGTGCCGAAGTTAACACAGTAAGCACTCCGCCTGGGGAGTACGGTCGCAAGACTGAAACTCAAAGGAATTGACGGGGACCCGCACAAGCAGTGGAGTATGTGGTTTAATTCGAAGCAACGCGAAGAACCTTACCAGGTCTTGACATCCCCCTGAATACGTTAGAGATAGCGTAGGCCTTCGGGACAGGGGAGACAGGTGGTGCATGGTTGTCGTCAGCTCGTGTCGTGAGATGTTGGGTTAAGTCCCGCAACGAGCGCAACCCTTGACTTTAGTTGCCAGCAGGTCAGGCTGGGCACTCTAGAGTGACTGCCGGTGACAAACCGGAGGAAGGTGGGGATGACGTCAAATCATCATGCCCCTTATGACCTGGGCTACACACGTACTACAATGGCCGGTACAACGGGAAGCGAAACCGCGAGGTGGAGCCAATCTTATAAAGCCGGTCTCAGTTCGGATTGCAGGCTGCAACTCGCCTGCATGAAGTCGGAATTGCTAGTAATCGCGGATCAGCATGCCGCGGTGAATACGTTCCCGGGTCTTGTACACACCGCCCGTCACACCACGAGAGTTTACAACACCCGAAGTCGGTGGGGTAACCCGCAAGGGAGCCAGCCGCCGAAGGTGGGGTAGATGATTGGGGTGAAGTCGTAACAAGGTAGCCGTATCGGAAGGTGCGGCTGGATCACCTCCTTTCTATGGAGAATCGTTTCCCGTAGCGGAAACATTCAAAAAAATCTAACCGGTCGGTTAGTTGCTCACTCGTTGGTCAGTTTTGAGAGTTCAAGCTCTCAAAGTCGGAAAGGCTTTGGTCTGGACGACTCTCCGAATTCTTCATCGGCACAATCTGTGATCGACCGAAGAATTCAGAGATTGATCCTTGAAAACTGGATACCGAAACGAAAATTGCGTTTTAGAACATTCCTTTGAGCTGAGCTTGTGTCTAGCAAGCGAAGTTTGTAAGAGTGCTTAAGCGAAGGGGTTTGGATGTTGGAGCGAATTTGGATGGAAGCGGTGTTCGAAGCAGCGTGAGCGGCGGAGAAGAGGTTCCACCAAGCGGAGCAGAAACAGCCAAACGCCAGAGCGTTGGTTAAGCTAGTAAGAGCACACGGAGGATGCCTAGGCGCCAGGAGCCGAAGAAGGACGTGGCGAACAACGAAAACGCCTCGGGGAGCTGTAAGCAAGCGTTGATCCGGGGGTGTCCGAATGGGGAAACCCGGCTGTGGTAATGCACAGTCACTCATTGCTGAATACATAGGCAATGAAGAGGCAGACCAGGGGAACTGAAACATCTAAGTACCCTGAGGAAGAGAAAACAAGAGTGATTCCGTCAGTAGCGGCGAGCGAACGCGGAACAGCCTAAACCAGGGAGCTTGCTCCCTGGGGTTGTGGGACGTCTCACATGGAGTTACAAAGGAACAGGGTAGACGAAGAGGTCTGGAAAGGCCCGCCGGATAAGGTAAAAGCCCTGTAGTTGAAAGTCTGTTCCCTCCGAGACGGATCCCGAGTAGTGCGGGGCACGTGAAACCCCGTATGAATCCGGCAGGACCATCTGCCAAGGCTAAATACTCCCTGGCGACCGATAGTGAAACAGTACCGTGAGGGAAAGGTGAAAAGCACCCCGGAAGGGGAGTGAAAGAGTACCTGAAACCGTGTGCTTACAAGAAGTCAGAGCCCATTATAGGGGTGATGGCGTGCCTTTTGTAGAATGAACCGGCGAGTTACGTTTAACGTGCAAGGTTAAGGCGAGGAGCCGGAGCCGCAGCGAAAGCGAGTCTGAATAGGGCGAATGAGTACGTGGACGTAGACCCGAAACCGTGTGATCTACCCCTGTCCAGGGTGAAGGTGCGGTAACACGCACTGGAGGCCCGAACCCACGAACGTTGAAAAGTTCGGGGATGAGGTGGGGGTAGCGGAGAAATTCCAATCGAACTCGGAGATAGCTGGTTCTCCCCGAAATAGCTTTAGGGCTAGCCTCGGAAATGACAGTCGTGGAGGTAGAGCACTGATTGGGTGCGGGGCCCGCAAGGGTTACCAAGCTCAGTCAAACTCCGAATGCCATAGACTGATTAACCGGGAGTCAGACAGTGAGTGCTAAGATCCATTGTCAAAAGGGAAACAGCCCAGACCATCAGCTAAGGTCCCCAAGTGTGTGTTAAGTGGGAAAGGATGTGGAGTTGCACAGACAACCAGGATGTTGGCTTAGAAGCAGCCACCATTTAAAGAGTGCGTAATAGCTCACTGGTCGAGTGACTCTGCGCCGAAAATGTAACGGGGCTAAACACACCACCGAAGCTATGGCTTGGATCGACTTCACTGCTTCTTTGAGGCGGTGTTTATCACAAGAACATATTTGCCGAAGAGCCGGTTATCCAGGCTTGAGGCCAAATGGTTCCCAGGGGATAAACACAGGGCTTCGAGGCAGGAGTGAAGTCGATCCAGGGGTAGGGGAGCGTTGTATGCGGATTGAAGGTTGACCGAGAGGACAGCTGGACTTCATACAAGTGAGAATGCCGGTATGAGTAACGAAAAGATCAGTGAGAATCTGATCCGCCGAAAGCCCAAGGTTTCCTGAGGAAGGCTCGTCCGCTCAGGGTCAGTCGGGACCTAAGGCGAGGCCGAAAGGCGTAGTCGAAGGACAACAGGTTGATATTCCTGTACCACCATAATCCGTTATGAGCAATGGGGGGACGCAGGAGGGTAGTGACGCGGACTGATGGATGTCCGTCTAAGCAGCGAGGCTGGTGTATAGGCAAATCCGTACACCGTAAGGCTGGGCTGTGATGGGGAGCGAAACTTATAGTAGCGAAGGTCATGATCTCACACTGCCAAGAAAAGCCTCTAGCCAGGAGAAGGTGCCCGTACCGCAAACCGACACAGGTAGGCGAGAAGAGAATTCTAAGGCGCGCGGAAGAACTCTCGTTAAGGAACTCGGCAAAATGACCCCGTAACTTCGGGAGAAGGGGTGCCTCGGTAGGGTGAATAGCCCGAGGGGGCCGCAGTGAAAAGGCCCAAGCGACTGTTTAGCAAAAACACAGGTCTGTGCGAAGCCGCAAGGCGAAGTATACGGGCTGACGCCTGCCCGGTGCTGGAAGGTTAAGGGGAGCGGTTAGGGGTAACCCGAAGCTGTGAACCGAAGCCCCAGTAAACGGCGGCCGTAACTATAACGGTCCTAAGGTAGCGAAATTCCTTGTCAGGTAAATTCTGACCCGCACGAATGGCGTAACGACTTGGGCGCTGTCTCAACGAGAGATCCGGTGAAATTTTAATACCTGTGAAGATGCAGGTTACCCGCGACAAGACGGAAAGACCCCATGGAGCTTTACTGCAGCTTGATATTGAACTTGGGTACGATCTGTACAGGATAGGTGGGAGCCTAGGAAGCCGGAGCGCCAGCTTCGGTGGAGGCGACGTTGGGATACCACCCTGATCGTATCTAGGTTCTAACCTGGTACCGTAACCCGGTACGGGGACCGTGTCAGGCGGGCAGTTTGACTGGGGCGGTCGCCTCCTAAAGCGTAACGGAGGCGTCCCAAGGTTCCCTCAGAATGGTTGGAAATCATTCGAAGAGTGCAAAGGCAGAAGGGAGCTTGACTGCGAGACCTACAAGTCGAGCAGGGACGAAAGTCGGGCTTAGTGATCCGGTGGTACCGCATGGAAGGGCCATCGCTCAACGGATAAAAGCTACCCTGGGGATAACAGGCTTATCTCCCCCAAGAGTCCACATCGACGGGGAGGTTTGGCACCTCGATGTCGGCTCATCGCATCCTGGGGCTGAAGTAGGTCCCAAGGGTTGGGCTGTTCGCCCATTAAAGCGGTACGCGAGCTGGGTTCAGAACGTCGTGAGACAGTTCGGTCCCTATCTGTCGTGGGCGCAGGAAATTTGAGAGGAGCTGTCCTTAGTACGAGAGGACCGGGATGGACGTACCGCTGGTGCACCAGTTGTTCCGCCAGGAGCACGGCTGGGTAGCTATGTACGGACGGGATAAGCGCTGAAAGCATCTAAGCGTGAAGCCCCCCTCAAGATGAGATTTCCCAATACGTAAGACCCCTTGAAGACGACAAGGTTGATAGGCTGGGGGTGGAAGTGCAGCAATGCATGGAGCTGACCAGTACTAATCGGTCGAGGGCTTATCCAAGACAACGCAAGATTCGTTTCGATCCAGTTTTCAGGTGATCAAGCCTGAATATGCATTTGTACCGCAAATGCCCGTTTGGTGGCGATGGCGGAGGGGTTCCACGCGTACCCATCCCGAACACGACCGTTAAGCCCTCCAGCGCCGATGGTACTTGGACCGAAGGGTCCTGGGAGAGTAGGACGCTGCCAAGCACATGAACCACTGCTGAGTATTCAGCAGTGGTTTTTTGCATGTATTCAACGTTGTTGGACTTGCTTTTTCTAGGGAAAAGGGAATAGATTTAGAAGGTATGCTCTCAAGCTTGGGAGGAAGCGGCGTATCCGCTAAATTACAAGAGAATGGGGCAAGATCATGGAACAACCATCGAAAGCGGTTTGGAACGAATCGCATAAGGTATACGCCAACGATACGGATGTTCATGGACAGGGCAAGCTGTCCTTTATCTTGGATATGCTTCAGCATGCAGCCGACTCGGCCGTGGAAGGCATGGGCGTCAGTCTGGGCGATCTGCTGCAGGCCGAAATGGGCTGGATGCTGATGACGCTGGATCTCCACATCGGACGGTTGCCCCGGCAGGGGAACCGGCTGAATGTCCGAACCTGGAGCAAAGGTACGAAGGGGCCGCTGTGGCAGCGGGATTACCGGATTTTTGATGAAGAGGACGGCCGAGAGATGATTTCAGCCCGTTCTACCTGGGCGCTGGTTGATATCGTCAAGCGGAAGATTTTGCGTCCAAGCGCGCTCCGGGCTGACGTTCATCACTATACCGGCGACTCGGTGGGAGATATGCCGGACAAAGTGGCGACCCCAGTGGAGCTTCGGTTAGAGGAAGCTTATCGGTATCAGGTGCGATACAGCGGACTGGATAACTATGGTCATTTGAACAATGCGAAGTATGGGGATGTATGCTGTGATGCTTTGCCATTGGAGATATTCCGCACCGGGCAGCTTCAGCGGTTCCAAATAACGTATTTGCAGGAAGCAGCTTACAGGGATGAGATAGCCGTTAGCGTGGGCAGAGCACATGAGCATGAGTTCTATCTGCGGGGAATGCAGGGGGACAAGATTTTTTTCGAAGCGCATATGGAATTGAAGCAGTAAGGGAACGGTATTTGAAAGGAGCGAGTCATGAAAGATTTGGTGTTGGCGGAGAAGCCGTCGGTCGCGCGTGAAATTGCGCGGGTGCTGGGCTGCCGCGAGAAGCAGAAGAGTTATTTGGAAGGACCAAAGTATATCGTGACCTGGGCGCTGGGCCATCTGGTAGGATTGGCGGAGCCCGAGGATTATGATCATAAATATGCAACCTGGGCGCTGGAGGATCTGCCGATCTTGCCGGACCGGATGAAGCTGAAGGTGCTCCGGGAGACGGGCGGGCAGTTCAAAGCCGTGCAGCACCTGATGAAGCGTCAGGATGTCGGGGAGCTCATTATCGCTACGGATGCGGCGCGGGAAGGCGAGCTGCTGGCGCGATGGATTATACAGATGGCCCAGTGGAAAAAGCCGTTCCGGCGCCTGTGGATCTCGTCGCAGACGGACAAGGCGATCAAGGAAGGCTTCGCATCGCTGAAGCCGGGCCGGGAGTTCGACCGGCTGTACGAATCGGCCCGCTGCCGGGCCGAGGCTGACTGGATGGTCGGCCTCAATGTGACGCGCGCGCTGACAACGAAGTTCGGCGCGCCCCTGTCGGCGGGACGTGTACAGACGCCGACGCTGGGCATGGTCATGGACCGGGAAAAGGAGATTCTGAATTTCCGGTCCCAGGAGTTCGACACGGTGACGGCGGACTTCGGGAACTTCCAGGCCCAGTGGCGCAGCAAGAGCGGCGACGGGCGTATCTTCGACAAGACGCAGAGCGCGGCGCTGGCGAAGAAGCTGGAAGGGCGAAACGGCACGCTGACCAAGGTGCAGAAGAGCGAGAAGAGCGAGCCGCATCCGCTCGCCTACGATTTGACGGAGCTGCAGCGCGACGCGAACCGGAGGTTCGGATTCTCCGCGAAGCAGACGTCCAGTGTGCTGCAGCGGCTGTACGAGCAGCATAAGCTCGTCACTTATCCGCGGACGGACAGCCGCTATTTGACGGCGGATATGACCGGAACGCTCAAGGAGCGGCTGGACAGTGTCGCGATCGGACCTTACGCGTCTTTGGCCCGTCCATTGCTTCGCCGGCCGCTGAATATAACGAAGCGGATTGTGGACGACAGCAAGGTAAGCGATCATCATGCGATCATTCCGACGGAGCAGACGGTGCTGTTGAATGAACTGAACGCAGAGGAGCGGAAGCTGTACGATCTCATCGTGCGCCGATTCATTAGCCTGTTCTATCCGCCCGCCCGCTTTGATGCGGTGGCGGTGACGGTTACTGTGGACGGCGAGACATTCACAGCGAAGGGATCAACTGTCAAGGATGCCGGCTGGCGCGAGGTCTACGGCGGCGATCTGAGCCTGTCTGAGGAGGATGAAGCAGGCGAAGGCGGAGAAGCCGCTGATGGACGTGGGATTACACTTCCCGAGCTTCGGCAGGGCGAGCAGGTGACGATCCGCCGCTGTCTGCTCAAAGGCGGCCGTACCCAGCCGCCGGGCCGCTATAACGAAGCCTCGCTGCTGACGCAGATGGAGAAGCACGGTCTCGGAACGCCGGCGACACGGGCGGATATTATCGAGAAGCTTGTCTCGTCGGATACGATTGAGCGGCAGGGCAACCAGTTGCACCCGACCGGAAAGGGCAAACAGCTGATCGAGTTAGTCTCCCCACAGCTGCGCACGCCGGACCTGACAGCCCGATGGGAATCGGAGCTGGAGCGGATTGCCCGCGGCCAGGGGAAGCCGGAGCCTTTTCTCCAGGGAATCCGTGGAATGGCGAAGGAACTGGTCGCCGAAGTCAAGAACAGTGGTGCGGAGTACAAGCCGCATAATGTTTCGAACAGCCACTGTCCGCAGTGCGGAACGCGGCTGCTGGAGAAGAAGTCGAAGCGCGGCAAGCTGCTGATCTGCCCGGCAGATGATTGCGGCTATACGAGAGCAGGCGAGAAACGGCTGTCCAACCGCCGCTGTCCGCAATGCCACAAGAAGATGGAGCTGAAGGAAGGCAAGGCGGGGATGTACGTGCAGTGCCTGGGCTGCGGCATAACGGAGACGATGGACAAGGACAGCAAGCATATGAACAAGCGCGAGCAGCAGAAGCTCGTACAGCAGTACAGCAAGCCGGAGAGCCTCGGCACGAGTCTGGGCGATCTGCTCAAAGCGGCGATGGAGAAGCAGGGAGACAAGTAAAAGACCTGATAGAGTGCGGGATTGCGGGTGTAACCTCCTTGGAGATCACCCCTAATTCCGTCTGGATGGTTGATAGGAATCAAACGATACGAACTGCATAAAGGCTGGGGGCATGGGAATGACCAATGTCCTTGGCCTTTTTTTGGCTCATGGAGTGCTGTGCTGCCATGATTCTTATTAAATAAAAGAGACCGTCCGGCTACGAAAGCCCGGCGGTCTCTGTGCCAAATTATTATAATTTGGAGTTTGCCTATTTATCCTTCCATTTTGCGACTGTGATGCCGATCGCCTGATTGCCGCTTACTGTGGTGTACGTTCGATTGGTAACATCCCCTCCACTGGATGTCGTTTCGACACTTGTCCACGCGCCGCGCGTGATTTTGTACTGAATCGAGGTTCCCGGCGCCAGGCTAAGCGTGATGCTATAGGTACCATCGACAGTGTTCTTGGTCAATTTATAAGCCGGGTCCGCCGCGTTCCAACTGTTGAGACTGCCGGCCAAGTAGACGGAATCCGAGTCGGTCGTTGTAGACGGAACTTTTACTTTAATAGTGACCTGGTCTGCCGTTGTTGGCGCTCCGGGAATAATGACACCCGACCCGAAATACGTCGAAGTTCCGGGATTGAAGAAGTAATTGCTGCCGCCGTTGTTGTCCCAGGTGCCGCTTCCATTGTTAAATACTGCTTCCAGACGGCTGGCCGAACCGATGTTGACCGTTATTTTATAATATCCGGATACTTCAGCCGCTGTCATCGCGACTCCAGGTGCAGTGGTCCAGGTTCCGCCCTCCGGACGATAATGAATATATGGCGTGCTGTATCCCGGTTTATAATAGACGGTTACGGAGTTGCCCGTTTCGACATCGGTTGTTACCGACACCTCGTTGCTTGCCGGAGACAGGTTGCCCGCAGCGTCCTTGGCTTTGACCGTATATTTGTACAACGTGCTTCCCGTAAGGCCGCTGTCAGTGTAGGACAGTCCGGTGGCCGTTCCCACCAAAACGCCGTCGCGGTAAATGTTATATCCCGTCACGCCGACATTGTCTGTCGCCGCGTTCCAGGCCAGAGTTACCGAAGAGCTCGTATGGGCGCTCGCCTGAAGCTCGGTCGGAGCTGTCGGCGCCGTTGAATCATCCGGATTCTGGGTATACCAGCTAGTACCGTCGAACCAGCTTTCTTGCGTACGCAGCACACCGGCCTGATTGGCCGCCGGAGTCTGATGGCCTGAAGCGTCCTTGAAGATGACTCTTGCACTGTCTACCGCCGGAATGGTGTAAACATACCAGCTTCCGCTTTCAAGCGTCATCACCGGGGATGTCGCCCAGGTTGGCCCGGTCGTGGTCGGTGTTGTTTCATAATAATACAACTGAGGATCACTCCAGGTGGACGGCTTTTTAAAGTGAATCGTCAGTCCAGCGGGAGGGTCCGCTTTGGTGAACGTATAAGAAGCCGTTGCGTTCTTGCCGTCTTTAACCGCCCAGAGCTTCAGCGTCACGGACTCGCCTACGGCAAGGCCCGAGCCTAACGTAATTATCGTTCCGTTGGTGTAAGTCTGACCATTTGTTGCGCTTGGCTCGCTGCCGTCTGTCGTATATGTCGAGGTGTCGGCATATGCGGTGCTCAGCGTTACCGAGACTTCGTCCGTCGTGAACTTACCGCCAGCGGGAGAAGCGGATACACTGGGATCGTATTGGATGGGACCTGCCGCTTCAATCAGGATAACTCCCTTGGAGCCTGCGGTGAATACGGCCTTGCCACCGCTGACGGTTGTCGTTGCGCCCGTATAAGCGTCTCTGACCAGAGTTCCGTCGCCAAATACCCCGCTGACGGTTACGGATGTCGAGCCGGAGGCGCCTGTCGCAACCACTACTCTGTCGTCAATGCCTTTAGCGGCATTGGTATACGTGCGGCTGAAGGTGTAAGGCGAGCTGGCCAGCAATTTATGGGTGCCCGCTCCAACAGCGGGATGATTATTGCGGAATTGGCCAAGCTTTTGCCAGTGCTGAAGCACATCGGTATTCATGCTGCTCCAGTTCATGTCCGAACGCGTGCCCTGTGTCGAATCCGAACCGGTTGCCCCGAACACTCTGCCGCTTTCATCTCCGTAGTAAGTCTGAACGCCACCCGGAAGCAGCAGCAGCGCGGTTCCCGCCTGAATCAACGAGTTCCGGTCGTACAGCTTCGTGTCATGTGACGAAATGTAGCTCAACGCATTGAAGGATGAATCGCTGTCGCTGTTAAGCTGGCTGGCATAGCTGGAGAACAAGCCTTCCAGATCGTTCAAATTGGAATTCTGGAACGAGAAATTGATAAGGGAATCAAACCCGTTGCTGTAATACGAATCCTTGGAAATGCCATGACCCCAGACTTCGCCGGTCATCCAGAAATTGTCCGTCCAGTTGGCGCCCGGTTTGGTCGGATTATTCGCTCTCCAGGTTTGAAGAGCCGCATTTGTGGAATCCTTAAGCTGCTTCCATCTGTATTGCTCCACATGCTTGGCAGTATCGCAGCGGAAACCGTCGATGCCGAACTCCTGTACCCAGGAAGACAGCCATTTCACAATATAATCCGCGGGAGCGATCCCCAGGTCCTGACGGAGTCCGCTTGCCGCCGGAACGACCCATGCGTTGTTGGAGCTACCTTCCTGCGCCCATTTCGTCTTGAGAAGCGGAGGAAGACCCTGGCTTGTCGTCACGTCGGTCTTGAAGTCTGGCAAGCCCGAAAGCGTCTGCGTCAAATCGTCGCCGCCGCCGGCCGTATATCCGGCGATTCCCGCTCTGACCCAGCCCGCTCCCCACCATTTAGCCCAGCTTGTCGCATCGTTATAGTCGATGTTGTCGTTGAAGCTGTGCCAGGTTTGTCCGCTTCCCGGGACCCAACTGCTGGTCATCCCGTTCAGCCGTGTGCCGTATCCGTATTGCTCCATATCCTTGATGGTCGAATAGCCGGCATGGTTCATCACGACATCCACAATACGACCCGGATGCCCAGGGAATGGGCTAAATCCACGAATTCACGCATTTCGTCGATGGTGCCCATATTTTTGTCCATCTCCGTGAAATCATTGGCGTAGTAACCGTGATAGGCATAATGGGCAAAATCGCCGCCGCTTCCGCCTCCCGTCCACCCATGCATCTGCTCATAAGGCGCGGTCAGCCAAATGACATTCGTTCCGAGATTCGAAAAGTATCCTTCTTGCAGCTTTTTCGTCAGACCCTTGATATCACCGCCGTGAAAAGTGCCGATATTACTGCCCTTAGCATCGACGGAAGGCCTGCCGTATGAATTGTTGTTTGATGAGTTGCCGTCATAAAAACGGTCCGTCATCACAAAGTAAACGTTTGCATTATCCCATGTAAAATTGGATGTGCTTGCCGCTGCGGCTGCCTGCTTCGGTGAAACGTATAGCAACAGAGAAAATATCATGACAAGTGCCAAAAAAGATGAAGACCACTTTTTAACCGATTGCATTTTCTGCCTCCTTTTTAGTATGGTGCTGTAACGGCCTTTATGCTTTGTGCTGTCATCACATTCCCGAAAAGCCCGTCTTGCCTTCGAACGCTGTAGGCATTCGGGTATTGACTGTTCGAAAAGCGGGAGCGCATCTGGAAGATCAAGCTTGCCGCCTCAATAGACTTGTCTGACTGAAGTCGATAAAGTCCTGCAAATCCATAAGCTCCTTCATATCAAATGCCGGACTAATGAAAAGAGATGTTCTAATTCAAGCAAGCAAACGTTTGCACAAAAGATAGCGAATAGCTCTCTGTTGGCAAATTCATTAAAACCGTAACTCCGCATTCAAGTCGGATGATGCCGAGTATTAGTAAAATTGCCATTATGAGGTCTTTGCGCTTTAATGTAACCGCTTTATCGAATTGGAATCATCATATGGTCCTCCTTGTTTTTTGTAAAATCGCTAATTTCATGGAAATTGGATATATTCTTCAATTTGACTGAATAAGTAGCATATATGCTGCTGATATCGAACTCAATCTATCCCAATCTCGATATTCGCTAAAAAAAGACATTATTTTCGTTTTTCCGCGTTCAATAAAACAGAAAATATATGTGAAATTGTGCAAGAAATACGAAGCGGTTGACTAAGAATTGAAAATATACCGTCCAGACGGTATAGTAAATAGGTGAGGTGAACTTCCAAATGAGTACAATAGGACGGCAATCCAAAAGAGAGCTGATTTTAAAAGCCACAGCAGTTCTGGTTAAGGAAGAAGGAGTGGAACGGTTAACCCTTGAAGCCGTAGCGAAGAAGGCGGGCATCAGCAAGGGAGGACTGCTCTACCATTTTCCCAACAAGGAGAAGCTGATAATCAGCATGGTCGAACAGCTGTCGGAGCAGTTTGTCCGGGATCTTAATGAGAGAGTGGAGAAGGATGAGCTGGACAGGGGCAAATGGAGCCGAGCTTATGCCGGGGCTTCCTTCGAAGACTGCGAAAGCGAGCTGACTGCGGCGCTGTATGCAGCGCTTTTTACCAACCCGGAGATGCTGGCCAAGATGCGGGATGAGTACTCCGTTATTCAACAAAAGATGGAAAATGACGGCCTCGATCCGGTACTGGCCACGATTGTAAGGCTTGCGGCCGACGGCTTGTGGTATGCCGAAAGATTCGGACTGGCTCCTCCTGGAGAGGAGCTTAGGAAGCGTGTGCTTGAAGAGTTGAAGAGATGGACGAAGGAGGGAAAATAATGGCCTATTTGTTTCTTGCAATTTCCATTGCCAGCGAGCTTGTCGGAACTTCTATGCTAAAAGCCTCGGAGGGATTCACGAAACTGTATCCGACTCTTTTTACAATTGTGGCGTTCGTGTGCTCGTTCTTTTTTATTTCCCTGACGATGAAGACGATACCGTTAAATGTGACGTATGCGATATGGTCGGGCGTCGGGACGGTAGCAACGGTTCTCATTTCCGTTCTGGTATGGAAAGAGAAAATCAGCATCGGCAGCGTGGTGGGCATTGCGCTGATCGTAATCGGCGTTGTCGTGCTGAATATGTTCGGTCCCGGACACGGAGGAACAGACAAGCTCGCGAATTGAATATCAATCAAGAGAGTAGCGGCAGCCTGGGCATTCATTTGCTTCAAGGCGGGCCGCTTTTTCCCTATATTAGGGGGGGAACATGGGATGTTTTGCAAATAAAAGTTGACGTTAACGTAAACATTAAATATAATTGGCGATGGATATGAAAAAGAATGCTGACTTGCTGAAAATTTTCATGAGTAGAAATCAAGGAGGCTAGCATGAACTGGTTGAAAATTGAACAAGTCGCTCAAGAGACCGGGCTGACTAAACGGACGATCCGCTATTACGAAGAAATCGGGCTGCTGGATTCGCCGCACCGGAGCGAGAAGGGTACGCGGCTGTATACAGCCGATGACATAACCAATCTGCGCCGGATTGTGGATGCCAAGGAAGTGCTCGGCATTTCGCTTCAGGATCTGCAGCAATTCGTGTCGTTCCGTCATTCGCTGGAGCATTATCGCCAGAATTACAAAGGCCGCGATGGGCAGGAGGGACGGATCGAGAAGCTGACGGAGCTGGAGCAGAAGCTGAGCGATCAATTGGAGCTGCTGGACCGCAAGCTGGAGAAGATGGTGAGCTTCCGTGACGAGCTTCGGAGCATGCACGAACGGGCGCAGACCGTACTGGAGGAACTGCAATCCTAAGAGGCCGTGAAGGAAGAGAGAAGTTCGCAAGTGAAAGGCTGCAGGCGGGGCAAGCCTCCCGCACAAGACAGAGAAGAACTATGATTTTGGAGGGAAACCGAACATGAGTATGTCGAAGATGGAGTCTCTTAAGTCCGAGACTCTGGAAAATGACCGAACGGGGCAGCCGAGGGCCGTCTGGGCCATTGCGTTTGCCTGTGTGATCTCTTTTATGGGCCTTGGGCTAGTTGACCCGATTCTGCCGGCGATCAGCCATCAACTGAACGCCACCGCAAGCCAAACGTCACTGCTGTTCTCCAGCTATAATCTCGTAACCGGGATCGCGATGCTGGTGACCGGGTTTATTTCCAGCCGGATGGGTGTCAAATGGACGATGATGACGGGAACGCTGTTCATCATCGCTTTCTCGTTCCTAGGCGGGATGTCCGGAAGCATTGGTCAGCTTGTCGGCTTCCGTGCCGGTTGGGGACTTGGCAACGCCTTGTTCATCGCAACGGCGCTGTCGGCCATCGTCGGCCTGTCGACCAAAGGCTCGGCGAAGGCGGTTATCCTCTATGAGGCGGCGCTTGGGCTGGGCATTTCGGTCGGTCCGCTGCTTGGCGGCGAGCTCGGCTCGATCTCCTGGCGCGGTCCGTTCATCGGTGTGAGCGCCCTGATGGCGATCGCCTTCATCTCGGTCGGCCTGCTTATGCCGAAGGTGCCCAAGCAGCAAAACCGCTCGAAGCTGTCGGACCCCTTTAAGGCGCTGCGCTACCCGGGTCTTCTGGTACTGGCGATTACAGCTTTCCTGTACAATTTCGGCTTTTTCACGCTGATGGCGTACACTCCTTTTGTTATGAATCTGGATGAACACGGACTGGGTTACGTCTTCTTCGGCTGGGGCATCCTGCTGGCGATTACATCGGTATTCGTCGCTCCCCGCCTGCAGAGACGCTTCGGCTCCATCCCGTCCATGTCGGTGGCGCTGCTGCTGTTCGCCCTGACGCTGCTCGCGATGGGGATCTGGACCTCGTCGCAGACTACTGTCATTGTGTCGGTTATTGTGGCAGGTGCGTTCCTTGGAACCAACAACACGCTGATTACCACGGCAGTCATGGAAGCTGCGCCGGTAGAACGCTCGACCGCTTCCGCGGCGTACAGCTTCGTGCGCTTCATCGGCGGTGCGCTTGCACCTTGGCTGGCCGGCAAGCTGGCGGAATGGTATAACCCGCATGTTCCGTTCTATGTCGGAGCCGCATTCGTTGTAGTGGCGGTGCTTGTCGTTCTCCTGGGCCGGGGCTTCCTCCGCCATGTCGACTCGGCGGCAGGACATTAATGATCCAGCGGCTTAACCCTTAATTGCATTAATAGTAAGGCCTGGCGGAGTTCTGTAAAGTACTCGAAGTGAAGTGTAGGCGAAGGCTCTGCGTACTTATATTTTTGAACAAAGCTCCCGGCAGTCAGACTGAAATGTCCGAAGTTCTGCTCCCGGGAGCTTTTGTCTGGAGTGAATATCTTCTTAGAACCCTTCCAGCACGACCTTGCCGATTGTGCGTCCTGACTCGACGAGGGCGTGGGCCTCGCGCAGCGTGGCTGCGTTGATCGGCGCCAGGCGGCGTGTCAGGGTGGTGCGGAGAATTCCGCGGTCTACCAGATCGGCCGTCTCATTCAGCAGCTCATGCTGCTTGATCATATCCGGCGTCTGGTAACGGGCGCGGGTGAACATGAGCTCCCAGTTGAAGGCGGCGCTTTTGCCCATAAGCAGATTGAGATTCAGCGGGCCTTCAGTCTCGACGATCGAGCAGATTTGGCCTTGGGGCGCCACAGCCTCGGCCATGTTCTCCCAATGCTGATCCGTGTTGTTGAGGCAGAAAATATAATCGGCATAAGGAATGCCGGCGGCATTCAACTGAGGCAGAAACGCCTCATAATGGGTGATGATATGGTCTGCGCCAAGGCCCTTGGCCCAATCGGCGGATTCTTCGCGCGAGGCGGTTCCGATCACGGTCAGCCCGGCATGCTTCGCCAGCTGGATCGCAATGGAGCCCACGCCGCCCGCTGCGCCGATCACAAGCAAATGCTTGCCGGTGTTGTCTTCCGGAGACCGCGATATGCCCAGACGATCGAACAATCCCTCCCAGGCGGTGAGCGTAGTCAGGGGCAGAGCGGCGGCTTCGGCGAAGTTCAGCGACGAGGGCTTTCTGCCGACGATGCGCTCATCCACGAGATGATATTCGCTGTTCCCGCCGGGACGTTCGATGCTGCCCGCATAGTATACTTCATCCCCAGGCTGGAAAAGGGTGCAGTCCGGACCTGTCGCTTCCACGACACCCGCAACATCCCAGCCCAGCACCCGTGGCTGCTGCTCCGTCTTGGACTTGGGGCTTCTCACTTTGACATCGACGGGATTGACCGAAACGGCGTGTACGCGGACAAGCAAATCCCGCCCGGAGGGCTGCGGTTTCTCAAGCTCCACGTCGATCAGGCTCTCCGGATTGGAAATATCCAGGTACTGATACAGGCCTACAGCTTTCATGGTTGGCGCATGACTCATTGTCTCCATCTCCTTCGTTGATCGGATAAGGACCGACCGGTTATTCGTTCTGTACTTATTGTAATCAATGGAGTATAAAATAATAGTACGCACATTTATGTGATGTAGTATCCATTTTGATACTAAGGGAGCGTGGGGTTCATGCGGGACCGAAAAAGCGGGTACGGTGATTGCCCGGATGACCGGGGCTGTCCGGTCGAATTTACGCTGGATGTCATCGGCGGCAAATGGAAGGGAGTCCTCCTGTACCATCTTATTTCCGGCACCAAGCGCTTCGGGGAATTCCGGAAAATCTGCCCGGCGATTACGCAGCGAATGCTGACTCTGCAGCTCAGAGAGCTGGAGGAGGACGGCATTATCCACCGGGAAGTGTACCATCAGGTGCCGCCCAAGGTGGAATATTCCTTGACCGATTTCGGCAGGACGCTCGTTCCGATTATTATGTTGATGCGGGATTGGGGCGAACAGTATAAGAACCGGCCTGCGGCGGATTGTCAGAATAATGCCTCTGTGCCCGGACAGCCGCAGACCGCTGGCGCTCCGGAATAGGCGGACCTAACAAAGATCAGGGGGATGTCATTGTCACTGTCAGTAGAATCCAAGTCGCCCTTATCACCTTCTTCCGGAACGCCTTCCGGGCAAAATGCCGGCAGGTCCAGGCTGTTCTTTCTGTTTCTCGTCTTCTGGTTCTGGTTCTCTTCTTATATTTATGTACCGGTGCTCTCGCCCTATGTAGAACATCTGGGAGCCTCCTACTTCATGGTCGCATGGCTTAGCGGGAAGGGAGAAAGCTCCCGGTTGAGCGACGCGGGTTAGGGCGGTGAAAGCGGAGGAGGGCTGTGGTTGAGGCTGCGGCTGACCCGATGCGCTGCATTGGAGCGCGAATCAACCCGATAACCGGCGCGGGGAATTGTGGGAGTTCCATACCGAGGATTATTGGTTTTTTGGTTGGAAGGGTAATATAATAATAGGTATAGGACGGTCGGGAAGAGGGGTAGAATGATCGATCTCGTGACGGTATGGTTTATCGTGATTAATCTGATCGGATACGTCGTTATGTCCGGAGACAAGGACAAGGCAAGGACGAGGCGGGAGCGGGTTCCGGAGAAGACGCTGTTTCTGCTGGCTGCGGCCGGCGGAGCGCTTGGCGTCCTGACGGCGATGTACCGCAGGCGTCACAAGACGAAGCATCCGTCGTTCGTCGTCGGTATTCCGCTGCTGGTCATCCTGAACGTCCTGATGTACAGCTATTTTTTGAAATAATTCTTCCACACGGCAGGACAAACTCGAAAAAGAGGTGGCGCACATGTTATTCTCAAAAATTTTACTTGCCTATGACGGCTCAAAAGCAGCCAACAAAGCGTTGGACCGCGCGGTCGAGCTGGCCAAGGTAACTCAAGGGTCCTCCCTGCATGTCGTACACGCATTTGAATTCCCTCGGTTCTTTATCGGGGAAGCTCTCGCACCTCTTCCGGCCTCGGTCAACAAGGATTATTACGACGTGGCCGTCAAGACGACCGAAGAAGTGAAGCAACGGCTAGCGGATGAAGGGCTGAACGCCAAGGTTGAACTGCTGCAGGGTTCACCGGCGGAGACGATTCTGAAATACGCCAAGGATAACGAAATCGACATCATCGTGATCGGCAGCCGTGGACTCGGCGGCATTCGCGAATTCGTACTCGGAAGCGTCAGCCACAACGTCGTTCAAAGTGCGCGGATTCCGGTACTGGTAGTTAAATAAACACGTAGTGGGGGCTGTGGCCTCCGCTGCGAAGAGATAGCTTTAGAGGAGGAGTGCCGATCAAGGTGCTCCTTTTTTAGTGAGAACTATAAACATGCGTGCTTCGCGCTGATCCGGGTTGCCCCCAGGAATCTATTCATGGAAAAGAAAACGCTTCTTCTGAGAGTAAAAGCCTGCATAAGCCGCGGGATCTTTATAAAATATTGCCAAAAGCGAACGTTTTGTCATTGATATTTGACAATGTTCGGGTTTGAGTTGACATCCTGTGTAGGGGATTGTTAAACTGAAGACATTCACAGCTCGTATAAATCCGGGAATAAGGCCCGGAAGTTTCTACCCGGGAACCGTAAATTTCCGGACTACGGAGAAAGTGAAGACGCAAGGCGACATCGTGAAGCGGCAGGGGCCGCAACTCATGATGCTGTCCTTTTTCCTGTCTCTCCTTGATTAAGGTGAGAAGGAAGACGTCTCGCTTACCGCCGTTAGTCCGAGTTCCCCACGAATTTTGTTTGGGAATCGGGCTTTTTTTCATGCTTGGGATGGAAAACTATAGCGAAATGGGTCAAGATAGAAACAGGAGCTGATTCACATTCATATGAACGGAAGGCAGGTTGAGACATGTCGGTTCAGGTAGGTGTCATCATGGGCAGCAAATCGGACTGGGAGACAATGCGGCACGCTTGCGAGGTGCTGGAGGAGCTGGAGATTCCGTATGAGAAAAAGGTTGTCTCCGCGCACCGCACGCCGGATCTCATGTTCCGCTACGCGGAAGAGGCCGCGGGACGGGGACTCCGGGTAATCATAGCCGGAGCCGGAGGAGCGGCGCATCTTCCGGGAATGGTTGCCGCGAAGACGATGCTTCCCGTGATCGGGGTGCCGGTCCAGTCCAAGGCGCTGAACGGCCTGGATTCGCTGCTCTCGATCGTGCAGATGCCGGGCGGCATTCCGGTCGCAACAGTGGCGATCGGCAAGGCGGGCGCGGTCAATGCCGGGCTGCTGGCTGCTCAGATAATCGGCGCCTTCGATCCCGAGACGGCAAAGCGGGCGCAGCGCCGCCGGGATGCCATCCGTGACGAAGTGCTGGAAAGCAGCAGTGAATTATGAGAGACGCTTACGGGATGCTGGAGCCGCAGCGGATGCTAAAGCCGGACGAAGGAACTGCAGGGGCCGGCGCAGAGAAGCTTCGCGGCGGGCAGACGCAGGAAGCGGGAGCGCAGGGCGGCAATGCCGTGACGGAACCGGCGGAGCGCGAGACCCGGAGTGAGGCTGCGGCGACGAAGGACGGGAAGCCGTCCTTTGACCGCGTGATTGCGCCGGGGGCGACCGTCGGCGTGCTGGGCGGCGGCCAGCTCGGGCGCATGATGGCGCTCGCCGGCAGCGCCATGGGTTACCGCTTCGTGTCGCTGGACCCGACGCAGGACGCGCCCTGCGGGCAGGTCTCGCCGCAGATCGTGGCGGCTTATGACGACATCAAGGCCGCCCGCGAGCTGGCGCAGCGGGCCGATGTGATCACGTACGAGTTCGAGAACGTCGACGCTGGCGTGGCCGCGCTGCTGGAAGAGGAATCGTACGTGCCGCAGGGCAGTGCGCTGCTGTACACGACGCAGCATCGGCTGCGCGAGAAGGCCGCCATAGAAGCCGCAGGCGTCCCTGTGGCCCCCTACCGCAAGGTGGCGAGCCTTGCGGACCTCAAGGCGGCGGCCGCGGAGCTCGGCCTGCCGGCGGTGCTCAAGACCGTCACCGGCGGGTATGACGGTAAGGGCCAGGCCGTCCTGCGGAGCGAGGATGGCCTGGAGGACGCGTTCCGGCGGCTTGCGCCGGAACGTGCCGGCGCCGCTGACGGAGGCGGCGCGGTCTCCGGAGCGGCCGCAGGGGAGGCCCGCTCCTCTGAAGATGCGCCGCTCGTGCTGGAGAAATTCGTACCGTTCCGGTGCGAAATTTCCGTCATTGCGGCGCGCAGCCCGCGCGGCGAGGTCAAGAGCTTCCCGCCGGCGGAGAACATCCATGTGAACAACATTCTGCACTTGTCCATCGTGCCGGCCCGCATCGCTGAAGACATTCAGCGGAGAGCGCAGAAGCTGGCAGAGACGCTGGTCGCCGGGCTGAACGCCGTCGGCTTGCTGGCTGTGGAAATGTTCGTGACGGAAGACGGGGAGCTGTTCGTTAACGAGCTGGCGCCCCGGCCGCATAACTCCGGCCATTACACGATGGATGCCTGCGCCACCTCGCAGTTCGAGCAGCATGTCCGGGCGGTGTGCAATCTGCCGCTCGGAGAGACAGAGCTGCTGACGCCGGTGGTCATGGTGAATGTGCTGGGCCAGCATCTGGAAGGGGCGGCCGCGCGTTTTTGCGGGGATGATAAAGAAGCAAATCAGCTTGGGGTAATCCCGAAGCTTCATATATATGGCAAGACCGAGAGCAAGACAGGCCGCAAGATGGGTCATATCAACCTGCTCTGCAAGGATACGGCGGCTGCGCTGGCCTGGGTGGAGCACACTAACCTTTGGAGGAACTGAAATCATATGATCGAACGTTACAGCAGACCGGAAATGCGGGCTATCTGGACCGAGGAGAATAAATTCAAGGCATGGCTGGAAGTGGAGCTGTGCGCCTGTGAAGCGTGGGCGGAGCTTGGCGTCATTCCGAAGGAAGACACGGTAGAGCTGCGGAAGAACGCGAAATTCGACATCGACCGCATCTATGAAATCGAGCAGGAGACTCGCCATGACGTTATCGCCTTCACGCGCGCGGTGTCCGAGAGTCTCGGAGCAGAACGCAAATGGGTGCACTATGGCTTGACCTCTACCGATGTCGTGGACACGGCGCTCGGTTATTTGCTGCGCCAGGCCAACGAGATTCTGGAGAAGGATCTCCTGAACTTCATCGACATCCTGAAGGACAAAGCGATCGCCTACAAGGATACGCCGATGATGGGCCGTACCCACGGCGTACATGCCGAGCCGACAACCTTCGGCCTCAAGATGGCGCTGTGGCATGAAGAAATGAAACGCAATCTGGAGCGGTTCCGCCATGCGGCGAACGGCGTCCAGTTCGGCAAAATCTCCGGCGCGGTCGGCACCTACGCCAACATCGACCCGTTCGTGGAAGAGTTCGTCTGCAAGAAGCTGGGCACAAGCCCGGCGCCGATCTCGACGCAGACGCTGCAGCGTGACCGCCATGCCGAGTATATGGCAACACTGGCGCTGATCGCGACCTCAATGGATAAGTTCGCGACGGAAATCCGCGCGCTGCAGAAGAGCGAGGTGCGCGAGGTGGAGGAAGCTTTTGCCAAAGGTCAAAAAGGCTCCTCGGCCATGCCGCACAAGCGCAACCCGATCGGCTGCGAGAACATCTCCGGCCTGTCCCGCGTCATTCGCGGGCATATGATGACAGCTTACGAGAACGTGCCGCTCTGGCATGAGCGCGACATCTCGCATTCCTCGGTGGAACGGATCATTCTCCCGGATGCGACGATGCTGCTCAACTACATGCTGAACCGCTTCGGCAACATCGTGAAGAACCTGACCGTATTCCCGGAGAACATGAAGCGCAACATGGAGCGCACGTATGGCGTGCCGTTCTCCGGCCGCGTCTTGACGAAGCTCATCGACAAGGGCTTCAGCCGCGAGCAGGCGTACGACACCGTGCAGCCCCGCGCCATGCAGGCGTGGGAGACACAGCGCCAGTTCCGCGACATTATCGAGGAAACGCCGGAAATTACAGAAGTGCTGAGTCCGGAGGAAATCGCGGACGCGTTCAATCCGTCCTGGCATCTGAAGAATGTGGATACGATCTTCCGCAGATTGGGCCTGATATAGACTGATAGAAGGATGGGGAGGAACAGCCATGACACAAGCGACCGTCTCGACCGCGGTAGATTTGATTGACGCTCCGCTGCTGTACAAAGGCAAGGTGCGCGAGCTGTATGATCTGGGAGAGCATATGCTGATCGTCGTGACCGACCGGATCTCGGCATTCGATTACGTGCTGGAGCCGGCCGTGCCGGACAAAGGCAATGTGCTGAACCGGCTGAGCGCGTTCTGGTTCGGCCAGACGAAGAATTTGCTGGAGAATCATGTGGTGCATATCGATGTGAACCGTCTGGAAGGCATCGTCAAGGAAGAGAACCGGGAGCTGCTGAAGAACCGGATCATGGTGGTGCGCAAGGCGGAACGCGTGGACATCGAATGTGTGGTCCGGGGCTATATCACGGGCGGCGGCTGGCGGCAGTATCAGCAGACCGGAGCAGTGAACGGCATCAAGCTGCCGGAGGGACTGCGCAAGAATGCGAAACTGGCAGAGCCGATCTTCACGCCTGCGGCGAAGAATGATGTCGGCCATGACGAAGACATTCCGTTCGAGCAAATGCGGGAGCTGGTTGGAGCGGAGCTGGCGGACGAGCTGAAGGAGAAGAGCCTGAAGCTGTACGCTTTTGCCGAGAGCTACTGCGCGGAGCGCGGCATTCTGCTGGCGGACTGCAAGTTCGAATTCGGGGTGCTGGACGGCAAGGTGATCTTGATCGACGAGATTTTTACGCCGGACGCTTCCCGGTTCTGGGCCAAGGACAAGTACGCGCTGGATATTGAAATCGACAGCATGGACAAGGAGCCGGTACGTACGTATCTGGCTTCCTCCTCATGGGATAAGAACAGCACGCCGGACCCGCTTCCGGCCGAGGTGGTTGAGGAGACGAGCAGCCGCTATCTGGACATTTACCGCCGTCTGACGGGGCACGGGCTGAACTGAATTTTTTTAGATGGAAGTAATCGGAGAATGCTCCCTAGTGATACGTCACTGTTCGGGAGAATGTGGGTTTACGGGGGCCCCCCCAAAAGTAATCGGAATAAACTCCCAGGTGATTCGTCACTTTTGGGGGATTAAATTCTTAGGAGGAACGAGAAAGTATGTTAAAAGCGACGGTATATGTCACCATTAAAAAAAGCGTGCTGGATCCCCAGGGCGTAGCTGTACAGGGAGCGCTGCATTCCATGGGCTTTCAGGAAGCGGAGAGCGTGCGCATCGGCAAGTACATGGAGCTGACTCTGGATACCGACAACCGCGAGGAAGCAGGCGCGCGTCTGAAGGAGATGTGCGAGAAGCTGCTGGCCAACACGGTGATCGAGGATTACCGATACGAATTGGAGGCGTAACTTCATGAAATTTGCTGTGCTTGTGTTCCCCGGCTCCAACTGTGATATCGACTGCTACAAAGCAGTGCAAGATACGCTCGGCGAGCCAGTCGATTACGTGTGGCACACGACTACCGACCTGTCGGCTTATGACTGCATTCTCGTTCCCGGCGGTTTCTCTTACGGCGACTATCTGCGCTGCGGCGCGATTTCGCGCTTCGCTCCGGTGATGAACGAGGTGGCGAAGGCGGCTGAAGAGGGCAAATTCGTCCTTGGCATCTGCAACGGCTTCCAGATTCTAACCGAGGCGGGTCTGCTTCCGGGCGCGCTGCTCCGCAACAATTCGATGAAATTCCGATGTCACGATACAACGCTTAAGGTTGTGAATAACACAACCCCGTTTACGACCGACTTCGCCGAAGGCGAAGAAATCATCATTCCGATCGCTCACGGAGAAGGCAACTACTACTGCGATGAAGAAACGCTGGCCGAGCTGAAAGCAAATAACCAGATCGTCTTCACCTATACCAATAACCCCAACGGCTCTCTGGCCGACATTGCGGGGATCTGTAATAAAAAGGGCAACGTCGTCGGCATGATGCCCCATCCGGAACGCGCAGTCAGCACCCTGCTGGGCTCCGAGGACGGCAAACGGATGTTCACCTCAATTTTGAAGACCTGGAGGGATTCGCATGGCACAGCAAGTGTCCGTTAAGGAACCGACTGCGGAGCAGATTAAGGATCAGAAGATTTACAGCCAGTTCGGCGTGTCGGACAGCGAATACGAGCTGATCTGCGGATTCATGGGACGCCTTCCGAACTATACGGAAATCGGCGTGTTCAGCGTAATGTGGTCCGAGCACTGCGCCTACAAGAACTCGAAGCCGCTGCTGAAGCGGTTCCCGATCAGCGGACCGAAGGTCCTCATGGGACCGGGCGAAGGCGCGGGTATTGTAGATATCGGCGACAACCAGGCTGTTGTGTTCAAAATCGAGAGCCACAACCATCCATCCGCCGTTGAGCCGTATCAGGGCGCGGCGACGGGCGTGGGCGGGATTATCCGCGATATTTTTTCGATGGGCGCAAGACCGGTCGCCGTCCTGAACTCCCTGCGATTTGGCAAACTGGAGAGCGAACGGACGAAATATCTGTTCGAGCATGTCGTATCCGGCATCGCAGGCTATGGCAACTGTATCGGTATTCCGACGGTCGGCGGCGAGGTGATGTTCGACGACAGCTATGACGGCAATCCACTCGTCAACGCTATGTGCGTCGGCCTGATCGATCATGACAAGATTCAGCGCGGCGTCGCCAAAGGCGTCGGCAACCCCGTGTTCTATGTCGGCCCGCCAACGGGGCGTGACGGCATTCACGGCGCAACCTTCGCATCGGTCGAGCTGAGCGAAGAGTCGGAAGAGAAACGTTCGGCTGTTCAGGTCGGCGACCCGTTCATGGAGAAGCTCGTTATGGAAGCCTGTCTTGAACTGATCGACAGCGGCATCGTGCTCGGTATTCAGGACATGGGCGCGGCGGGTCTGACCTGCTCCAGCTCGGAAATGGCGAGCAAGGCGGGCAACGGCCTGGAGCTGTATCTTGATCAGGTTCCGCAGCGTGAGGAAGGCATGACGCCTTACGAAATGATGCTCTCGGAATCCCAGGAACGCATGCTGTTCGTCGTTGAGCCGAAGGATGAAGCCCAGGCTCAGGAAATCTTCGACCGCTGGGGCGTCATCTGCTGCAAGGTCGGCAAGGTTACGGACGACGGCCGTCTGAAGCTGTTCCATCACGGCGAAGTTGTCGGCGACATGCCGGTAACAGCACTCGTGGACGAGTGCCCGGTATATAACAAACCTTCTGCCGTACCTGCCTACTACGAGGAGAACGCCTCCGTTGATACGCTTCGCTACGAAGAAGTGAAGGATCTGGGCGGTGCGCTGAAAAAAGTGCTGGCCTCTCCGACAGTAGCGAGCAAGGCATGGATTTATAACCAGTACGACTATATGGTCCGCACCAGTACGGCGGTTCGTCCAGGCTCTGACGCTGCGGTCGTGACGATTCACGGCACACGCAAAGGTCTGGCGATGACGACGGACTGCAACGGTCGCTTTGTGTATTTGGACCCGGAAGTCGGTGGCAAAATCGCGACTGCTGAAGCTGCGCGCAACATCGTCTGCTCCGGCGGACAGCCGCTTGCAATCACCGACAACCTGAATTTCGGCAGTCCCGAGAAGCCGGATATTTTCTGGCAGATGGAACGCGCCGTAGACGGCATGGCGGAAGCCTGCCGCGTGCTGGAGACCCCGGTTATTGGCGGCAACGTCAGTCTCTATAATGAAAATGCTACCGGTGCGATCTACCCGACGCCGGTCGTCGGCATGGTCGGACTTGTTGAAGATACGGATCATATCACAACTCAGGGCTTCAAGAACGAGGGAGATCAGATTCTGCTGCTCGGCGACACCTTCGCAGAGCTTGGCGGCAGCGAGTTCCAATACGCCGTTCACGGCGTAACGGAAGGACGCCCGCCGGCGATCGACCTCGCCACCGAGCGCAAGCTGCTTGACGCCGTGCTTGGCGCGATCAAGAAAGGGCTTGTGGCGTCGGCGCATGACCTGTCCGAAGGCGGCCTTGCAGCCGCACTGGCCGAGAGCTGCATCAGCGGCCGTGTCGGCGCGAATGTTGAGCTGTCCGCAAACGGACTGCGTTCCGATGTGGCGCTGTTCAGCGAGAGCCAATCGCGCATCCTGCTGACGGCTGCAAGCGCCAAGGCCGAAGAGCTTCGCGCCTGCATCGAAGCTGCCGGCGTACCGGTCGAGAACATCGGAACGGTCGGCGGAGAGCGTCTGCGGGTGCATCTGGACGGCGCTTCCGCGCTGGACGAACCGGTATCGGAGCTGACCACCATTTGGGAGGATGCTATTCCATGTCTTATGAAATAAAGACCGGGAACAAGCAGGGAGAACACCTCCTGTGGACCGGCGACTTTTACAATGAAGGTACGGGCTCGGGAGACATATTCGACACACTCAAGGAAGAATGCGGCGTATTCGGGGTCTACGGACACCCGGAAGCCGCTTCCATGTCCTATTACGGCCTGCACGCGCTGCAGCACCGCGGCGAGGAGAGCGCGGGAATCTGCGTCGCGAACGGCAGGGATTTCAATTATCACCGGGGCATGGGTCTGGTTAAAGAAGTTTTTGATAAGGATAAAATACAGTCGCTGGTCGGCGACATGTCCATCGGACATGTCCGCTATTCCACCAGCGGCGACAGCCGGCTGACGAATGCGCAGCCGCTGGTCTTCAAATACCGCGACGGCGATCTCGCGATCGCGACGAACGGGAACATCGTGAACGAGCCTGTAATCCGGCGTCAGCTGGAGAGCAGCGGCTCGATCTTCCAGACGACGAGCGACACCGAGGTGCTGGCGCATCTCATCGCCCGTTCGCCGAAGGAGTTCGTCGAAGCGGCCAAGGATGCGCTCCGCCAGCTGGTGGGGGGCTTCGCGTTCCTGCTGATGACGAACGACAAGCTGCTCGTCGCTTCCGATCCGAACGGCCTGCGGCCGCTCGTGATGGGACGGGTTGGCGAGGCGTATATTTTCGCCTCCGAATCCTGCGCGCTTGAGACGATTGGCGCGGAGCTGGTCCGCGACATTCAGCCGGGCGAGATGCTGATTCTGGACGAGAACGGCCTCACGGAGGACCGCTTCGCCGAGCCGGCGCGCAAGGCGCTCTGCGCGATGGAGTATATCTACTTCGCGCGCCCGGACAGCGACATGAACGGCTCCAATCTGCATGCCGCGCGCAAGCGGATGGGCAGCCGCCTGGCGCTGGAAGGCTTCGTCGATGCCGACATCGTAACCGGCGTGCCGGATTCCAGCATCTCCGCTGCCATCGGCTACGCGGAGCAGACGGGCATTCCGTATGAGCTCGGACTGATCAAGAACAAATACACGGGCCGGACCTTTATCCAGCCCAGCCAGGAGCTGCGCGAGCAGGGCGTCAAGATGAAGCTCAGCGCCGTCCGGCGCGTCGTCGAAGGCCAGCGGGTCGTCATGATCGACGACTCCATCGTGCGCGGCACGACCTCGCGGCGGATCGTCAATCTGCTGCGTGAGGCGGGCGCTACCGAGGTGCATGTGCGGATTACATCGCCGCCCTTCAAGAACCCGTGTTTCTACGGCATCGATACGCCGGACCGGCGGGAGCTGATCGCTTCCCGCCAGTCCATCGAAGAGATGCGGAAGGAAATCAACGCCGACTCCCTGTCATTCCTGTCGCCTGAAGGACTGATTCAGTCCATCGGCGGCGGCAACGCCGGCGATTACAAAGGTGGACTGTGCCTGTCCTGCTTCGACAATGATTACCCGACGCAGGTTGATTTCGGCGGGCAAGAGAAGGAAGGCTGCGGCTGCTAATTGGGGACCACCCCCTAAATCCCCCTGCCAGGGGGACCCCGGAGGGCCCCGGCCCTCCGGCCACCCGGAATTTTTGGCGGAATGGTGTTTGGTTTGTAACGATGGTGAGCGATGTTCGAGCGCTGAGCGCGTCCGTCCCAGCCTTCCGCTGGCGCGGAAGGCTGGGACACGCTTTGGTGGCGCAGCGTGCTGCGGCTCCTTCGGGTCGCCGCAGGGTTGCTCGACCGGCCCCAGCCTGTTCGCTTCGCGAATGCGTTGGCCGGTCTCGGCAGTTGCGAAGGTCCGCTGCTTCGTATGCGGATCAGATCTCTGCGGCTCCTTCGGGTCGCCGCAGGGGGCTTGGCCGGCCTTAACCTGTTCGCTACGCGAATGCGCTGGCCGGCCTCGCCTTTGGAGCCGGGGCGCCTGAATAGAGGCGCCCGGCTCTTATGCTGCTCCTCCTACGATTCAGGAGGAGGCGCCACGAAGAGGAAGATTGGAACTGGAGAAGCGATAGCGTTCGCCTTTATAGTTGGATTTCAACCGCTTGGCGGTTCAATAAGGAAATCCAACTATAACAGCGATCGGAAGTCCAAGCTGTCCGCGCAAGTGGCGGCTCTGATCGGAATCTCTCCCCCCACTACTTGAAATGAGGTGTCCAAGTGTCGGAAGCTTATAAAAACGCCGGTGTCGATATTGCGGCGGGCAATGAAGCGGTTGAACGGATGAAGAAGCATGTGAAGCGCACGTTCCGTCCGGAGGTTATGACGGAGCTGGGCGGCTTCGGCGCCCTGTTCGGCCTGAATAAGGATAAATACGAGGAGCCGGTGCTCGTATCGGGAACCGACGGCGTCGGCACGAAGCTGAAGATCGCCTTCGCGGCGGACCGCCACGATACGATCGGCATCGATGCGGTCGCCATGTGCGTGAACGATATCGTCGTGCAGGGCGCGGAGCCGCTCTTCTTCCTCGATTATCTGGCCTGCGACAAGGTCGTGCCAGAGAAGATCGAAGCCATCGTGTCGGGCATCGCCGAAGGCTGCTATCAGGCGGGCTGTGCGCTGATCGGCGGCGAGACGGCGGAAATGCCGGGCATGTACGCGGAAGGCGAGTACGACATCGCCGGCTTCACAGTCGGCGTGGCGGACAAAGCCAAGCTGGTGACAGGCGAGAGCATCAAGCCCGGCGATACAGTCATCGGACTTGCGTCGAGCGGCGTGCATAGCAACGGGTTCTCGCTGGTTCGCAAGCTTTTGCTGGACGGAGAAGGCGGATATGGCCTGGATGAAGTGCTGCCTGAACTGGGCGCGCCTCTGGCCGATGTGCTGCTGGCTCCGACCAAAATCTATGTGAAGCCATTGCTCGCCCTGCTGGAGCGTATTCAGGTGAAGGGGATGGCGCATATTACGGGCGGAGGCTTCATCGAGAACATCCCGCGTACGCTTCCGGAAGGCGTGAACGTGCAGATCGAATACGGCTCCTGGCCGATTCTGCCGGTCTTTGGCCTCTTGCAGAGCAAGGGAGGCGTGAGCAACCGCGACATGTTCACCACTTTCAACATGGGCATCGGACTCGTGCTGGTGGTGGACTCGGCGCAAGCGGACGAAGCTCTCAAGCTGCTGAAGGACAGCGGCGAGGAAGCGTATGTCATCGGCGCCGTAACGGAAGGCGAACGAAAGGTTACCTTTAAGGGAGCCGAAGTATGATGGATTTCAGCCGGATCGCCGTGTTCGCCTCGGGAACGGGCAGCAATTTTGCGGCGCTGGCGAAGGCGCAGGAAGAAGGACGGCTTGGGGGCGGGCGGATTGAGCTGCTCGTATCCGACCGGCCTGAAGCGCCGGTGGCGAAGCGGGCGGAGGAAGCAGGAATTCCCTCGCTGCTGCTTCGGCCCAAGGAATTTGCAAGCCGCAAGGAATACGAGGAGCAGATTGTAGAGGAACTGCGGCGTCGTGAGATCGGCCTGATCGTGCTGGCCGGATATATGCGGCTGATCACCCCGGTCCTGCTGGAACCGTACGCGGGCCGGATTGTGAACATCCACCCGTCGCTGCTTCCGGCCTTTGCCGGCAAGGACGCGATCGGGCAGGCGCTGGAATACGGCGTGAAGCTGACGGGCGTGACGGTGCATTTTGTCGATGGCGGCATGGATACAGGTCCGGTTATCGCGCAACGCGCCGTTGCCGTGGAAGACGGCGATACGGCGGATACGCTGGCGCAGCGCATTCATGAGGTCGAATATGAGCTCTACCCTGAGGTGGTCGCGGCGTTCGCCGCTGGCCGGGTCACGCTGGAAGGCCGAGTGGCGACAATCCGGGCCTAAACCAACGTCATCGATACGATGGATACGAGAAGGCGCGCTTGCGGTCATAACCGCGAGCCCTGACGAATAAGCAGAGTAAAGGCGGACATGCCGCGAGACTTGAGGCTTTTTCGACAGAGATGAATGCAGCTTCGATATTTCTCGGGAAATACCGCAGCGCCTCCTGTCGGGAGCTGTATGCCAAACTGCCGCCCCGGCTTGAATCCTAGCGGGTGGAGGTGCCCGGAGAATGCTGATTCATTCCGTTCATTCATCGGGTGAATGTCGGTTCATCGTTTCCCTTAATGATTGATACAGTTCATGTTTTATCCCGTTAACAGCCAACAGCAGGTCAATATGGAGGAGGATTATACAAAGTGAGTATCAAAAGAGCGCTGGTCAGCGTATCGGACAAACAGGGCATCGTGGATTTTTGCCGCGAGCTGTCGAGTCTTGGTGTTGAGATCATTTCGACGGGCGGAACGAGCACCCTTCTCGCCAAGGAAGGCGTGCCGGTTATCGGCATTTCTGACGTAACAGGCTTCCCGGAGATTATGGATGGCCGCGTGAAGACGCTGCATCCGGCAGTGCACAGCGGACTGTTGGCTGTACGCGACAACGAAGAGCATACGCGCCAGATGAAGGAACTGGGCCTGGATTACATCGACCTTGTCGTTGTTAATCTGTATCCTTTTGCCGCAACCATCGCCAAACCGGATGTTACTTATGAGGAAGCGATCGAGAACATCGACATCGGCGGACCGACCATGCTGCGTTCGGCGGCGAAGAACCATGCTTTCGTCAGTGTAGTGGTCGATTCGGCCGACTACGGGCAGGTGCTGGAAGAAATTCGCGCCGGCGGCGACACGACGCTTGAAACCCGCAAACGGCTTGCGGCCAAAGTCTTCCGCCACACGGCGGCATACGACGCCCTGATTTCCGATTATCTGTCGAACGTGACCGGCGATCCGCTGCCGGAGCGCTTTACCGTTACTTATGAGAAGATCCAGGACCTGCGCTATGGAGAGAATCCGCATCAGAAAGCAGCGTTCTACCGCAAGCCGCTGGCGTCCGGCGCATCGCTGACGACAGCCGAGCAGCTGCACGGCAAGGAGCTGTCCTACAACAATATTAATGACGCCAACGCGGCACTGCAGATCGTCAAGGAATTTGATGAACCGGCTGTCGTTGCCGTGAAGCATATGAACCCTTGCGGAGTGGGTGTGGGCGAGAGCATTCTGAATGCGTTCCAAAAAGCCTATGATGCCGACCCGGTCTCCATCTTCGGCGGCATTGTGGCTGCGAACCGCTATATTGATTCCGATACGGCGAATCTCTTGAAGGATATCTTCCTGGAGATCGTTCTGGCTCCCGGGTTCACCGATGAAGCGCTTGAGATTCTCACGAAGAAGAAGAACATCCGCCTGCTGAAGATCAGCGAGCTGGGCGCGGCGGCCGACCGCAAGAGCAGCCTGGTTATCACGACCGTCGAAGGCGGAATGGTTGTACAGGACAGCGACGTGCATTCCATCGCGGCGGATGACCTGCAGGTTGTTACCGACCGGAAGCCAACCGAAGAAGAGCTGAAGCAGCTGCTGTTCGGCTGGAAGGTCGTGAAGCATGTGAAGTCCAATGCGATTGTGCTGGCTGCAGACAACATGACAGTTGGCGTCGGAGCGGGACAGATGAACCGCGTAGGCTCCGCGAAGATCGCCATTGAGCAGGCGGGAGATAAAGCGAAGGGCGCCGTGCTGGCATCCGACGCGTTCTTCCCGATGGGCGATACGGTGGAGGAAGCAGCCAAAGCGGGAATCACCGCCATCATCCAGCCGGGCGGTTCCGTCCGTGACGAGGAATCCATCAAAGCGGCGAATGAGCATGGCATTGCGATGGTCTTCACCGGCGTTCGTCACTTTAAACACTAGAACCGACCGGAGGTTGTAAAGAACCATGGATATTTTGGTTATCGGAGGCGGCGGACGGGAGCATGCCATATGCTGGAGCCTGTCCAAGAGCCCCAGAGCGGACAAAATTTACTGCGCGCCCGGCAATGCCGGGATCGCGCAGATTGCGGAATGCGTGCCGATCGGCGTGTTCGAGTTCGACAAGCAGGCGGCTTTTGCCAAGGAGAAGCAAGTCGGGCTTGTCGTGATAGGCCCGGATGATCCGCTGGCCGCAGGGATTGTGGACCATCTGGAGGGCGAAGGCCTGCGCGTCTTCGGCCCGCGCAAGAACGCGGCGGAGATCGAAGGCAGCAAGGCTTTCATGAAGGATCTGCTGCAAAAATATAATATTCCAACCGCTGCTTACCGCAAGTTCACGGAGTATGAAGAGGCGCTGGCTTACCTTCGGGAGCAGCCGATTCCGGTTGTGATCAAGGCGGACGGCCTTGCCGCAGGCAAGGGCGTGACGGTTGCTTACTCCAGAGAAGAGGCCGAGCAGGCGCTTCAGGATATGATGGTGTCCCGCGTGTTCGGCGAAGCCGGAAGCCAGGTCGTCATTGAGGAATTCCTTGCCGGGCAGGAGATGTCGATCCTGGCCTTCGTGGACGGCGAGACTGTGCTGCCAATGCCGGCGGCGCAGGACCATAAGCCGGTCTTTGACGGCGACAAGGGACCGAACACGGGCGGAATGGGAACGTACTCCCCGCTTCCGCATATTGACAGTGCGATTATCGAGCAGTCGATCGAGACGATCATCAAGCCGACGGCCAAGGCGATGGTGTCCGAGGGACGTCCTTTCCGCGGAGTGCTGTTCGCGGGACTGATGATCTCTCCGGACGGAACGCCGAAGACGGTGGAGTTCAACGCCCGTTTTGGCGACCCGGAGACTCAAGTCGTGCTGCCGAGACTGAAGAGCGATCTGCTGGATATTTTCGAGGCGGCCATCGAAGGACGGCTCGGGGAGATGAACATCGAGTGGAGCGAGGAAGCGGCGGTCTGCGTCGTGCTGGCTTCGGCGGGCTATCCGGGCTCTTATAAGAATGGGCTTCCGATCGAGGGGCTGGAGGAGGCTGGACAAGATGGACTTATTTTTCATGCGGGAACGGCCTTTGACGAAGGCGGCCGCGTAGTGACCAGCGGAGGCCGGGTGCTGGGCGTTGTAGGCCGGGGAGCCGGAATCGCAGAAGCTCGCGCCGCCGCCTATGAGGCTGCGGGCAAGATTGCATTCGAAGGCAAGCAGAACCGCAGCGACATTGCGGCCAAAGCCCTGGTCTAGAGGGATAACGGTTGTATGTCGTGTGCCTCACAGATTTCACAAATTTTTATGTTAAAAGTCCCGAAAAAAGACTGACAAGCCGGGATTGAGATGCTATAATAGCATTCGTACGGGGGAAAATGTACGGATATATACAGAATGAAGGGTCTTTCCAAATATGGAGAGGCCCTTTTTAAATATAAGAATGAATAAGCTTCGCACTTATCATCGCCTTCTATTTCTCGGTAAACGCACGGCGTCTAAGGACGCCATAAGGCGTTTATCCTTGAATGCTGAAATGCTATAATGATAAACGAAAGTCCAGAGAGAGCATACATATCGGGGTGGGCTGTTTGCCTGTGCTGTAAAGATTTAAGGAGGAATCAGTTTTGAGTAAGATCGGAAGAAATGAGCCGTGTCCTTGCGGAAGCGGAAAAAAATATAAAAAGTGCTGCATGGAAGCCGACAAGGCGGCATGGAGCGCGAACCAGGATGTCGTCGTCTTGCCGGCAGAGCCCGTAGCAGTCGGAACGGTGGCCCCGCTTGAGTCGGGGCCGGTGGCAATCGCAGAAGCCAAAGCGCCTGCGAAGGAACTGAAGCTTACGCTGCCCAAGCTGAGAAAGATGGTCTCCCGCGAGCTTGAATGGGAGCATCCGTCCCATCAGCAGCTGGGACTCACGCTGATCGAGCAAATGAAAGCTGAATATGACAAGGAGCTTATTGCGGAAGGACTGATGCTCTGGAACGGCTATTCGCGCATGGTGAAGCCTGTCGTCAAGAAGGAAGGCGCCTTCTGCGCGGCGATTGAGTATTTGCTGTCCGAGGAATACGGCTTCATGATTACCCAGGGAGACCTTGCCCTGAAATATGAGGTGACGGCAGCAACGGTTGCCCGTCGTTTCAAGGAACTGACGGCATACATGGAGGAATATGAAATCGGAGAAACCAATGAAATGCTTCCGTCCGAGATCGTTATCGCTTCATTGAAAGGCGATGCATCGGAGAAGGCCGAGGAGCTGCTGGACAGAGCGGTGCTGGCCGGCTCGCCGAAATCAAGGGTGCAGTTCGCCCGGGCGGTGCTTGAGCTCGACCCGGACCGTATGGAGGCTTATGCGATTCTGGCCGAAGAAGCGCAAGACGAATCCGAGGCGAGAGACCTGATCCGTAGCGGTATCGAAGCCGGAAGACGCAAGCTGGGCGAGGATCTCTTCCAGGAGGCCAAAGGCTTGTTCTGGGTCATTCCCGAAGCCCGGCCGTATGTGCGGCTCTGCCACAGCTATGCGGAGTCCTGCTGGTTCGGCGGGAAGACGAAAGAGGCTGCTGCCATGCTGGAGCATATTCTGGAGATTGATTCTGATGATCATACGGGGTCTCGCTATCTGCTGCCCGCCGTATATCTGTATGACAACCGGCTTGATGAAGCGGAAGAACGGCTCGAACACTTTGCCGAAGATGACCAGGCTGCGGCTTATGCCTATGACCGGATGGTGCTGGAGTTCAAACGCCACGGTGCAACCGCCCGGCTGAAAATGCTGTACCGGGTAGCCCAGGGCGTGAACAAGCATGTTCCGGATTATTTGCTGGGAGCCCGGATGCTGCCGCACAGCCTGCCGGATTATATCGGTGTAGGGGATGCGAACGAGGCGGTCTGGTACGTCATTCTTCATTCCCGGCTGTGGACAAGCGTGCCGGAGCTGCTGAAATGGATGCTGAAGCAGTAGAGCTCTTCCATAAAATGACCAAAACAAAAGCCTTTACCCTTGGGGTAGAGGCTTTTTTTGAAATTAGCATGCTGCATCATTCAAATAGGAGCATATGGTATCACTCCATAAATTTATGTGCAAAGCATAGAAACAAATATTTATAAACTTCTTGTTTAAAAATGCGGCTCTATACTCCCCGAAAACGCTCTTGTCCGCCAAGAAATACCACCAGGCCGTTATCCTCATGCCATTAATTTCGTTATCATCCCGCTTGTACATATTTTAGACACTACTTCTGAGAGAAAACCTGACATACCATTAAAATCGGATATTTGAGTTCCGATATTCTTAATTATCGGCTTAGTTATAGAAAACCTAATTTGAGCAGCTACACTTTGTTCGGCTGCAGCCGGAAACGGCTGGAGGAATGAGGTGCATTTGTGCTAGATAAAGAAGAAAACTCAAATGGTTTTCTGAAAAAATTAACATTTTTATCATTTATGAATGCCGAAGGCGGGATGACTATGGTACAAAAGGTAACGCCAACCGAAGAACTGCATAATGAGGGGAAAGAACAAGGGGAGACGCGTCCATCCGGAACGGGGAAATCCGGACTTAAACGTCTGCTGACGCCAAGACTCGGGGAAGACGAGGCTAAGCGGAATCGGCGCGCTGCCGGACCGGACCCTTCCGGGGATGGTCCTAAGAAATCGCCAGACTTCCGAAGCAGATGGAAGCAAGCCCTTGGTGGCTTCACGGAAATGGGTATTCGCAGAAAGCTGTTCCTGTCGGTTATTGCGGCGGCTGTACTGATTCTTCTAGTAATGTCGAGTGTGATTTATAACCGGGCGAAGAGTATCATCGTGGAAGATCTCAACCAGTCTCTGAACTATGAGAAAATGCAGATCGCCTCGAAGGTGACGGAGTTGCTTCAGCCAGCGGGAGACAACGTGCAATCGATCGGGGCCAACGCGTACATCCGGGATTATATTAAGGGCGTTACATCCGCCGACAATGTTAAGACAACCAAAGGGTACAGCGAGCTGATCCGTTCGCTTACCTTCATGAAGGAGAGCAACAAGGATCTGCTAAATGTGTATATCGGGCTGGATGGCATCAACAAGCTCATTACGCAGGACGAGTTCGAGCCGCCGGCCGACTATAATATGAAGGAACGTGGCTGGTATGCCACAACGGTGAAGAACAACGGATTAACAGTGACCGATCCTTACATCGACGTCACTTCCGGCAAAATGGTAGTTACGGTCAGCGCGCCCATTACTGATGACAACGGCAAGCTGAACGGTGTGGCGGGCGCCGATATCTCCACGCAGCAGATTACCGAGACGCTGAAGCATTTCAACTACAAAGGCAGCGGATACGCCCTGCTGGTCGACAAGACGGGGGCGTTCATCTACCATCCGGACAGCGACTATATTCTGATGAAGAAGATGAGCGATCTCGGAGCCGACTGGAAGGCGGTCGGCGACCGGATGGTGCAGTGGGGCTCCGGCGTCGTCAAGACCAAGATAGACGGTCATGCCATGTATGTATCCTATGCTCCCGCTGTGGACAAGCAATGGGCGGTTGCCCTTCTTGTACCGGCGGGTGATGCGGAGAAGCAACTGAGAGTCTTCCAGCTTATTTTCGTGCTGTCGATTCTCAGTTCGGTCGTTGTGCTCGGTCTTCTGCTCTTCTTCCTGTCCGGCAGTATTCTGAAGCCGATTCCGGTTCTGACGGAAGCCTTCCAGAAAGCTGCGGCTGGCGATCTGACGGCGCGGGCCTCTCTTCAGGTTAAGGGGCAGATGGGGGTTCTGGTGAACGGCTTCAATGAAATGGTGGCGGCCCAGCAGAAGATGATTGGCGAGGTTGTGCACAGCTCCCGCGGCATTTCGGAGGCTGTACACAATACGGAGGGCAACGTATCGTCATTGGATGACAGTATAGCGGATATCTCAGCTATCACCGAGGAATTATCCGCCGGCATGCAGCAGTCGGCGGCCTCGATGCAGGAGCTTAATGCCAGCACGCTTGAAATCGAGAATGCGATTCATGCGATCGCGGACAAAGCCAATCAGGGTGCGGGCTCGGCCAAGGAGATCAATGCCCGGGCCGAGAGTCTCAAGGAATCGGCGCTGGAATCCAGAACGGCGGCGGAGCGGCATTATGGCAAGAGCGAGGAGAAGCTGCGGAAGGCGATCGAGGATTCGGCTTCGATTGAGCAGATCAAGGTGCTGACAACGGCCATTCTGGATATCGCCGCGCAGACGAATCTGCTCTCGCTGAACGCATCCATCGAAGCGGCTCGGGCAGGAGAGGCGGGCAGAGGCTTCGCCGTTGTGGCGGAAGAAATCCGGAAGCTGTCCGAAAGCTCCCGTACCGCCGTCAGCGAGATCATGGAGGTAACAGGAGCGGTTGTGGCCGCTGTAGGCAGTCTCGTGGAAGGCGCGGAGGACATGCTGAGCTTCGTGGACAAGCAGGTCATGCGGGATTATGACGCCATGCAGCAGACGGGCTTCCAGTACAGCGACGATGCCAGATACGTCGAGGAGCTCGTCACCGACCTCAGCGCAACGACCGAGCAGCTCCTGGCGTCCATCCAGAGCATGTTAAGCGCCATTGGCGAGACGACAGCCGCCACGAGCGAAGGGGCGGAAGGAGCCGGCAGCATTGCGTCCGGCGCGGAACAGATCATCGCCCAGTCCGGCAGCATTGTAGCGGAGATGGAGCAGATCCGCAGCGGCGCGGCCGCGCTTCTGGGCACGGTATCCCGCTTCAAAGCCTGATGCTCTTGCGAGCTCCGGCGTGATTGATGGCAGCTTCCCGGTTGCGGCAGAATGCTTCTGCGGCAGCCGGGATTTTTTGCGCAAATCCATGCATGTATAAGTCGGGCGTTCCACAGTGGTCTGCAGGCTCCATGAAATACGATCAGGCGTCTGGAGGACAGGTGAAGCGTTTATCCTGAGGAAATTGAAGGAAGAAGGCTTCAACAGCCTTCCGGTGCTTGAAAATTCCTTGCGGGGAGAGTATCTTTACAAGAAGCGGGACAACGAAACGCCAATCAAGACAGTGAAACGGGGAGAAACGATGAAGGAAAAGGACGGCCGGATTGTCGGGCTGGAAGACATCGTGCGCGCGCACCATATGCTGCGGGAAGTCGTTCAGCGGACGCCGCTGCAGCGCGACGCGGTGCTGTCGGCCAAGTATGATTGCAATGTCTATCTAAAACGGGAGGACCTGCAGATTGTCCGTTCATTTAAAATCCGCGGGGCTTACAATATGATTCGCAGCTTGTCCGAGGAAGACCGGAAACGGGGAATCGTCTGCGCAAGCGCGGGCAACCACGCCCAGGGCGTCGCTTATTCCTGCCGCGCGCTTGGCATTCACGGCAAGGTGTTCATGCCGAGCACGACGCCGAACCAGAAGGTGAAGCAGGTACGGAGATTCGGCGGTGAATTCGTCGAGGTAGTGCTGAAGGGCGATACCTTCGACGACGCCTATGAAGAAGCGATGCAGGCCTGTATCGAACACAGCATGACGCTGATTCATCCGTTCGATGAACCCAAGATCATCGCGGGCAACGGGACGATCGCCATGGAGGTTATGGAGAGCCTGAGCGAACCGGCCGATTTCGTGTTCGTCACGATCGGCGGCGGCGGCCTCGCGGCGGGCGTTGGCGCATACGTCAAGACGGTCAGCCCGTCGACGAAGGTGATCGGAGTCGAGCCGTCGGGCGCGGCTTCCATGAGCGAAGCTTTCCGGCTCGGACAAGTTGTCACGCTGCCGGAGATCGACAAATTCGTCGACGGCGCGGCGGTGAAGCGGGTCGGCGGACTCACATACGAGATCTGCTCGAAGGCGCTGGACGACATCGTGAAGGTGCCGGAAGGCAAAGCCTGCACGGCTATTTTGGAGCTGTACAACGAGAATGCAATCGTGGTGGAGCCTGCCGGATCGCTGCCGGTTGCGGCGCTTGATCTGTACCGCGACCAGATTCGCGGCAAGACCGTGGTCTGCATTATCAGCGGCGGCAACAATGATATCGACCGGATGCAGGAGATCAAGGAACGCTCGCTGATCTATGAAGGCTTGAAGCACTACTTTATGATTAATTTCCCGCAGCGGGCCGGGGCGCTCCGCGAATTCCTGTCCGAAGCGCTGGGGCCGGACGACGATATTACCCGATTCGAATACACGAAAAAGAACGACAAGGAGAACGGGCCGGCGCTCGTCGGCATCGAGCTGCTCTCCAAAGACGCCTATGAGCCGCTAATCGAGCGGATGAAGCTCAAGGGCGTGGACTATGTCGAGCTGAACAAGGATCTGAAGCTGTTCAATATGCTGATTTAGTCTTGTCCTTGCTTACAGGCTATAGACAGCCATCTCAGCGTCGCAACCCAAAAAACCTTCGGCCACAATGTGGAACCGAAGGTTTCTTTGTGCTGGGGCTGCATTGCTCATCGCCCGGTTGTTGCGGTGCGGGGAGCATTTGTCATTATTTTACTAAAGGGGGATGTTCTCTTTGCGGTATGCCTCGACTTCGCCCGTCAGCTTGTAGTCATCCGCCTTTGCCAGCTTCATGAACGCAGACAGCTTCTCAAGGTAAGGCGAGCCGCTGGTATCTTTGGCAAGAACCGCGTTATACGCCTTCTCCGCCTCCAAATCCATCTCCAGGTTGTCGTAATGGAACAGCGGTGTATTGTTCAGCCCGTAGAAGGTGGCCGTCTCATAACTCTTGTACAGCGTCTTGATCGTCGCGATGCGGTTCGACCGCGGGTAATCGGCAATGAAAGCTTCCTGCGACAGCGCTCTGGAGACGACATCCGCCCAGGCGATGACCAGCCCGTTGTCTTTGCTCATGGGGAGATTCGACTCCACGGCCATGATAGCGATGTACTCCCGGATGTCTCCGGTGACATGCGTCTTGAAATTCAGGTAGGAGCTGTAATCGATCACGGGAAAAAAGGAACCTTCCGCCGTCTCCAGCTTGTAGCCGCAGTCTTCCGCACGGAGAAGCATGGCCCGCAGGGCCGGGCGGTCACTCTTCTCCGCCAGCATGTGCAGGCTGTCTCCCGGTTCATACAGGATGGTAAGCTCCCGCTGAACCGCTTCATTTGCGAATTTGGCTTCCCAGGCCGGCAACGCGGCCTTCTGGGTATTCTCCAGCGTCAGGGTCATTATGGTGGCCCGGTAGGAGCCGACTGCGTACAGCTTGGCGTTCAGGTAGTCCATCGCTTCAGGCAGTTTGGCCGAGTTCAGCAGCAATGGGAGAGAAGCCCGGTAGACGGCCTCCGCATGGCTCTGGCTGGCTGCTGCCGACACGGCAGATACGGTATGCGGCGACGCAGCGAGAGCGGAGGCCTGTTCGGAAACGAGACACTGCAGTGACAAGACGAGCGCGGAAGCGGCTGTCAGGATGGCGAATTTGTTCATGATAGGGAACTCCTCCTGTCCATTGCTGGCGAATAGCTTGAAACGGTCCAGCCAGTTTGAATAAATAGAATGTTATTTACGGCGGAAAAAACGGATTTGGCCTGCAAGACCCGCCGCGAACAGCAGAAGCGCGACCCAAGGGGACAAAGGAAAGACCGGCAGGCGTCCGCCCAGAACTGCGTTGACTGCCACAACCGCCACAACGGCCGCGACATAGATGCCGAGCGCTTTTAAATCGAATTTGCCGGCCTTCGGCGCATCGTCCTCCGACAGGGAATTCAGCCATTTCATCAGGAGCTCGACCAGTATCGGCGCTCCCAATCCGACGATCAGAATTTCGAACAGTCCGATGGTGCCGAAGTACCCCGGCGACCCGGTCTGCCCCTGCACGACCAAGCCGGCGATTCCGTATATGCCCAGCAGCCAGCTCAGGGCGAACAAGGGGATCAGCGGGCGTATGCGTGCGGCGTCGATGCCGGGCCGGCGGGGAGCGCTGTCCATCACTTCCCTGAATACCTCTTCGGGATGCTCGCCGAAGACCTGCTTGGCGTTCTTGCCCCGTTTCTGGGCCTCCAGCAGCTTATGCGCCGCTTCCAGAAGCAGTTCCTCTGCGTGCTGCCGGTTCACCCCGCTTTCGCGGAGGGCGATAATCATATCCTCCATATAAGAACGGTTGAACGGTGTCATTTGTTCCCGGAGCCGGTTATTTTCCCGGACCATTTCTTTCACATTCATACGAGCAAGGCCAGCCTCTCTTTAAGCAATTAAGCAGCTATTTGTTACTCAAAGTATAGGTTCCCGGCGCAGTCAGCGCAAGGAGATTCCCGGGAACGGCAGGCTCTATGGCCTATTCCGCCTGAATAGTCTGCCTGCGAAAAGGTCATACTTGGGTGAGGCGGCAGCACGGTCTGCACCGTTAACTCTACTTGAAAAGGCGGGATTGGGATGGATCAGCGGAAAGGCGAGGCGGAGCTGGCGGCGCCGATCGGGGATCGCAGCCTGCAGGTTACTTCCGGCTCCGGCTCCGGCGAGGCCGAGGCAGAAGCGGAGGAGAAGGATTGCGCCAATCTATGGCAATGCACGCCGGGTTCCCCCGAAGCATGGCTTCAGAACTGGGAAGGCAGACAGGACACGCATGATATGTTCAAGCATAGCTACGAATAATTCTTGAGCAGGAACAGGCAGCAGCGTATCCGGAAAGGCTCTTTTGTCGGGATGAGACAAAAAGAGCCTTTTCTATTGACAATCCGAGGAAGCAGAGGGTAAGATAAAATTAATTCATACTATTTTAATCGGATTTGTTAAGAATAAGCTTGATCAGGGAGGGCTCATGTATGGAGCGAGCTATCGTCATCAGACACCAACAGGAAGAATTGACCGCAAGCATCCATTATCCGACGAAGCCGCAGGGGGCTTCCGGGCGCTGCAAGAACCGTGTCCCGCTCGCCGTAATCTGCCACGGATTCATCGGCAGCCGGATCGGGGTGGACCGGCTGTTCGTGAAGGCGGCACGGGAGCTGGCCGATGAGGGCTATATGGTTATCCGCTTCGATTATATCGGCTGCGGGGAGAGCACAGGAAGTTACGGGGCTGAGGGGCTGGAATCGATGATCGCCCAGACCCGGGCCGTGCTGGACTACGGTCTGAGCTGCGCCGATGTCGACCCGACGCGGGTAACGCTGATCGGCCACAGCCTGGGAGGCGCCGTCGCTCTCCTGACGGGAGTGCGGGACCGCCGGGTGAAGAATCTGGTGATGTGGGCAGCCGTCGGCTATCCGTTCAACGATATCGTGAAGATCGTCGGACGGGATACTTACGACGCTTCGGTCAAGGATGGCTCTGCGGACCATGCCGGTTATTCGTTCGCGCCGGTGTTCTTCAATTCGCTGGCGGACTACCAGCCCTTTCAGGAAGCCGAGAAATTCGGCGGAGACGTTCTTGTCGTGCACGGAACATCCGACGAGGTCATCCCGACCGATTACGCCTTCCTCTATCAGAAGCTGTTCTGGAAGCGGCCGGAAAGCCGCTGCGACAAAGAGATTATTTTTCAGGCGGATCATACCTTCTCTTCGGGCGAAGCCCAGGCTGAGGTTATCGGAATTACGCGCGATTGGATGAACAAGCGGGAGGAAATCCAGCAGGAGTGGCAGAACTGGATGATCTGACGCTATGCCGACTGTTACGGGCTAATATAATAGCGAATGTTGACAGTTCCGGGCAATCAGTGGAGCTTTACCGGGTGTCAAAGGGGGCTCTCGCATTGCCGCGAGAGAAGCGGTACAATAAAGATGCAGATCATACTGTATACGGAGGTTGGCATCGATGAAACTACCGGCCTTGTTTATCGCACACGGTTCGCCGCTGCTTGCCCTGGAGGATAATGAGTACACCCGCTTCCTGGAGAAACTGGGACAGGAACTGCCGAAGCCCAAGGGTGTTGTGGTCTTTTCGGCGCATTGGGACAGTTCAGAGCAGTTGTTCACGAGTGACGAACGATATGAGACGCTGCATGATTTCTACGGTTTCCCGCAGGAAATGTACGGCTTGACCTATCCGGCTCCGGGAGATCCCGGACTCGCGGCAAGGATCGCCGAGCTGTTCGCAGAGCATAATCTTCCCTGCCGGGCCGTATCGGGGCGAGGCCTCGACCACGGGGTCTGGGTTATTCTGAGACGGCTGTTCCCAGAGGCAGACATTCCGGTTGTCGCTCTATCCGTTGATTCACTCCGCTCACCGATGGAGCAGTATGAAATCGGACGGATGCTTGCGCCTCTGCGCGAGGAGGGCGTTCTGTTCATCGGCAGCGGAGGTCTCGTTCATAATCTCCGGCTGATGAAGGAAGACGACGGGCCGGAAGAATGGGCGCTTGAATTCGACGCTTGGATCGCGGAACGTCTGGAAGGCTGGAAGCTCGAAGAGCTGTACCATTACGACAAGCTTGCTCCCTATGCCAAAGAAGCGGTCCCTTCCTACGGACGGGAGCATTTTATCCCGCTCTTCTATGCTATGGGGACGGCGGACAGCGGCCGCACGGCGGAGCGGATGTTCCAGGCGTACCAGTACGGAACGCTGAGTCTGAACTGCTGGAAGCTCGGCTAGCCTCATAAGGCTGTACGCGAAGCGCACAAACTTTTCCATCCCATGTGATTTGTTGCGATTCCCAATTGATAGACGACAAGCTCTGCCCATCCGGCAGGGCTTTTTATATCCCTATTAAACATATTATAGAGAAGACAAAAATTGCCGGTCGTGGTTAAATGAAGGGAAGACAACGGTTCTGCCGACTAACCGACATACTGACATACCGACAAATCAACATACCGACAAATCAACATACCGACAAACTGACGTACCGACTGGAGGAAACGCTGTTTATGACGAAGTTCTTGCCTTATACATACCGCCTGCTGACCGGGGCCGCCCTGGTCTCCATGCTGCTGACGGCCTGCGGCGGCGAGCCGGAGAAATCTCCGCTGCCGAGCACCGCACTATCATCCGCAGCACCGGCTCCGACCGTCACGGCTGCCGTGGCGTCACCCTTGCCATCGCCTTCTCCCGCCGCCGTGTCAGGCCTCACGGGTCTTCCCGTCGCGGCCGCTCCGCTTCCCCGTCCCCTGGCGGTGATGATCAACAACGCGCCGGCCGCGCGTCCGCAATCCGGCCTTACGGATGCGGACATCCTCTACGAGGTGCTGGCCGAAGGCGGCATTACGCGATTGATCGCTGTGTACCAGAGCGTAGCGGACACCGCGAAGATCGGACCGGTCCGCAGCATCCGGCCGTATCTGATCGACATCGGCGAATCATACGGCGCCGTGACCGCGCATGCCGGGGGCAGCCCTGACGCCTACGCCATCCTGCAGCGGCAGCATAAGGATGATCTGGACGAGATCGGCCGAGCCGGCGCATTCTTCTGGCGGGACAAGAGCCGCAAGGCGCCGCATAATTTGTATACGAGCCTCGACAAGCTGCGGGCAGGAATCACGAAGCTCGGTTACGACGATGCGAAGAGCACTCCAGGCTACGCCTTTCTGAAGGAGGGCGAGCAGCCGGAGAAGGGGGAGAACGCCGCCGGGTTCAGCCTGTATTATCTCCTGAAGAGCTACACAGTGTCTTACAGATACGATTCCGCCTCCGGCATCTATGGTCGCATGGTGAACAGCAAGCCGCATACGGACCTGGAAACCGGCAAGCCCGTGACCGCCGCGAACATCATCGTCATGGAAGCGAACCATAAGGTGCTCGACGATGTCGGACGGCTGTCCGTCAATCTGGAGCAGGGAGGCCAGGCGATGCTGTTTCAGCGGGGGCAGGTCCTTTCGGGCCGGTGGGCCCGGGGCGCCGGAGATATTATCCGGTTCGTGAAGGACGGGAAGGAAGCGCCGCTCGTGCCGGGCGTGACCCATATTCTCATTGTGCCTGCGTCGCCGCCGCTTGATAGCCACATAACGGTAGACGCCGGGTGATACAGTCAATTTAGCCATACAGCCGATACAGCCGGCGAAAGGCTGAAAGCTTTTTTCAGAATAGGAACAAGAGAAAGTGCAAAGAGTATACAAAGAGACCATATCATTCCAGTCGTTCCGAAGATAGCGAATACTTTTACGGTGCTCGACAAAATACTGCATAATGTTCGTTTTGTTTCCTTGTTTTACTTTCTATCTATAAGTTGCCTGTGATAAAATAACATAGGTTGTCATTCCGTTTAATACGCCGATAACAAATGGGTGCTTCCAAGGTTGGATGGGGAATTTCGAGCAAAGGAGCTTACAATAATGAAGCTGAGAAAAAAGGACATTTTCTTCGAGACGCTTGAGAATATGGCGGATACGATTGTACAGGCCGCCGATTATTTCGCGCAGCATCTGTCCGACCTGAGCGATCTTGAGCAGTTCGCAGGGGAAATGAAGAAATACGAGTCTCAGTGCGACACGTTCACACACACGGTCATCACTGAATTGAACAAGACGTTCATCACACCGCTTGAGCGTGACGATATTATGGCGCTGATCACAAGCATGGACGACGTTATCGACGGACTGGATTCCTCGGCGACCCGTTTCTATATGTACAACATGACCGAGACGGACGAATACATCACCCAGTTCGCTGAAATTCTGCGTCAATCCGCTTATGAAATCCAGAAGGCGGTTCACCTGCTGTCCCAGAAGAAGCTGCTGGCCATCCGCGAGCATACGATCCGCCTGAATGATCTGGAGAACCAGGGCGACGAAGTGCTGCGCCACTGCACTAAGGCCTTGTTCGATCAGGTCAAGGACCCGATTGAGCTCATCAAGCGCAAAGAGCTGTACGAGCGGCTTGAAACGACGACAGACAAGTGCGAAGACGTGGCCAACATGCTGGAATCGATTATTATGCGCAACTCATAAGGGGCAGTAAATATGGATACATCTTTATTTGTGCTAGGTATTGTTATAGTACTTGCACTCGGATTCGACTTTATCAACGGATTCCATGATACGGCGAACGCCATCGCGACCTCGGTATCGACCCGGGCCCTTCCGCCCCGGACGGCCATCATTATGGCGGCGTGCATGAACTTCGTCGGCGCGATGCTCTTTACGGGGGTAGCGAAGAAGATCGGGGGCAGCGTAACCGACCCCACGAAGCTGGACAACGGGATCGAAGTGGTTATCGCCACTCTGCTCGCCGCGATCATCTGGAACCTGCTCACCTGGTGGTTCGGCATTCCGTCGTCGTCTTCCCATGCCCTGATCGGAGCGCTTGCCGGTGCGGTGTATGTTGGAGCCGGCTCCGATCATATCAAATGGTCCGGATTCACGGAAATTGTGGAAGGACTTATCTTCTCGCCAATTATTGCTTTCGTTATCGGCTACATCGTCATGACGATACTCAAATGGATCTTCGCAAGGCGAAGTCCGCATACCGTCAACAAAGGCTTCCGTACGATGCAGATTCTGACGGCCGCCTTCCAGTCATTCACGCACGGAACGAATGATGCACAGAAAGCGATGGGTATTATCACCTTCGCGCTGGTCACCTCCGGCCACCTCGGCTCAATGGAAGTTCCGCTGTGGGTCAAAATTTGTGCGGCGACATCCATGGCGCTCGGAACATCGATCGGCGGCTGGAAGATCATCAAGACGATGGGCACGAAGATTTTCAAAATCGAACCGATCAACGGCTTCGCCGCCGATATATCGGCAGCCTCGGTTATTTTCTCGGCGACGCTTCTGCATCTGCCGGTCAGTACGACCCATGCCATTACATCGGCAATTCTGGGCGTAGGCTCGGCCAAGCGTTTCTCCGCAGTGAAGTGGGGAATAGCGGGCCGGATTGTCATCACCTGGTTCATCACGATCCCGATCAGCGCCGTGCTGGCGGGAGTCATCTTCAAAATTTTGTTCTAAGTCAATAGGCCAGACACAAGGAGTCTATACCGGGCGAATCGGTGGGACTCTTTTTTTGCGTTTAAAAGGGTGGAAATGTCAGTAAAGATTACAGAGAAACGATAAAAAACATTAATCAGGGGAGAAAGAAAATAAAATATGTCACGCTTCGGGAAGAAAATTACGGCTTTCTTATGAAGTCCGCTGTAGGAAAATGTAGTTTCGCGTAGGTGTTGCATTAACGTTGTGTTCAGGTGTTACGATAGCTGACAGAGAAGCGAAGGAGCTTCATCGTATTCTGTCTGATCACAGGAAGCAAGGGGGGGCAGTCGTTGATCGATTTTCATCAGGTAGATAAACATTACGGTCAGTTCCATGTGCTCAAAAGCATCAATCTGCATGTTGAGGAGGGGGAAGTGGTCGTCGTGGTCGGTCCGTCCGGCTCCGGCAAGAGCACGATGCTTCGCTGCATCAATCGGCTTGAGACCATCTCCGGCGGACAGCTTACGGTGAACGGCGCAGCCGTCAATGACAAGAAGACCGACATCAACAAGGTTCGCCGTGATATCGGGATGGTATTCCAGCATTTCAACCTGTATCCGCACAAGAAGGTCATCGATAACATTACGCTCGCTCCGGTCAAGGTGCTGGGAGTCGCCAAGGCAGAAGCCGAGCAGACCGCGATGTATTATCTGGAAAAAGTCGGCATTGCCGACAAGGCGTCGGCCTTTCCGAATCAGCTCTCCGGCGGACAGCAGCAGCGGGTGGCGATCGCCCGGGGGCTTGCGATGAAGCCGAAGATTATGCTGTTCGACGAACCGACCTCCGCGCTCGATCCGGAGATGGTCGGTGAAGTGCTAGACGTAATGCGGACACTGGCCAAAGAGGGCATGACGATGGTCGTCGTAACCCATGAGATGGGCTTCGCCCGCGAGGTTGCCGACCGGGTAATCTTCATGGACCAGGGCCAGATTGTGGAAGAGGCCGCTCCGGAGCAGTTCTTTGCGGAGCCGCGCGAGGAGCGCACGAAGACTTTTCTAAGCCGGGTACTAAGTCATTAAGACTATATATAAACACTGGGGAGGAACACAAATGAAGAAGAGCTGGAAATGGTTGAGCGTCATGATGGTTGCGGCCCTGTTCATACTGGCAGGCTGCGGCAGCAACGGGAACAACGCGGGCAGTGGCAACTCGGGCAGCGGAAGCGAAAGCTCTGGCGGCGGCATCGCGGCCATCAAGGAGCGCGGCAAGCTGCTGGTCGGCGTGAAGTACGACACGAAGCTGTTCGGTCTGAAGGACCCTTCGAGCGGTCAGGTGGAAGGCTTCGACATCGACATCTCCAAGGCGATCGCGAAGCATATCCTCGGCGACGAGAACGCGATTGAGCTGAAGGAAGTGACGTCCAAGACGCGCATCCCGATGCTGAACAACGGCGAGATCGACATGGTTGTAGCGACAATGACGATCACCGAAGAGCGCAAGAAGGAAGTCGACTTCTCCGATGTATACTTCCAGGCGGGACAATCGCTGCTGGTGAAGAAGGGAAGCCCCATTACCGGTCTTGAGAGCCTGACGAAGGATTCGAAGGTGCTTGGCTCCAAAGGCTCCACTTCTGTGAAAAATATCAAAGAGAAGGTTCCGGGCATTACCGTCCTGGAATTTGACAACTATCAGGACGCCTTCAACGCGCTGAAAGCCGGCAAGGGCGACGCGCTGACGACAGATGACGCTATCCTGTACGGCATGGCCGCCCAGGACGCGGGCTACGAAGTAGTGGGCAAGCCGTTCACCGACGAGCCTTACGGCATCGCCGTCCAGAAGGGCAACTCCGAAGTGGTGAAGGCAATCAACGACACACTGGCCGAACTGAAATCCAACGGCGAATACGACAAAATATATGAAAAATGGATCGGCAAAGCGCCGGCACAATAATTCATACATCTAATCTTGGAGCGGCAGGCTCCCTGCCCGGGGTACATGGGGATGTACAAGAGAGGGACCCGGGCAGACACAACATCAAACAGATCGGCGAACAACGCCGGCGGCAGCGAAAGGATGGGACGGTGCTCTTATGCCGGCCATCCTTTCCTGTTATCACAGAGCTAATTAACATTGGCAAGACTGACAGAAAGGCAGGTGACCACTTTGGATTTCTCCATTCTGACGGATTACTTTGGCACGTATATGCTGGGTCTTCGGGGAACGCTGCTGTCAAGCCTTCTCGGACTGATCGGCAGCTTTGTGCTCGGATTGATTATTGCCGTGTTCCGGATCTCCGGGGTGCGGGCTCTTAGATGGTTCGGAACCGGCTATACCGAGTTTATCCGCAATATTCCGCTGCTGCTGGTCGTGTATATTTTCTATTACGGCTCCTCGGCGGTCGGCTCTTCGCTGGACGGCTTTCCGGCCGGAACCCTGGGGCTTGCCGTATATACCTCGGCATTCATCGCTGAAGCGATCCGGGCGGGCATCGCGGCTGTGCCAAAGGGCCAGACCGAAGCGGCGCGTTCTTCAGGATTGACGTATATGCAGACGATGATCCATGTCGTGCTTCCGCAGGCGATCAAGCTGGTTATTCCGCCGCTCGGCAACCAGTTCATCAATCTGATCAAGAATTCGTCGGTACTGACGATTGTCTCGGGCTTCGATCTAATGTTCTACGCGGATTCCATCAATACGGATACCTTCCGCACCTTCGACACTTACGTATTTGTGGCGCTGTTCTATCTCGTGATGACGCTGCCGATGAGCTATGGAATGCGGGTGTGGGAGCGCAGACTTCAGCACAGCGCACGCTAAAAGTATCACACTAAGTCAGTGACTGCTTATAAGGCATATGCGAGTACTGTGTGGGAACGCAGAGAACAACAGATTACTGAATTGTAGCAGTATCTTATCTTTTTTCAGGGAAGGAGGACCACCTATGGATTTTGCAGGAGCCTATTCGCCCGATAATCTGAAATTTTTGCTGGACGGCCTTTATGTTACGCTGATCGTCGCCTTTTCGGCGATTGTGTTGAGCTTTCTGCTCGGCTGCGTGCTGGGGGTTATCCGCTATGCCAAGCTTCCGGTACTGTCGCCGATCAGCTTCGTGTTCGTGGAGCTCATTCGGAACCTGCCGCTGCTGCTCCTCATTTTCTTCATGCGGTTCGCACTGCCGGAGGTCGGTATCAAAATGGGACCGATGGCGGCGGCCATCGTCGCACTTACGATCTTCGAGGGAGCGATGATTGCGGAAATTGTTCGCGGGGGACTTAATTCGGTGGACAAAGGGCAAATCGAGGCGGCGCGTTCGTCAGGACTTACGGGCGCACAGACGCTCTGGCATATCGTGCTTCCGCAGGGGCTGCGCCGGATGGTTCCGCCGCTCGTCAGCCAGTTCATCTCGCTCCTCAAGGATACATCGCTGGCGGTTGTCATTTCGCTGGCAGAGCTGATGCACAACGCGGGTATTATCATCGGACACGGATACAACTATACCATTCCGATCCTTCTGCTCGTTGCTTTAATCTATTTTTGCGTGAACTATTTGCTGTCTCTGCTGTCCAGACGTCTGGAGGCCCGAAACGCTTGATGGAATCGCCTCGGTTTGTGTAGGATTCGGTAGGTTTTCAAGGCGGATTGTGGTACTATAATGGCTAACACTTTTACTCGGGAGCATGAGCCTATGGGCCAGCCGTTCTATAGACATCGATATATTCAGATTCTGATGGTCGCCGTCGTAACCGCAATTGCCGGGGAGTTCAAGATCAATCCCTTCGACGGCGACGTCTTCCGGATCGCTCTGGGCAGCAGTGTATTTCTGCTGTTTTTGCTGTTGTTCCGGCATCTCTCCTATCCGCTTACCGGCCTGATCACCGGGATATTCGTCCTGCTGTTCCGGACGGCCATCGATCTTGCGGCGACAGACCTCAGCCTGCATGAGATTACGGCCCGCCATTTCTCGGCTACCGTATATTACATCGTATTCGCGCTCCTGATGAGGCTCATCAAGAAGCGGATGGATCGGTTCCACCCGCTGGTGCTGGGCGCCGTCGCGGCGGTGATTGACCTCTTGTCGAACGAGATGGAGCTGCTCACCCGGCTGCTGGTGCTGGGCACGGACAGCTTCCGGCTGAACGAATGGAACTATTTGATGGCTATCGCCATGCTGCGGACGTATTTCACGACCGGACTCTACAGCAGCATTTCCGTCAGCCAGCTGCGGGCGGTGCAGAAGGAGCAGAACCGGCGGATCGAGCAGATGCTCGGCTTCGGTTCGGGCCTGTACGGCGAGGTCTTCTACCTGCGCAAATCAATCGGCACCTTGGAGCAGGCCACACTGGATAGCTATGCGCTCTACCGCAGCCTGAAGGATGGCGGGGATGATGGACACGGCAGCCAACTGCTTCAGATGACGCAGCAGATTCACGAGGTGAAGAAGGACTCGCAGCGGATTCTGGCCGGGCTCACGAAGCTGGTGGACCGCGAGGTAACGGGAGATATGCCATTGTCGGGACTTCTCCGGTTCACGATCAAGAGCAATCAGAAATACGCCGACATGCTGGGCAAGACCATTACCTTCAACCAGACGCTAACCACGGATTACACCACTGCAAGCTATATTCCTCTGCTGACGCTTCTGAACAATCTTACCGCCAACGCCGTCGAAGCCATTCCGGTGAAAGGCAACGTCTACTTGAACATCTATGAGAAGGATGAATATACGGTGTTTACCGTAACGGACAGCGGTGGAGGCGTGAGAGAGCACGACATCGAGCTGCTGTTCGAGCCGGGCTTCACGACGAAATTCGATGACGAGGGCGCTGCCGCGACCGGCATCGGGCTGTCCCATGTCCGGGACATTGTCAGGATGTTCGATGGAGATATTACAGTAAGCAATGCCCCATACGCAGGCGGGGCCATGTTTAGAATAGCGATACTTACGGAAAAGCTGCGAAAGGAGGAGTAGCAATGGCGCTTTCTTTTTGCATAGTGGACGACGACCGGAGCGCGAGACGAATGCTGCAGCATATTATCGAGGATAGCGGGCTCGGCGAAGTGGCGGGAACAGCGGAGGGCGGACAGGAGGGTGTACGGCTCATTCTGGAGGAGTCGCCCGACATTGTGCTGATGGATCTTCTGATGCCGGACCAGGACGGAATCGAGACCATCCGGTCGCTGCAGGCGCAAGGATGCAAGTCGAAGTTCGTCATGATTTCGCAGATTGAGAATCAGGATATGGTGGGCCGCGCCTATGAGAGCGGAATCGAGTTCTTCATCCGCAAGCCGATCAACCGGATCGAGGTGCAGACCGTGCTGCGCAAGGTGAATGAGCGCTACGCGATGAGCCTGTATCTGGACGAGATCAAATCCAGCCTGAAGAAGCTGGAGGGACTCCGGTTCGGAGGCGTTCCGGCCGCTCCGCCGAGACGCACGGTGAAGGAGATCGTGCAACCGATCCTGATGAACATGGGGATGATCGGCGAGAGCGGAAGCCGCGACATTATCGCGATCATGGAGATTCTGTCGGAGCGTGAGGATACGGGGAATCTGCCTCCGCTTAAGGAGCTGTACGAAGCGGTGGCGGCGGGCTATAAGGCCGGACCGGGTGAAATCGCGAAGGAGATCAAGGCAATCGAGCAGCGGCTGCGCCGGGCGCTGGCGACAGGGCTTACCCATCTCGCTTCCATCGGGCTGACGGATTACAGCCATCCCAAGTTCGAGTACTACGCCCCGCTCTATTTCGATTTCGAAGATGTGCGGGTGAAGATGAAGGAGATCGAGCAGGGCCGGGAATCCGGCAAAGCCAAGGTCAATATCCGCAAATTTCTGCAGGTGATGCAGCTCGAACTTCAGGAGGGCAGGCTATGATACGCACGCTTGCGGTCAACCGCCGGGGCGAGGTTCTGACGGGGCGGCCGCTTCAAGATCTCCGGATCGAGGATTATGCCTGGATATGGGCCGATTTCTCGGAGCCGGCCCCCGAGGAGACGGCTCTTCTGGAGACGTATTTTCATTTCCATCCGCTGGCGATCGAGGACTGTCTGCATGTGCTGCAGCGTCCGAAGCTGGATCACTACGAGGATATCCAGTTCTTCGTGCTGCATGCTTTAAATGAAGAGACGCTGCAGGCGGAGGAAGTGGACCTGTTCGTCGGCAAATCGGTCTTCGTGTCCTTTCATTTGAATCATCAGCCCGGGCTGGATGAAGCCTGGAACCGTCTTGTGCGCGAGATTCAGCACCGGAAGGGCTGGTCGGGCGGCCCGATCCTTGCCGCCTACACGGTGATGGACAAACTCGTCGACAACTATTTTCCCAGCTTGTACAAAATCGAGGATGAGCTGGCCGATCTGGACAGCCAGGGTAGCAGTGAATCGGTGGAGGAGCTGATGGCCCAGGTGTTCGATGTAAGAGGGCGGCTGCTCAAGCTGCGCCGGACCATCGTGCCGATGCGCGATTTGATGTACCGGGTGCTGAACTCGGAGCATATTCAGAGTAACAAGGAGGAGCGGATGTATTTCGGTGACATCTACGACCATCTGCTCAAGCTGACCGATATGATCGAGGCGGACCGGGAGATGACGGCGGATCTCCGCGACAGCTACATTTCACTCAGCTCCAACCGGATGAACGCCATCATGAAGACGCTGACAGTCATCACCACCATCTTCATGCCGCTTACGCTGATTGCGGGCATTTACGGCATGAACTTCCGGGTCATGCCGGAGCTGCAATCCCCATACGGCTATTTCATCGTTCTCCTGGTCATGCTGGCGCTCGGTGTCGGCATGGTGCTGTGGTTCCGGCGGCGGGGCTGGTTCAAATAAATCCGCCCCGCCCTCCTGCTCCGCTCATATTGCTTATTCGAGCCGGAGCCAGGAGCATCCCGGGCGCCGCTTATTTGCGGCGCCGTCTGCCTGAGGAAGAACCGGAACGACGCCGTCCCGAGGCGCCCGAACTGCGGCGCTTTGGGGCGGTTCTTTTTTTGCGCCGGCGAGGGGTGTACGATTTCGAATCTTCCTCTGCCGCGAGCAGTCCCGCCGCAGCCTTTCCTTTGCCGAAGCTTCCCATTACGACCTTGAACATCGGAGCCATCTGCTGAAATCCCTGCATCACCTTCTGGACTTTGCCCATGGAGCTTACAATGCCGTCAATCCCGCCGAAGCGGTCGAGCAAGCCCTTGATCTGATCCATATTGCCCAGGTTCCCCAGTCCGCCCAGGAGGCCGCCTGATTTGGCTGCCGCACCAACCGCTGCTTCAGCCGCCGGAGCGGCCAGCGCGGTCTCGGCTGCCGCCGCTTCCACTCCGGCCCCAAGTCCGCCCAATCCGCCTACTCCGGGACCGGGCACTTGTACATACGGACTGATGCCGGGATAGGGAGAACCGCCGAAGGGTTCGGCTAAAGCGCGGCTGTTCCGGTGTGAGTGATTATAGTAATGCTGAGGCATGCTATCACTTTCCTTCGCCTTTGGTTTTGCTATACTGTATGTCATGGGCGAACATAAGGTATGGACGGATGCCCGGGTCTTTCGGGATAGGAGCGGAAAAGGGCGGATGCCCAGCAGACCTTTCATAATGTGATAAATCCTTGTCACGCTTTATTTTGTGCACCCAGATGTAGTAACATGGGAGGAGTGCCTGCCCTGTGAAATGAGGAGAAGCCAGGGGCGGCTAATGATGATTTTGTACGCGGTGAGTGGACATGTGTCCGTCATTTTCGTTCTTTACTGCGTGAATTCGTTAACGCTTGAAAAAACCTCCACGGTGCAATATAGTAGAGGCAGATTAGTCACATAGGGGATGATGATGGAATGCAGCTGAAGAAGCTCAACGATAAAAGCGTCGACCAATTATTCGAGGCCATTCTAACTTTAAAAGATATGGAAGAATGCTACATATTTTTTGATGATCTGTGCACGGTGAACGAGATCCAGTCGCTGTCCCAGCGTCTTGAGGTTGCCCGCATGCTGGGCAAGGGCTGCACGTACAATCAGATTGAAGCGGAGACTGGAGCCAGCACGGCGACGATTTCCCGTGTCAAACGCTGCCTGAACTATGGCAATGACGGCTACAAAATGACGCTAGAGCGTCTGGGACGCTAATATCATGCACCCGGGTGTGCTTATTATCAGTCACGGCTCGCGAGATACGTCCTGGGTGGCGATCGTCGACGAGGCGGTTAACGACTTATCGCTGCGGGAAGAGCTTCCCGTGGCGGTTTCTTTTTTGGAGCTGGTCGAAGGCCGTTCCATCCAGGACGGTGTCGATGAGCTGGAGAGCCAGGGCGTTACCGATATTCTGACCGTTCCGCTGTTCGTATCGTCTGGCAGCACCCATGTCGATGAGATAGCGTATGCGCTCGGGGCGAAGGATGAGCCGGAGAAAGAGACTGATCTTGCAAGGTTCACCGTAAATGCCCGCGTGCATTACGGCGATCCCGTCGACGATGATCCGGATATTGCGGTTATGGTCTGGGACAAGATCCGGGAGTTGTCGTCCGATCCCGCCCGGGAAATGATTCTGCTCGTCGGCCACGGCAGTGTGCATGACGGCTTCCGGCAGCGCTGGGAACGCGGCATGGCTTCCCTGGCGGAGCGCGTTCGCGGGATCAGCGGGACTGCGGCCGCCGATTTTGCGCTGCTTAATCCTGACAATCTGGCGCTCAAAGTGCGCCGTTATCGGGAGAAAGGGTATGAGGTGCTGGTAGCGCCGATTTTTTTGAGCGAAGGTTATTTCACCAAGAACGTCATCCCCGGGAAGCTGAAGGGACTGACTTACCAATATACCGGCCGGACGCTGCTCCCCCACCCGCTTCTGCCGCACTGGATTTCCGCGCATGCGGAGAAGCTGCTGAAGACGGTCCGGGAATCCGCCGTGGAGTAGAGAATTTGCAGTAAAGAAAGCGCCTCATCCCGCCCGGATACCGGCCTGAAAGGGCTAAGTTGATAAGGGGGAGACCGCTGTGCTGTTTGCCTGCCTGCCCTCATATATTGATTGTGCATACAGGAATTGGGTATAATCAGTTAGGCATTCATGCTGCTATTCGCGGCACAATCGGAAGATGTAATGTAATGGCTGTTCAATAATGAAACGGGTGGCGTTCCGGAAATGAAAAGAGCAAGATTAATCTATAACCCTACTTCCGGGCGGGAAGAAGTGAGAAAGAGGCTGGCCGATATTCTGGTGCGGCTGGATCAGGGCGGAATCGAGGCGTCCTGTCATGCGACTACGGGCGAGGGCGATGCGACAGCGGCTGCGGCCGATGCCGTGGAGCGCGGCTACGACCTGATCATCGCGGCCGGCGGAGACGGGACACTGAACGAGGTCGTCAACGGCATGGCGGAGAAGCCGGATATTCCTCCGCTTGGCGTGCTTCCCCTTGGAACGACCAATGATTTTGCAAGGGCGATGGGCATACCGAAGAATTGGGAGGATTCCTGCGACCTGATCATCAGACAGCAGTCCCGCCCGATCGATCTCGGGAAGGCCAACGACCGTTATTTCATCAATATCGCCGGCGGCGGGAAGCTGACTGAACTGACATACGAGGTTCCCAGCAGGCTGAAGACGATGATCGGGCAGCTTGCGTATTATTTGAAGGGAATCGAGAAGATGGCCAGTCTGTCGCCGACAGAGCTAATCATCCGCGCGAACGGACAGGACGTTCTTCACGACGAGTTCATGCTGTTCCTGATCGCCAACACAAATTCGGTCGGAGGCTTCGAGAGGCTCGCGCCCGACGCGCGGATTGACGACGGCTTGTTCGACGTCATCGCGCTGAAGAAATGCAATCTGGCGGAATTCATCCGCCTCGTCAGCCTCGCCCTGCGCGGCGAGCATCTGCAGGATAAGAGAGTCGTCTACTTCCGCACGAATGAAATGGAGGTCACATCCCCGGGTTATGTCCAGTTGAACCTGGACGGCGAGCTGGGCGGAACGCTTCCGGGCCATTTCCGCATTCTGCCGGGGCATTTGCAGGTTTTTGCGCAGAATTTGTAAAGCAAGGTTTGGGAAACAGTGAAGACAGTCAAGACGATAGAAGAGAACCGAGATGTGCGCGGATTGCGAGTAATAGCGATGCGCACAAGGGCGTTAACATAGAGGAAAGAAGTGAAGCGGACAACATGAAGAAGCACCGCAGCGGCCGGGACTCCGGCCGCCGTGCCGTTTCGGCGGAGATCGCCGGACTGCCGGTGAGCAAGAATGACGAAGTCGTGCTGGACATTATCGGACTGACACATGAGGGCGAAGGGGTAGGCCGCGCGGAAGGCTATACCCTTTTTGTGCAGGGGGCGCTTCCCGGTGAGAAGGTCCGCGCCAAGGTGCTGAAGATGAAGAAGCAGTACGGCTACGCCAAGCTGCTGGAGCTTGTTCAGCCGAGCGCCGACCGCATCGCGCCGCCCTGCCCGATCTATGACCAGTGCGGCGGCTGCCAGCTGCAGCACATGGACTATGCGGCCCAGCTGCGCTGGAAGCGGCAGCTGGTGATCGATAACCTGGAGCGGATCGGGAAGCTGAAGGTGGCGAAGGAAGAAGCAGGGCAGGCAAGCTCTGGCGATTCAGTGCTTGCCGCTTCGGACGGCGGCATCCTCGTGCGGCCGACGCTCGGCATGGACGAGCCTTGGCGCTACCGCAACAAGGCCCAGGTGCCGATCGGCGTCACCGACGGCGGCCTTGTCGGCGGCTTCTACGCGCGCGGCAGCCATCGCATCATCGACATGGAGACCTGCCTTATCCAGCACGAGCATAACGACGTCGTGGTGTCGGTCGTCAAGCGGCTCGGCCGGGAGCTCGGCATCTCCGCATATAATGAAGAGACCGGCCGCGGCCTGCTGCGGCATGTCATCGTCAAGAAGGCGTTCCGCACCGGCGAAATGATGCTCGTCCTCGTCACGAACGGCCAGGACATTCCGCACCGGGATGCCTGGATCGGCTGCATCCGGGAGGAGCTTCCGGATGTCGTGAGCATTTGCCAGAACGTGAATACCGAGCGCACGAACGTTATCTTTGGCAGTAAGACCCGCGTTCTCTGGGGCCGCGACGTGATCTATGACTATATCGGTGATGTGCAGTTCGCCATCTCCGCACGTTCGTTCTATCAAGTGAACCCGGCGCAGACCGAAGTGCTGTACGGCAAGACGGTTGAATACGCCGGGCTAACCGGCCGTGAAACCGTCATCGACGCCTACTGCGGCATCGGCACGATCTCGCTGTTCCTGGCGCAGCATGCGAATCAAGTGTACGGCGTCGAGATCGTCCGCGAAGCCATCGAGGACGCCCGCGCCAACGCCGAGCTGAACGGGATGAAGAACGTTGAGTTTGAGGTAGGCGCATCGGAGGACGTGATCCCGCGCTGGAAAGAGCAGGGCGTCACCCCCGACGTCATCGTCGTCGACCCGCCCCGCAAGGGCTGCGATCCGCGCCTGCTAGAGACGATTCTGCAGATGCGGCCGGAGCGCGTGGTGTATGTGTCGTGTAATCCTTCGACGCTGGCCCGGGATTTGCGGGTGCTGGAGGACGGTGGGTACACCACCGTTGAGGTGACTCCGGTGGATATGTTCCCGTGGACGGTGCATGTGGAGTCGGTGGCGTTGTTGGTGAGGGATGAAACAGTTTAGTCGAACCCTTTAGTTTGTTGCTTTTTCCTGTGTGATACAGAAAAGGAATATTTATGATACGGAAGTCGAAAATCAGGTTTGATGTAAAGTTGATGTAAAAATCAATCCGAATTCAACCTAAATGAAACGAAGACGCCGGATAAAACCCCCGGCGTCTTCGTTATTGTCCTTGTGCGGCTATAGATGTTAAAAAGGATTCGAGGACATTCCCTTCAGCCGCTCTACTAGCGGAGCATAAGCTGCCTCGCTCTTCCGCTGGGGGTTGCTGCACAGATGAGAATGTTCCGACCGTCCAGAATCGGCCCGATCGCTTCCCGCTGGACTGGCGTCATCCGTCCGAAGCGCTGGAAGAACACCGGCCATACTGTAGGAAGACGACTGCTTAGTTGACGATCCTTCTCAAGCTCAAATGATGTAGTCAAGCTAAGCCATCTGAACTACTGTGTAAAGAGCTGCGTGTTGTTGGGTATTCTGTCGGTGCGCACCACGGCAGCTTGGGAAGAGACTGTGCGAGATGACCGAGCCGGACGTGCGCCGACTCGACCGCTACGTGCTGGTTGCCACCTCGACCATAGAGATAAGGGTCGACATCGGCGACGACGGCGTCGCCCTTAACGCTCCCGCGGTTGCAGGGAGTTTTTTTATTGCGCTGAGCATAAATTCGAAGACGAGACTACCAATATCTCAACCGGATCTGTCACCTTTATCACTTCCATGTCCTTTACGATATCCCCGCATATTGGTCAACATTCACTTTATCGGAGACAGGAGCATCGGAGGTCCGGAAACAGAAGAGGAGTGGCATGACGCGATCAAACAGATGAAGGATAGCTTGGGGCTGAATATCGAGCATTGTTTGCGCGACAGGATGGTTGATCTGTTTATTCATGTAAATGAGTTGAACCCGGAGCCTGCACGGAGGAATTCGGCAGCAGCTGTCGAATCTTGAATGGTGTAAACCCGGATTCTACCATATATGACCAGGGAGTGGTGATATCGATGAGCGTTCGCAGACTTGAAGCTGTACAGTTGGTTCCTTCACCGATTGCAGCCTGTCCGTCCTGTTCCGGAAGTCTCGCAGCTCGAAAGTTGGAACTGCGTTATGCCAGCCGGACGCGCAGGGGCCAGATTGCCTACTTGCAAGCGGATGTCTGGTATTGCCGGAGCTGGGATAAAGGCTACATGCTGAAGGCTTTTGAATCTGTCACCGATGCTCATAATGAGGTTTGGAACGTTCAACTAATGGCCGCACAGAAGCAGAAACCCGTTTCCACCGGGACCAAGCCGGCGCAGCCTATGGCCAAAGGCGCTGTCGTAACCGGTCAGTCCGAGCTCCGAATCGACTATATTCATAGCATTCTCCCAGTAGAATCTCAGAAATGCCCGTCGTGTTCGGTGATCCTGCATAAACGCAGCGTGCGGCTGAAAATTTTCAATGCGAACCACATCGACTATATCCCCTGTTCGGTCTACGAGTGCCGCTCTTGCAGCAAGCGAATGCTCAGGAAGCATCACTATAACGCGCTGGTGGAGCTGCATTGGCCTTATCGGATCGATGTCCTCCAGCCCCCCAAAAGTCCGGCCAAAGCCTGGCAGCAGACGCGTTCGAAGAAGCCGGCCGTACAAACACAAGGGCGATCGAAGGGCAAGCGTCATACCGCCTCGGGACAGCCCAATAAGCTGTTTAATCAGTACGGCGTTTTCGTGCCTTCCCCGACCGGACGAACCGGTTATTTTGATGAGTGACAAGCTGTGGCTGACGGAACGAGCAAATCTCATGCGGATGACGTGATCCGGCTGGATACGCCGAACGCCGAGCTTGCCTGCTCGACGCACCCGGAGACGGGCGTGCCTTACGAGACGAAGATCCTGGAAATGCCGAACGGTCATGCCTATGAAGGCATCTTCACGGACTTCAAAAGGGATTCGGGGCCGAGCTTCATGAGGGCGTGTACCCGGAATTCGACCACGTGCACTTAGATTACAGCAACCACAGCTCGCTCATGTGGTGGGTACGGACCCGAACCTGGCGCACAGCTCACGCTGGAGCATCTGCGCGGGCGAAACGCCTGACGCCTATACGTGGCACCACACGGAGGAGCAGGGACAGATGGAACTGGTGGAGGGCGAGGAGCACCAAAAATCCCGGCATCTCGGGGGCTGTACGGAAATACGGTTATGTCAACGGGGACAGCCGACGCAAACAGCTTCAGGTGTTAGATTCGAGAAAAAACGAGGCCACCGCTCGAACCGCTGACTCGCGACGATCTGAAGCCGCTGTCCCTAATGGGCGTCATAGGGGAGATCCTAAACTATTCAAAAACCTTATTATATCAGGCTTTTTCTCGATTTATTCATCCATCATTCGCTTCAACCTCCCTACCATTAGGCAGACTTTAACTGCTTTTTTGGCTCTGATTTTCTCGGTCATAGCCCCCTCTTTTTCCCCCTGTTCTTATGCAAACTTTAATTGCTTAGGATATTGAGTAAAATGGGGGAGGAAGAGCTGAGAAGCCTTGTGGCTGTAAGGCGGAGAGGGAGTTTAGGAAAGGTGACATGCGTGGGACGACTATTTAGGACTTTGACAATTAAACAGGGACTGATACCACTTGTTCTAATTGGTTTTTCAATGTGATACAGCACGAAAAGAAATGTAATACAATGGTCGGGAAATGTCAATGATGTAATATTGATGTAAAAGATCAGCCGGAAAGAACGGGGTGACGCTCGGGAAAATCCCGAGCGTCTCTTATTGTCAAAAGAAAACCATACGCTATGCGTATGGTTCGGGAGAGCTTTCAGCGATGTATCAAAAAAATTCCTCCCAGTGTTACAATAAATTTGGTTCGCCAACCGAATTTATCGCACAATAGGAGGAATACAGATGTCATCTGATGTGAACAGTTTAGCACATACAAAATGGAATTGTAAGTATCACATCGTGTTTGCCCCAAAGTACAGACGCCAGGTGATTTATGGAAAGTTGAAGCAAGATATCGGAAAAATATTGCGACAATTATGCGAAAGAAAGAACGTAGAAATTATTGAAGCAGAGGCGTGTAAAGATCATATTCACATGCTGGTGAGTATTCCACCTAAGCTAAGTGTGTCCGCATTTATAGGATATTTAAAAGGAAAGAGTAGCTTAATGATTTTTGATCGACATGCCAACTTGAAGTATCGGTATGGGAATCGGAAATTTTGGTGCAAAGGATTTTACGTGGATACGGTAGGAAGAAACAAGAAAGTGATTGAAGAATATATCCGCAATCAATTGCAGGAAGATATCGTCGCGGAACAAATAACGATGGAGGAATACATCGATCCATTTACAGGAGAAGAAACCAAAGATAAACGAAAGAAGAACTAGAAGAACCCCTTTAGGGGTAGCCGAAAAAGTAGTGCGGTTGGCGAATCACTCAACGCCCTTTTAGGGCTGGCCAGTAACAAAGGCTTTCAGCCGCAGAGCAAACCACCCGTTCTACGGGTGGTTTTGATTGTCAAAAGAAAACCATACGCTACGGGTGGTTTTGATTGTCCTTCAGTTTTGTTAATGTTGAAGAGTGATTCGAACTTATCCGCAGCGGCTTGGTCAGCTCTACGGAGAGCATGACCATATATGTTCATGGTTGTCGTTATGCTTCCATGTCCAAGGCGTTCTGAAATAATTTTGGCATGAACGCCCTGGTTGATCAAAATCATGGCTGAAGTATGCCGGAGATCATGAAATCGAATATAGCGGAGTTTGTTTTTCAAGATGAAATTTCGGAACCATTGGCACGGTGCTTCGTGATGGAAAGGTTGTCCGTTGGGGTGGGAGAACAGGAATAACCATGCTCCTCCGCGCCAAACGTCCCCCATGTCATGCCGTTCCTGGATCCTATAGTTATGGTATTCCCTTAGCTCTTCAAGTACCCTGACTTCAATAACGCCAGTGGTCAAATCAACGATGTCTTATTGCGTTCCCCGCCTAATGATGAATAGTGCACCTAATTTCCCTAGGTACTCTCCAATTCAATTAGGGGCTTAATAGTATACTGAATCTGCAGTTTGTTTCTGGGAGTACTGGGGACAAACCTTTTGTATTGTAGAACAAAGTGTTCGGTTTAGAAAATATTCTCTTTTCAATACTTGGGAATTCTGGGTATAATGTACTGGAAAGAAATGATAATCTATGAATTTGAACATTCTAGTAGTGCGTAAGCAATAAATGAGGCAAGGGTTTATTCCTATATGCACGACTTCACATTGAGTGAGGTCGTTTTTTGATAATAATAGATAGCAAGAGGTCAGGGGGATATTATGGAAAAGTGGATAACACCTGAAGCATACACGTATTTCATCTATTTCATGTTTCTTATATTTGCTGTAAGTGCGTTCTATGTTTTTGGTCCTGCTATCAAGAGTAAAGTGGCGGCTAAGAAAATAAAAGCAGAGTTAAACAGTTTGTCGAAATTTCAAGATGTAACTGAAAAATTCAATCAGTTTAATGAATGGATGACTCAAAGTAAAAATTTGTATGTGAAAGAAAAACTCCTTCCCGCTTGGGAAAGCTATTATCAACAGTACATATACTACCAGCAAAAAGGTATCGCATATACACCTGATGTATATGACTTTTTCTTTGAAGAGTCTCTTGTACATAGTTTCGGCAAACGTAAATATGCTGAAATTGTCGCTGGCATCTTTCTTTCATTAGGTATCGTTGGTACTTTCTTTGGAATTTCAGTTGGTGTATCAGGACTGCATGTTGATGGTAACTCTGATGCAATGCAGTCAGGAATAGGAGTATTGTTAAGTGGCATGAAAGTGAAATTTCGTTCTTCGATTGCTGGTGTACTGCTTTCGCTTGGTTGGCAGTATCTTGACAAAAGACATTTTTTTCCTATGTTGACCGAATCCTTTTCTGACATTCGTCACAGTCTGGATGAGGCTTTCCCAACGCAGGACCAAAGCACGCTGCTGTATAGCATGGATCAGCGCCAAGAGAAACAAATGCAGGACTTTCAAGCCTTCTTGTCCGATGTTCTGATTCCTAATATGGTGAACGGCATTGCGAGTTCGGTTCAGCAGTCGCTGGAACCTCAAATGCAGCAGACCCAGCAGATGATGTCGGAACTAATGCAGACGACAAGCCTTAATCAGGCACAGGGCATGCAGACGATGGTGAATCAATTCGTGAACCAGCTTAACGAGCTGACAGGCGACCATATGAAGAATCTGGGTGAAGCACTGAATTCTACGCTGGAATGGCAGAAGAATGTTCAAACGGAATTGGCTGCTCTTGTCCAGTCTATGCAGGAATCTGCTGTAGGCCAGATGGCCATGGTAGAGAAAACTACGCTCTTAACTTCACAAATTCATGAGTATACCGAGCGAATTACCGATTATCAGAGTGTGCTTGAAAAGACAGCGGCTGAACTGAGCGGAACCACAGATAAGAACAGCGAGCTTCAAAAAGTAACGACCGGGCTGTTGGAGCGAATGACGGAAGAACGCCGGCTGTTTCATGAGTATTTTGACATCCATTTAAGCAGTTTGAAAGAAAATGTGGACTCCATTACAGGCCAGACAGGACTTCAGGTCACCGTTCAACAGCGTTTGGAAGAGAACTTGCAGCGGATTTCGAATATTACCGAAAGTCAGCAGACACTGGCGGTAACCCTGGCGCAGCAGGCCGATTTGAGCCAGCGCTCCAATCAGGAGCTTGAAGTGATATTCGATAAATTTACGCAGCACAATTCGGAGTTCGTACATATTCAAGATAATCTGAAATCTTTGCTCCAAGAAATTCAGCAGGAACGTGTGGAAATGGATGGCATATCAATCCGAATACAGGATACGTTAACCGGCCAACTGGAGAATATGGAATCTCGTGTAGAACAGTTGAGTCAGGTGTGGGAGTCAGCGAGCGACTCAATGGCTAAAACGAACAAGCATCTGGAAACTTCAATGAATCAGTTTGCTGATGATATGCACCGGGGACTGCAGAATACGTTTAACCTGTTTGACCAGGAATTGACGAAGTCCGTTCAGCATTTGGCAAGTGGAGTGGAGGCTATACAGGAAGGCGTCATCGACCTACCCGATGCGATGCAGACTTTGAAGCAGGCAGTAAATGAAATCAATCGGCAGTCCAAGCGGATCATGAATCCGATTACTATGGAGTAAGGTGTTGATACAGATTGGCCAGAGGATTCCGGAATGAACGGCACAAGTCGCGGGCTTATGAAGGAGAGAAAGAAAGTTTTTGGGTTTCCTATACGGATTTGATGTCTGCTCTGTTAGTTATTTTTGCATTGGTCTTGATGGTCACTCTTTTTAATACCCGATCCGCCTATGAAGAGAAGGAAGCTGCAATCAATGAGAAGAACCAGATGATCGAAGAAGCGGCGGGAGTCAAGTCAGAGATTATCCAGGAACTTATCAAAGCTTTTAAGGATTCGGATTTGGCTCTGGAAGTCGATCCTCAGACAGGCGCAATCCGTTTCTCCGGAGGCGTATTCTTTAATTCGAACAGCAGCCAGGTTTCTCCTACCGGAAGGATCTATTTGGAGAAGTTTATTCCCAAGTACATTGATATTCTGCTGTCCGACCGGTTTCGAAGTGAGATTTCCCAGATTATCGTCGAAGGACATACGGATACGGCAGGCGGCTATCTTTATAATTTGAAACTATCTCAAGACCGTGCGCTTGCCGTGGTGCAGCAAATCTTTCAACCGACTTTTCCTAAATTTAAATACATAGAAGAACTCAAATCGGTTATTACAGCAAACGGACGATCTTATAGCATTCCCATCCTCAAATCGGATGGATCCATTGATGCGAATAAATCGAGACGGGTAGAATTCAAATTCCGCCTGAAAGATGACCAATTAATCGATCAACTGCAAGCACTTGGTGAGCAAGATGGAAATTAATCGTTACTATTACCAGTTTACGTTCAAGCCCCAGCAGTTAGCTGAAGAGAGGCGGAAGATAGAATCTAAATATAAGAATCAAGCCAACGTTATAATCAGAAAACGCGGAAAAATGCTACTTCCCAAACTATTGGGGCTCATACGTTCGACACCTGTTGAACAAATCGAAGACCTGGCTCAAGGGTTGAAAAAGATGGAAGTTCTGATGCTGATTTACGAAGATTATCCTTTTCCCGATGAAAGTCTGGATACGGTCTACAAGATTAACCAAATCCTGACCGCACGTTATTCGATTGAAGTCGGGAAGACCGCGTGGGTATTATTCCAGCATGGTTATGAGGAGCCTGTGTTGGAGGACCTTCTGCAGCGTATTTATTCGATAGACCGGTTCGCCTTTCTTGGACTTGAGGATGAGCTGCAGCACCATCTCGACCAAGCCTTCGTTAATAACCAAGGAACCGCTGAGGGGCTGGCCGCCGCCCTCTTTCAGATGGAGATGAAGACCCAAGATGTTCTTATCTCCTTGAGAATAGAAAAAGACTCAAAGCTGGAAGCATACCTCATGCGAGAACTGCTGGAGCGCGGCTTGGCAGACGACCGGATTATTCGCCGGGATGGAACCGACTTCATCGTCAGACTTCTGGACAAATACTCCATGGATGATTATAAAGTTCTGATTAAGAATTACCTGGAGCTGCGTAAATACCAGCAGTTCCATAACATGATCCTTCAGCAGGCTGTCGATCGGCTGCGCGATCCAAGAGAACGTGCTGTGGATTGGCAATTTTTAAGCTCTGCGGCTTTGAAGGAAGTCAATAGCTGGATGATTCGAAAGAAACTGCAAGTCCTTTTCGAAAAAGACCCGGACAATAAGCGTCTGAACTATTGGAAACAATTTATCGATTATATGCAACACGTGGAACTGATTCAGGACCCGATGATCGCCTTCATTTATTTTGACAAGTTCGCCGTTGTTGAGTTTGGTGAGATGGGAGCTGCCTACTTCTATCATATTGAGGGATTCAATTCATTAATTTACCCTATCAGCAATTCCAGTGCTTTTAGAAACAGCCGGAGCCGGCAAAACAAAGAGTCTATGTTGAAAGTTACAGAAGAAAACAGAAATGGAATTCCGTTGTTCATTGTTAAGCTTGACCATCGAGGAAATTGGGTTTACAAATTCGATTATTATACGCGGGAATACCTGAACGGTGCATTTTAGAAAGGAGACACATGATGGCCGGCTTATTTGGTTTGTTTGGCAGGCGGCAGCGCAGATCCTCCTTTTCTCCGGTAGCAGATATAGAGATCAAGAAGGAATTTATACCCGAAGGCCTGCTGTATACGCTTATTCGGGAAGGCAGTGCCGTGGTATTTCCGCTGAATCTCAGGATATCCGAACTTAGGCAGCTGAGATATGCGGAGCTGCTGGAGACGCTCGAAGATCTGTGGTTTGAGGAATGCTTGGAGTTAAGAGGCGAGAGCTACGTACTTCCATTGGAGAAGATTAGTGAGATTCCGCCCGAACTGCGGATGCGACTGGACATTCCGAAACCGACCAAACTGAAATTGAGACTAGGGCATGAGAGTGCAGTAGGAACAGCGCATTTCAAATTTATATTGGAGAAGAGCTATGAGGCTTGGGAGCATCTAGAGAGGTCAGCCAAGTCCATCGGACCATGGATGATCCTGCCTGACCGTCAGATACTGCTGATGGACGAAGAACAGTACCGCTTCCAACAGCTGATTGATAAGGCACCGCAAGCTCTTAACCGGGAGCGTATTTTCACCTATGTTGCCGAGGTGCGGAATTGGGCGCTGCGTGAGGGATACCCGATGGATGATTATTTACGCCGTCAGGAATACCTCTTCGTTGATCAGGTCAATCTCGATTTGGCTTATGATCAGGGAACAATCACATTTTCGCCTCATTATGCTTCGACAGATGATATCTCTCCCGAGTTTCTGAAAGGGATGGGTGCTGCATCTAGCCGATACGCCGTTGACGGCAAGCAGCGTAAAGTGTTCGTCAAGCCGGACGTTGCCGATAAAGCCCGTGTGATTCAAGAGCTCCCGCCAATTACAGGAACAAACATTCCGCGGTTTATAGATAATCCGGAAGCTTTTCTTCCGGAAATAGAGGGACTCGAGCTTTCCCGGTTCGGAGAAAGGGTGAAATCGCTAGGAATCCGGGTGTACCGGGCCCAGCCGTTTGTTCATGCTTCTGAACAGGAACGGGGCTGGTTTGAGCTGGATTTCGGATTTTCAGCACAGGATGAGGATGGAGAAATTCATCAGATCTGGGAAGCCTCCGAGATGATGAATCTGATTGCTCAGGCCAAAGAGAATGAGGACGAATTCATTGAATGGAACGGCAACTGGCTCAAGCTGCCCAAAGATGCGAAGGAATTCGTGGAAGCAACGGAAACAGCCAAGGAATTTACCGGCAGCAGTGGACTTGTAGATATAACGAAGCTGCCCTATGTCCTGGAGATTTACGATAATATCAGTCAACTGGAGTTTAATCAGCCGATTCTGCAGGCACAGCAGGAATTGCAAAGCCTTGGTATTCTTGCAGAGGAACCTCCTGCTTCACTGCAGGCAGTGCTAAAGCCTTTCCAAACGGACGGATATATTTGGATGAAGTCTTTGCATTACCGGAAGCTTGGCGGCTTGCTGGCTGATGATATGGGGCTTGGCAAAACCATTCAAGTCATCTCGTTTCTTTCCTATTTGCATGAAACAGGCCGGTTGACCCCGACCCTGATTGTTGTGCCAAAGACCCTTATGGACAATTGGGAAAAGGAAATCGGGAAATTTGCCCCTTCGCTCCTGAAATCGCTGAATCTTCATCGGGGGACGCAGCGTCTGAAGGATGCGGAGCAGTTGAGACGGATTGGAATTACGATTACGACTTACCATACGCTCGTCAAGGACCAGCTGGTGTTCGGACAGGTGGATTGGCAGGCGGTAATCTGCGACGAAGCACAGGCGATCAAGAATCCTTCAACGGCCGCTTCCAAAGTGCTCAAGGCGATGAAGTCGAAGTTCAGGCTGGCGGTGACGGGCACTCCGGTTGAGAACGGATTGAGCGAGCTCTGGTCGATTATGGACTACGTGCAGCCAGGGTTTTTGGGTAGTCTGACCAAATTCAAGGAGGAATTCGTTAACAAGCTGCATGGCGATTCCCGTGATATTGAAGCCGAGAAGAAACTGCTTGCCCGGATCTCTATGGTGTACAAACGTCGAACCAAGTCAGAGGAATTGGGCGATCAACTTCCGCCTAAGGAAGCGATCCTTTCCAAGGTCGAGTTAGGGCAGGAGCAAGCCAAGCTGTATGCCGAGGTTATTACATTGGTGCGAAACAAGGCGATGGACGGACTGCAGGCTATCCAGAAACTGAAGGCTCTGAGTTCGCATCCTTCGCTGGTAGCAGATTGTTATTCGGGGCTGCCGTATGACCGTGTTCCTAAACTGAAAGAAACCATTGCTATATTGCGGCGAGTGAAAGAGAAAGGCGAGAAAGCTCTTATTTTTACGGAATATATTAAAATGCAGGAAATTCTGCGTGCTGCCGTCCGTGACTGCTTTGATATCAATCCTATGATTATTAATGGAATGACCGAGCGAAGACAGGAACAGGTAGACCGGTTCAACCGGAATCCGGGTTTTGATGTCTTGATCTTATCCCCAAAGGCAGCCGGAACTGGTTTGACTATTACGTCTGCCAATCATGTCATCCACTATACGCGCTGGTGGAATCCCGCGGTGGAGAATCAGGCAACCGACCGCGCCTACCGTATCGGCCAGGATAAGCCGGTCTATGTCTACTATCCGATTGTTGCTGATACTCAGGGATTAACCAAACAGGGAACGGTCGAGGAGATTGTTCACAAGCTGCTGACTGACAAACAGGAGATGGCTTCGTCTGTCATTGTTTCGAGCAGAAAGCTTAATATTGAGGATGAAGTCTTAAAGGGGTTGTAGTGCGAAAGTATGTTCGCTGACATGACTCTGTCTCAAGCGGATATTACACTGATATTTAGCAAGACAATACGCGAGGAAGATAAAGCAGTAGGCAGGAGTTCCTTCCCTATGCAAATCAAACAAACAATAGAGCAGCATATCAGCTTAATGAAGAAAACCACCATCCCGCTTGAGGAATTGGAGTCTTTATTTAAGGGCGCCGAAGTGGGCCCACGCGCGTTTGCGGAGGCTGTCCTTGAACTGGAGAACAGCGGGGTGCTGGAGTCGGTGAAAGCAGCCGGACGCACTTTGAAGCAGCCCTCGCTGGCTTACCGCTACCGGGTGAACAAACAAGAGATGACCGGGCACCATATCCGGTTGCTGCAGCAGGTCCGCCTGAGTCTTCATCCGGCGATTCAGTTGGATGGCTATTTTGCGCTGTCGGCGGAGCAATTTCAGCAGGACCAGCCGTGGATTGAGCAGATCAATCAATATTTGAAAATCTACGGTTTCCCCTCCTCTGCCGTACCTGCTCCGGAACGCAGCTTTCAGCTTACCGGTAATGAGAAGTGGATTACGGATCTTGGCGGACATGCTCTATTAAAGCGGCTGGGACTTTGGGAACGGCTGCTTATTCATCCGGTATCCGATCCGCTGATGTTCGCGGTCAATCCTGCCTTATCCCACCCCGCCTCTTCCCGCTGCCTGAACCTGATTGTCGAGAACAAGACAACCTTTCAAGCCCTGCTTCCTGTCCTTACCTCCAGCCTGTTCAGCACTTTAATTTATGGCTGCGGCAACAAAATTACCGGCAATCTGGATATGTTTCCGCTGCAGTATCCCGTGCCCGGACGAGACCACCGGTTCTATTATTTCGGCGACCTGGATTACGAGGGGATCAGGATCTGGCATGAGGCCAGCAAGCAGCATCCGCTGCTTCCCGCCCTCCCTTTCTATGAGGCATGTCTCGCCAAGCCCTATGTACTGGGCAAAAGCAATCAGCGAAGAAACGAGGAAGCGTTAGGAGCGTTTCTTTCGTATTTTTCAGGGGATGCGCAGGATCAACTCATACGCTGTCTGGGCTGCGGCGGCTATATTCCGCAGGAAACACTGACTTCGGAAGAACTGCAGCAAATATGGAGGAGTCAAGAGTGGAAGCAATGGATCGCATGGAATTAGAAGGTACGGTTTCGGGTTTTCAAGAGCGTATGTCGAAGGTTGCGCTGTTCGATCCGCTATTTGAGCTTAGGCGCAAAAAACAGACGGATGCCTCCGGGCAGCCGATTGATATGATGGAGCTGGGCCTGCTTGCTTTGCTGTTCTTTTTTGAACAGAAACTGTTGAGAAATAGTCGGGTGGGTGTCAAGGAACTGGCTATTTATCTGCTGCGGCTCATGGAGGGCAAACTGCAGGTAGACGAAGCACAAGGCGAGGAGTTGGCGAGGGACATCATTCAGGTGTTTCGCCCAGCCTCGGGCAAGAAGCGCGAGTTCGCCTTCTATAATTGGGAGGCCTGTCAGCCTCAGCAGGTGCATACTTCCATTCTGCGGGCCAATGCCTTTGATGCGAAGACGGGGACCCAGTATTATGCGCTGGATGAGGACGGGCTGGAGCTCGTATTTGCAACAAAGGAGTTCTATTCGGAATTTCAGCTGTCGATTCACCAGCTTGTGCTTCGCAAACAGCTCGAGAAAGGCGAATTCCAGGGGGCGCTTCGGCAGATCAATGAAATGCGGGTTGATGTTGAATCGCTGCAGGAACGGATGATGAAGCTTGAGCATGAAATCAAGCGTAGCATCGTGTCGGAAGAGACGCTGAAGCGGTACAGCGAGTTGCTGGAAGATATTTATGCACGGCTGCAGCGTGAGAACGACGAATTTGAAGAACTGAGGCAATTTGTCAAAGAAACGCGGGCGCGGCTGTATGCCGATAATCGGCCGGAGAACCGGGTACGTGCGTATGAATATATAGTCAAGATTGCAGGCGAGCTGGAAAAAGTGCATGCCGAACATTCCGGGCTGCTGCAGCAGAGTATGGAATTGAAGAACCAGGCGCTGTATTCCGCCAAGGAATCGCTGTATTACACCGGACTTAGCTCATTTAACTTCGAGCAGGATGTTGCAGGACTCATCTTCGGACTGCCGCTGCCGCTGGAATCAATGAGAGGTATCGTATCCCCGTTTATGGCACTGCAGCAGTCGCGGAACTGGTCGCCGCTGACGCTGCTGGCCGAGCAGAATATTAGCGGCATAGGGGAGCAGGAGCCCCGGGAAGAAGGCTTTCTGGAAGCGGAGGATGACGGGCGCGAGCTGCAGTATGCAGCGCGGCGAAGTGCTTTTTATATGGAAATCATGGGGCTGCTGCTGCAGGAGCTTGAACGGACGCCGGAGCTGGAACTGCGTGAATTTCTGAACAGGCTTAGCGAATATGGACGGCAGGATTGGCTGGATCGGCGCAGCTTCTATGATTTCTGGCTGATTCTGCATCAGCGGAGTCCGGTTCGTGCAGTAGGGATGGACCAGAGGGACGATAAGACCGGACTGGAAGAGGTGTTTGGTCTGCTTGGGCGGAAAGTTCTGCTGGTGTGGGAGGCCGTAGGCCTTGTCGAAACGGGAACACGCTATCAAATCCAGAATATGAAGCTGACACAGGAGGACGAATCCATTGGCTTATAGCTACAGCAATGAAACGATAATGCAGGCATTCCGGCTGTATGCGCAGCTGTCGATGAACGGATTGGCGGCTAGGGAAGGTTTGCAGGAATATATGGCAGATGATGACGTCAGAGGATTGGTCGATCAGTTCGCGGCAGAGGTGGATTGCGCGGTAATCGCGGCGGGGGACGAGCTGTATCTGATTCCGCTTGCGCGCCTGTCGCCGTTCCATGTGAGCAATGATCATATGAAGAGAACGTATTTGCGCGCTAACGCGGTAAATGCCGACCTTTACTTGATGTACATGGCGATAATTGTGCTGTTCGGCGCCTTCTACGACAGCTATCAGAGTCTGGAACCGACCCGAAATTTCCTGCCGCTGGAGGAGTGGGCTGTGCTTCTGCAGGAGAGAATTCAATCGCTCAAGGAGCATGATGCGGAAGCGCTGAAGCGCTATGAGAGCGAGTTCTCGTACAACTGGACGGCGATCATTGAGAAGTGGGATACGATGGATGATATCAAGGAAACGGCCAAACGGCAGGCGGGCAATACGATCAGCCGGCTCAGCTTTCTGGATTCAGTCAAGCGGTTTCTGTTGGAGCAGCGGCTGGCGGAGGAGGTCGGCGAAGGCGAGCTGGCATTGACCGAGAAGACGAAGGTGATTGTGCAGCGGTATTTTATGGAGCTAGAGTACAACCGGGGAATACTGAATTTCCTATACAGTCTGGATGACCGTAAGCTGGAAGAACGCAGCATGGAAGAACTTCGTACGGATGGCCAAAGCATTACAGAGGAGGACGAACCGCATGCCGTCAATTTCCAAAATTAGATTTACTCATGTGATGTATGAAGGCGGGAACAAACGCTATAACGACGAAACCTTTCTGTTCGACGGCCATAACGGGGCAATCGTGCTGGAGAACGGCGGCGGCAAAACCGTGTTCATCCAGACGGCGCTGCAGGCGATGTCGCCGCATACGGACCTGGCCGGACGCAAGATCAAGGACACGCTTCTCCTTGAGAACGGGCCTGCCCATATCGCGGTGGAATGGATTCTGAACGACAAGCCCCGCCGCCGGTATGCTGTCGCTTGTATCAGTCTGTTCCTGAGCGCAATCGGTGTGGATTCCTACCGTTATGTTTATGAGTACAGCGAGCATGATGACCACGGGCTGGATCATATCCCATTCGTTAAGGAGCATATGGGCAAGACCCGGCCATCCGACAAAGGCGAAATCCAGGACTATTATTCTTCCATGGCGCAGCGCTATCCGCTGACAGCGCGGACGTTCGGCACGATCAAGGAGTACAGGTCTTACCTCGAAGAGCACTATCATATTATAGCTTCGGAGTGGGAGGCTATTGCCAAAATCAACAGTACAGAGGGTGGAATCGAGAATTTCTTCGATGAGTGCAAATCGACGTCCCAGCTGTTTGATCGGCTGCTCATTCCGACTGTGGAAGAAGCGATGGAAGGCTTTCAGCCGGGAGGCTTCGCGGCGCTGTTCGAGTCGCATCGCGAAGAGTTCAAGCGCTACAAGGAATTGAAAGAACAAATTGCCGAGAACAAACTGATTCTGCAGGAGCTCAGCCGGTATGTGCTTGTATATGAAGGTCTGCATGAGGCGCAGCAGCGGTATGACGAGGCCCGAGGCGAGGCAAAAGCGTATCGAGAGCTGTCCCTGCGGCAGCACGAGGAGACGAAGGCAGAGCAGACCGGGCTTGCCGCAAGGCTGCAGGAGTGGATGCAGCGCAGCGAGGCGCTGCAGCTGGAGCTGAAGTCGCTGGAAATTGCGGAGGCGGAGCAGGAGCAGTCCGCGCTATCTAAGTGTATGAGGCAGCTTCAGGAAGAAGCGGACCGGCAGCTGCAGCGGCTGAAACAGGGAGAGCGCAGCTTCTATTCTTTGAAATACGCGGAGCAGCGGGTGAGCCGGGAAACGGCCGGCGCACGCCTGCAGCAGCTGGAACTGCAGCTTGCAAGGTTGGAGCAGAGTGAAGACGAGCAGCGGCTGCAGCAGCGCTGGGAGACTTGCGGCGGCAAGCTTAGAGCCGTATTCGCCCGGGATGAACGTGAAGTGTCTGCGAAGCTGGACGCTTACCGTTCCGAACTCGGTAGTCTGAAGCAGGAACAGGCCGAGACGGAGAAGGCTGTCTTAAAGCTTCGGCAAGAGATACGGACATGGGAACTGCAGCTGCGGGAGAAGGAGACGCAGGCGCAGGCGAAGAAAGAGCAGCAGGAACAGATTGCCCGTGCTGTTCTGGCCAATCCTTCGCTGGAGAAGGTGGAAGAGCAGATGCCAATCTGGTCGGAGCAGCAGCAGCAGCTGGAAGAACGGCGGATTGATCATATGCGCGCCCTCAAGGAGATAAACGCGGAACAAAACGCGGTCCGCAGCCGCCAGAAGACGATTGAGGAAGACATCCGCCGGACAGAGCGCGAGCAGGCGAAGCTAGAACAGCAGCGGGAACAGCTGCAAGAGCAGCATAATGTTCTTGCTTGCGATCTGGCTGCGCTGCGGCCGAATTGGCAACGCCTCACTTCCCTGTATGATAAGGCGGCGTCGATTTCAGAGCAGCTGCTTGAGGGAATACAGAAGCGGCAGGATCAGAAGAGCGACTGTCTGCACAAGGAGCGGCTCGCCTACCGCTATGTGGATGATTACCATGAGCAGGATATGTTCTTTGCCGATCCGGTTATTGAAGGTTTCGTCCATTCCTGGAGCAGACAGTTCAGTCTGCTGCAGACGGGCATCCAGTACATTCGCTCGCTGAATCTGGACGAAGAGGGCCGAAGCCGGGCAAAAGACGCGTTATGGCCGGTCACTCTAGTGACAACGGGCGCAGAGAAGAAGCTGCTGATGCAGAAGCTGGCCGCTGCAGGCGAGGAATTCGCCTTTCCGGTTCGAGTGCTCGGCGCGGGAGAAGCGGCAGAGATCGTAAGAGGATCAGAAGGCGGCGTAACGGAGGAACAGTGGGCCGTTCCGGATCATTGGCGAAGCAACGAGGATGAAGCTGTGTTCCGGCAGTGGAAGGCAGGTCTGCTGCATCGCGCCGGCCAGATTCGGAAGGACCGTGAGGAGAAAGAAGAGGAACTGGTGTTATGGCAGCGGATGGAGCAGCGATTCCGGCAGTTTCTCAATCAATATCCGCTGGCGGCGGTCCAGACACTGGAACAGCAGCTGCAGGTGGCACGCAAAGAGCTGATTAGCTGCAAGCAGCAGCACGAGCGGCATGAACAGCGATTGAATCAGCTGGAAGAGGCGGTCGATAAATATCGTACGGAACTGGCCGAGATGCAGGATCTCATTCACCAGCTGGGGGTGTGGCTGAAGGACGGGCAGCGGTATCAGGCGCTCGGCTTTGAACGGGAGAAGCTGGAGAAAGAGCTGGTGCCTGTCAAGCAGCAGCTGGCCGGCCTGGAAAGACAGCTTCAGATGAATCAGTACCGTCTGCAGCGGCTTCAGGAGGAACAGACGGCGGTGGAGCGAAGCTGCAATGATACGAACATCCGCTTGCAAGTGCTGCGCAGCGACGAACTGTACGGGAAAGTTCAGCCATTCGCGCATGTTAACTCCAGCCGGCCGCTGGCCGAGCTTAAAGAAGAGTATCGGGTGCTGGAGCGGGAGCGCGCCGGCATCATGAAAGAACGGAATCAGCTGGAAACGGAGCAGGAGTATGAACGCGAGAAGATCACTTTTGCGGACAAGGCGATGCATGAGCTGCTGCGTGAGCATCCGGATCTTAATGAGCGGATGATCCTGCTGGTCGAGGCGGAAACACAGAAGGAGGCGCTGTGGCAGCAGATTGAGGGGGATCGCGCCGAGCTGGAGCGGGTCTCAGACCGGCTGCAGGTGCAGCAGGCCAAGCTGCAGAAGAGCGAAGGGCGTCTGGAGAATCTGCGTGTTCAGTTCAGCGGACAATTTCCGAAGAAGCATCCGGTCTCGTTTGGCGAGGCTTTGGAGCAGGTGCGGCAGCGGCTGCGCCAGGAGAACGTCAGGCTGCAGCAGGAGAAGAAGGAGTGGCAACAGCGAAGCGATGCGGTGGAGCTCAGGCTTGGCGAACTGGAACAGGTGCTGCGGCTGTGGGATAAACACGCTTTGGTGCACCGGCTGGATGACAGCCGGCTGCGGACGGCCGCTCTGGATGAGTGCCGCCTGATGGATTTTGCCTATGCGCGCATGGATTTCAGCGAGCGTTCGGTCGCCGGGCTGCAGAGCTGTCAGGAGAAGATGGAGGAAGAGAGGATTCAGGTTGCTAGGGGCAGGGACAGTTTCAAGAATTACTGTGTCTCGCGCGTCCAGGATGTCAAGCTCCGGCAAATGGCCATTCAGGGCATTGAATTGAAGGATTCTTATGCGGAAGTAATGGAATTTAGGCAGACGATGGAGACGAGAATCCAGAAAGCGATTCATATTGCGGAGGAGACGATTCAGACCCATGACCGCGATCTACAGGAGTTCATCCAGCGGGTTCACATGCATTTGAAGCAAATAATGCAGGAGTTGAAAGAGCTGCCAAGGAAGACGCGGATCAAGACTGCGGATGGGTGGCGGGAAATCTACAGCTTCATGATTCCGGAATGGGAGGATCAGGACGGCAAAGACCGCATCCGGAGCCATGTGGAGTGGATACTCGAGCAGTTGGAGAGAATCGAAAGGGAAAGGCCTTCGGATGAGCAGAGCAAGCTGCCGCAGGGCGAGGTGCGCCGGAGACTGGAGAAATGGCTGGATTCCAGACAGTTGCTGCAGGTGGTTCTGAAGAACGAAGCGATGAAGGTCAGCTGTCGCAAAGTCATGAACGACCATCAGGTGACCAAGGCTTCCTATTCCTGGGAACAATCGAACCGCTGGTCGGGCGGGGAGAAATGGAGCAAAAATATGACGCTGTTTCTCGGGCTGCTTAATTATGTTGCCGAACGGCGGCAGTATATCGAAACGAATATGAAAATTCACCGCACTGTCATTCTGGATAATCCGTTCGGCAAGGCGTCCAGTGATCATGTGCTTAGCCCGGTCTTTTTTATCGCCGAGCAGTTGGGCTTTCAGATTATCGCGCTGACTGCGCATGCGGAAGGAAAGTTTCTGCACGATTACTTCCCAATCGTCTATAGCTGCCGCCTCCGCAGCACCTCTGATGTCGCCAAGCAAATTATCGAACCGACCAAGCGGGTGCAGTCCGCCTACTTCCGGGACCATGCTCCGGAGACGCTGGAGCGTATCGATTCGCGAATGGATCAGGTGAAGCTGTTCTGAGGCTGAGAGTTGCCAAGCTTGCAAGCTAAACTGTCAGCCGGCCTGAGAGGGCCGGTTGTTTGCTTTTTAAACTTGGAGAGTTCAGTGGTTGAGTATCGATCGATGTGCGTAATGACCGAGTCTGTAAAATTATTTGTGTAAACTCCTAAACCCAGTAAGATGGAAGTAATAGAAAGGTTGGGGAGAACACAGGGGACTTTGGTCAAATGTCTTGCACATACGTTTGACTCGGTATAACATTATTATCATCAGTTCATACTAATTCATACAAAATCCTATAAGATCAATTGAGATTCTGCTATAATAATCCAACCTTATTCATAGGGCTATACTGGGAGGATAAGCAAATGTTGAACGAAACTGAAAAATGGTCAAGTCTTGAAGAGATAGCTGAACATCTCGGTGTGAGTAAGGATACTATTCGCAGCTGGATTAAGAAAGACGTCATCCCGCACCGTCGGATTGGTAAGCTGTTCAAATTCAGGATCTCGGAAGTGGATACTTGGGTAGACAGCGGCAAGAGTGCCAAGATTAAATAATCTGCCGATGACAATAGGTCGAAGGGGGATGTAGGAGGATGATAGATTAATATGGTGGTTGTAAATATGCCGTACAACGGCAGCCTGACTGCCGAGCAGTTCCTTTTCTACGAAATGAGAATTGTTTCTAAGAAATACCTTGAAGGAACAACTATTGACGAAATAATTGAATATATAAAACGGGATAACCTGTTCCAGTACCCGACTGAGCGGGAGGTACCCAGACTAGCTCGGGCCTGTCAAAGAAGAATTGTCGCCCTTAGCAATGATAAATTGGTCTACGAACTGGCAAACGCATCCGTCGAGGTAGCAAAGCAAATAAATCTCTATGCGATGATGCGATACAATCGTCTGGTCCGGGAGTTTATGACCGATCTCATCGGCGAGAAGTACCGTCAGCAGGACTTCTCTTACACTCGAAAGGATATCAACGTTTTTTTCTCCCATTTGCAGGAACAGAACGACGACGTTGCGGCTTGGAGCGAGCAAACGGTAAGAAAACTGAAACAGGTACTGACTAAGTGTCTGATTGAAACGGAGATGCTCGATAGCGTAAGGGATACCACACTGAATCCAATTTTCATCAGTGAAGAATTGGAATCGGGCATCCGCGATAATATTGATTTGACCGCGCTTGCCGCATTTAACTGTTTCAGGTAGGAGTGCGAATATGGCTGACATTAAACAAGAATTGGATAGAATCAAAGCGCGAATCGCAGATAGCAATTTCCTTGCTAACAAGGGGTTATCGAACGAGGTTGGGATACATGTATTTACATATGCACCGCAGCATGAATTAATCGTTCGGAATTACATTGAACGGCTTGTCAACACTTTGTCCGATGATTTTCGCGTCATTGAAAGAGATATGTACAAGATTCTGCTTGAAATATTGGAGGAGAAGCGTGTGCTTGGCAGCGTTTCGGGACTTGAAGAAAAAAAAGGGAAGGACTATCTCCTTGCTCAGTTACAAAAGGTCGCAACGCAGGAGGCATTCCTAGCGAAGATGAAATATGAGCCCCACGAGCGCGGTGATGTGCTGTTTTTAACGGGCATTGGCAAAGTGTATCCCTTTATGAGGTCACATAAAATGCTTGACAGTATGCAGCAAGTATTCTCGGATATACCCATTGTGATGTTCTATCCAGGAGAATTTAACGGACAAAGCTTAATCCTGTTCGAGAAGTTCCTTGACGGAAACTATTACCGGGCATTTAATCTACTTTAATCGGGGGCAGCAAATGAAGATTCAAAGTATGTTCCAAAAGGATATTAATCGTGATATTAACGGTGTTATCAAAGTGGCGCAGGATGACGAGAAAAGCCTAGTTCAGGAACTTGACGAGTACATTATCACCAAGGAACTCCGTCGTCACTTTGGCACGTTTTTTGATAACTACTCGAAAGCCATCGACCACCCTACCGATAAAATCGGTGTATGGATTTCGGGTTTCTTTGGAAGCGGTAAATCGCACTTCCTGAAAATGTTGTCCTATCTTCTAGCGAACCGCAAAATCGGCGATAAAAGAGCCGTGGACTTCTTCAAACATAAATTTGATGACCCGATGATGTATGCGACGGTTGTCCGCAGTACGAATATCCCCACAGAGTCTATCCTCTTCAACATAGACATTGAAGGGCCTATTATTAAAGATAAAACGGCAGTCCTTCGTGTATTCACCAAGGTGTTCTATAACCATCTGGGCTTCTACGGAGAAGACTTGAAGCTAGCAAAACTCGAACGCTTTGTAGATATGCAAGGCAAGACCGAGATGTTTAGGCAGACCTTCGAAGAGGTTAATGGCGCACCATGGTTAGAGGCCCGTGCCACCTATGCCTTCTTTGAAGATGATATCGTATCTGTCCTGCAAAGTGTTCTCGGTATGAGTGAAATCGCTGCCCGCAACTGGTTCAATGGCGAGGAAAACACCGATATGAGCATAAAGCAGCTAGTTGAGGAGATTAAGACGTACGTTGATGCAAAAGGAAAGGACTTCCGCCTGTTGTTCTGCGTGGACGAGGTCGGCCAGTACATTGGGGATGACGGCGACCTGATGATAAACCTTCAGTCTATTGTCGAAGAAGTTGGAAGCAAGTGCCAAGGTAAAGTCTGGGTAATGGTCACGAGCCAAGAAGCCATTGACTCTGTCGTAAAAATCAGCGGCGACGACTTCTCTAAGATTCAAGGACGGTTCAATACCCGTCTGTCGCTGTCATCAGCATCGGTAGATGAGGTAATCAAAAAACGTATTCTTAAAAAGAATGAAGATGCCGACCAGCTTCTGCGGCTTGTTTATGACAAAGAGCGCGCCGTGCTGAAGAATTTATTCACATTCAACAATGCGGTATTGGACATCAAGGGTTACGCCGATGGAACCGAATTTTCTGCTACCTGCCCGTTCGTTCCTTATCAGTTTATTATCATCCAAAAAGTCCTAGCCGAGATACGTAAGCACGGCAACTCTGGCAAACATCTAGCGGGCGGCGAGCGTTCCATGCTTTCCGGCTTCCAAGAGGCTGCGCAAAAGGTGCAGGATAAAGATGAAAATGCACTCGTGCCTTTCTCGCAGTTCTACGATACGGTGCATACTTTCCTTGAAAGCCCTATACGTCGAGTGATTGACCGTTGTCAGACCGCAGCCGACAGGCACGACGGTTTGGAACAGTGTGATGTGAGCGTTCTTAAACTCCTCTACCTTATTCGCTATATTGAGGACATCAAGGCTAACATCGACAATATTGCTATTTTAATGATTGACGACATCCGCACAGACAAGATTACTCTTCGCCTTGAAATCGCTGCTTCGTTGGAGCGTTTGGAAACGCAAAACTATGTTGCCCGAAATGGAGATAACTACTCGTTCCTGACCGACGAAGAACAGGACATTGCTATCGACATCCGTAACACGACCGTGGACAGTGCGACGATCGTCCAGAGTATTGGTCAAACGATATTCAGCGATATCTATCCGTCAAAGAAATACAAATACAACAAATATGACTTCGCCTACGATCAGTACATCGACGAAACTCTCGTTGGAGCTGCGACCGGTGGGATTCGCTTGCGTTTTGTCACCGTAGCAAGCGACTACTACAACGCCCCAGAAACAAAGCTAATAATGGACTCGCAGGTCAATAACGAGGCAATCGTGCTGCTTTCAAGCGCAGTACAATACTTCGAGGAATTGGAAACCGCCGCGAAGATTAAGAAATATATTAAACAAAAGAACGTGTCACAACTGCCTGAAAGCATTCAAGACATTATCCGCAAGCGTCAGGCACAGGCGCGGATGCTTGAAGAGAACGCCAAGAAGCAAATTGAAAAGTCTATCGTTGACGGCGTATTTTACATCTACGGTGAAAAGATTGAGATAAAACATGGCGATGCAAGGAGCAAGCTTGACGAAGCCCTAAAACAACTGATAGAGAGCGTCTACTCCAAACTAAACCTCATAAACAAATTCAGCGAGAGTGACGCGGATATTCTGACAATCCTCAACGGGGGGCCGGAACAAATCGGCTTTGCTGGTAGTGGGGCGAATAATGAATTTGCTCTGACTGAGGTAAGCCAATGGCTTGAGGAACGCTATATGAACCGCGTCCCTGTTTCAATGGGAGACGTGCAAAGACGTTATCAGGCGATACCCTATGGTTGGCGTGAGGTGGATATCGCCGCACTCATCGCAAGACTTATTGTATCGCAGAAGATTGAGATCCGATATGGCGGTGCAGTAGTCGGTAAGGACGACAGAAATATTGTCGGCTACCTCCGTAAAAAGTCCGAGATAGACAAGGCGACTGTAAGTCGGCGAATTGCTCCGAGCGAAGAACTGATGCGTAAAAGTATTACATTCCTGCGCGACTGGCTCGGTCAAATGGGAATTCCCGAAGATGAGGACGGTCTTATCACCTTTGTGAAAGAGACGCTTGAACCGAAACTTGCACACTATGAGAATCTCCTGAACGAATACAACCGCGACCGCTATCCACAAAAAGAAGTGGTAACGGACGCTCGTGATCTGATGAGCGACATTCTATCGCAAAAACGTGACAATGTTGCACTTCTCACTCGCCTGATTGCTAAACAAGACGATCTTCGCGACTGTTCTGAGGATATGGAGGAAGTTGAGACCTTCTTCAAAACCCAGAGGACTATTTATGATGCGGCGCGCCAGTTACAGCGCGACCTGCAAGACGAGCGGGACTACTTCGTTACGAATACAGATGCGACCGAAAAGATAAGCGCGATTTCGTCAATCCTTGCGATGCCCAAGCCCTACGGTAGGATTAAAGATCTCTCCGATCTTATGCAGGGTGTCAGAAAGGCCTACGGCACATTGCTCGAGCAGAAGAAAGAGGAAGTTCATGGTATTATCACGCAGTGTATGGGCGATGTTCACACACTCGCGGATGCTGGAAGCCGAGCATATGACGAAGTGAAAAAGTCAGACGATCGCTTTGTAGAGTATAAACGTAAAGTTAATGACGCGACAAGCTTGACTGTGCTTGATGCGATGATCACACAATTGCTGAACTATAAAGACCAAGTTTGCAAGAGGATTGAATCGATGATCCACGACCAGCCGGCTATACCGGGCGGTACAACGCCTCCAAAGCCGCAGAAAATCGCACAAATACGCCGATATGACGTGTTCCCCGTCAGACGGTTGGCATCTCACGAGGATGTAGACAGTTATCTCGAAGGTATCCGTAAAAAGCTGTACGACACGCTGGAAGCAAACGACGGCATTCAAATCAACTAAACAAGGGTGAGAATATGAATAAGAACGCCATTCAAAAATTCGCTATCTGGGCGCGTACCGAACTCATCGAACAGGTGAAGCAGCGTGCCTACCAATATGCGATTACCGACAAGGGATACGGCGACGAGAATGCCACCGTCATCGCAGGGCGTGTGTTGGAGCATGATGAAAAGCGTCAGCGGCAGTCTTTTATCGAGATAATAAAAAAAAGCGGCTTCAAGCAAGCAGTTGAAGAAGTAGCATACACTTGGTTCAACCGATTTGTAGCCCTTCGCTATATGGAAGTGAACGACTTTCTTCCGACTCACGTCCGTGTGTTTTCAGACTCGAGTGGCGGCTTTAATCCCGAAATTCTAAAAAATGTTCTGCACCTCGATCTAGAGGGGCTATACAAGACGAAAGTATCCGAACTATTGAACGCCAATAAAACGGATGAACTCTATCGCTATCTTTTGTTGACCCAGTGCAATGCCTTGAATACGTTCCTGCCGGAGATGTTCGAGCGTATGGGTGCGTATACTGAAATGCTCTTGCCGAATAATATCTTAAAGCCTGAAGGTGTTATAGGGCGGCTTGTAAAAGATATACCCGAAGAAGATTTCCGTGACGCAGTGCAGATCATCGGCTGGTTGTACCAGTATTACAACACCGAGCCGAAACAGGCGGTGTTTGACGGACTCAAGAAGAACATCAAAATTACGAAAGAGAATATCCCTGCCGCCACGCAGCTTTTCACGCCGGACTGGATTGTACGGTATATGGTGGAGAATTCACTTGGTAGGCTGTGGCTTGAATCGCGCCCAGACAGCTCGCTCCGTGCAAACTGGAAATACTACCTTGACGAGGCGGAGCAAACGCCAGAAGTCGCGGAGCGTCTTCGCGTTTTGCGTAGCGAAAACGCCGTCAAGTCGCCAGAAGACATCAAGGTAATAGACCCTTGTATGGGTAGCGGTCATATTTTGGTTTACGCTTTTGACGTGCTGATGCAGATTTATACATCTGAGGGCTATTCCGAGCGCGACGCGGCGAAGTTGATACTCGAAAAGAACCTTTACGGCTTGGAGATAGACCGCCGCGCTTATCAGCTTGCCTACTTTGCGCTGATGATGAAAGCACGGCAGTATAATCGCAGAATCCTGACGCAGGGCGTGCGCCCGCAAGTGTACGAGCCGACGGGCTATGCGGACGGCATGGAATACGGCTCGCTTGTACGCGTGGACAAGCTTGAACCGATGCCAGAGCAACCGGAAGGTCAGCTCACGCTGTTTGACGACAGTTACGATGCAAAGTTGAATGCTTGGAATTTTCGTAGACTGCTTGCTCAGAAATACGACGTTGTTGTCACCAACCCGCCGTATATGGGGAATAAAGGAATGACCGCTAAGATGTCGGAGTATGTCCAAAAAAACTTCCCCGACAGCAAGAGCGATCTGTTTTCGTGCTTTATTGAGCGCGGCTTGGACTGGATAAAGCCGACTGGCTATAACTGTATGGTTACAATGCAATCGTGGATGTTCCTGTCAAGTTTTGAAACTATGCGTAAAAAGATACTGTCCTTGCGTACAATCACGAATCTGCTTCATATGGAAAATATGGTTATGGGTATCGCCTTTGGAACTGCAGTTGCCAATCTATATGGACACCACATCGCCGATTACAAGGGTCAGTACAATTACATGACAATGAAAGACATTGAGGATGAAAAACCTGTTGTCTTTCCGACTGCCCACAAGCGTAATTGCACCGCAAGTGCAGAGAATTTCGAGAAGATACCCGGCAGCCCTGTGGCGTATTGGGCTAGCAATCAGTTATTATCAGTATTTGAAAAAGAAAGGAAGATATCCGACATTGCGAAACCAAGAGTTGGGCAAAACACAGGTGACAATGAGAGATTTTTGAGATTGTGGCATGAAGTCTCAAACGACAAAATTGGTCTCAATACACCTCATTCGAAAATTGAGGAACAACCTTTCAAGTGGATTCCATATAGTAAAGGTGGGCCTTATCGTAAATGGTATGGAAACTATTTCTATCTAATAAATTGGAATGACAATGGAAGGGAAATTAAAGAATATGCCGTGGTCCGAAATAACGGGAAACACTGGTCACGTTATATTCAGAATTTAGATTTTCTCTGTATTGAAGGAGTGACTTGGTCGGATATTAGTTCGAGTAAGTTCTCTTGCCGATATTTGCCACAAGGATTTATTTGTGATGTAAAGGGGTCTTCTGCTTATCCACAACAATCGGATTTACTCATGTATATGGCAACACTCAACTCAGTGTTTGCTGAAGAGTGCTTGCGTATTCTCGCTCCAACAATTTCATTTCAAACTGGTGATATTTCAAGGATACCATATCCTTCAAATTCTGATAAGAATCAGATTATCAAAGAACTTGCAAGTGATTGCATTAAGCATTCAATGTCCGATTGGGATGCATTTGAAACCTCGTGGGATTTCAAGAGGCATCCGCTAATCTGTGGCGAGCGAACGGTTGCGGCTTCATTTTCCAAGTGGGAGCATGAGGCGGCGGAGCGGTTTGATACGCTCAAAGCTAACGAGGAAGAGCTCAACCGGATCTTTATCGATATCTACGGCTTACAGGGCGAACTCTCGCCGGAGGTCGAGGACAAAGACGTGAGTGTGCGCCGCGCAGATTTAGGACGCGAGATACGCAGTCTAATTAGCTATGCCATGGGCTGTATGTTAGGTCGGTATTCGCTTGATTGCGAGGGGCTTGCCTATGCAGGCGGTGATTGGGACGCGGGCAAGTATAAGACTTTACCCGCCGACAAGGATAATATCATCCCCATTTGCGACGACGAGTATTTCGACGATGATATCGCTGGTCGGTTCGTGGAGTTCGTCAAGACGGTTTACGCTGAGGACACCTTGGAGGAAAACCTACTCTTTATCGCCGATGCCCTTGGCGGCAAGGGTACGCCGCGTGAAGTCATTCGGAATTACTTCTTAAACGACTTCTACAAAGACCATCTGAAAATCTATCAGAAACGCCCGATTTACTGGCTGTTCGACAGCGGTAAGAAAAACGGCTTCAAGGCGCTCATCTATATGCACCGCTATTCAAGCGACCTGCTTGCCAAACTGCGGACGGATTATGTCCACGAACAACAAGAGCGTTACCGTACCCAGCTTTCCCATATCTCGGGTGCGCTGAACACAGCAACAGGCGCAGAACGTGCGCGGCTTCTGAAACAACAGGAAAGGCTAACTGAGCAACTGCGGGAACTCACCGTCTTTGAGGAGAAAGTTCACCACCTAGCCGACCAAAAAATCACGATCGACCTCGACGATGGTGTAAAGAAGAATTACGAGATCTTCACTGATGTCTTGGCGAAGATTTAATGGAGGATTCTATGCTGTCGGATACAATAAAATCAAGGCTTGTGGAGCGGTTCGCTGCTCCCTTGCCGGAATTCCATAAACGCCGCATCGTCTTTTGGTATGATGAGGACTCCGAATTTGCCGAGGCTGTTGATGAACTGGCTCTTAGCGGCGTGACGCTCGTAAAACTTAACGGCAAGAATAACTTTGCCGTAAAGAAACTACTTGCAGCGGATGACCTAACGGGCGACTACCTTGTCTATGACCCACTCTCTTACGATAAAGACGGGAAGGACGACTGGCTGCTTGACATCAAGCTGTACAGCGAAGAGTTCCGCGCCGACCTCGTGTCGCTTCAAATGGAGGAACTGCTCGTCGAGCCTTCTTCCGCAATGCGTAAGACGATGAAACTATACGCTAAATTCCTTGATAACAAAGACCGTAAGGCTAAACTCCGCAAAATCGGAAGGATGTACCAAGCACCGCTTCAGTTGCACATCGATATAATGGCGGTACTGAGCAACCTTCCCGGCGGTTCAGCTCAGGATGTTATCATCGCTGTGCTTTCGGCCGGATTAGAGAAGGAAAACAACGTCCCACTTGCTAATATCGAGAAGTTCGGTAATATTGAGGCGTTCTGGCAATTGATTCAGAAGTATACGGGATACGTCAATGCCGACGACCGCCCGCTTTCCGATCTCGCCGCACATATTCTGATAACTGCTCTGTCACAGACGACTCCTGCTTCCGCTTTGCGCGGCTTGGAGCGGTATGTTTCTGATTCCTCCAAAGCGTACTGCTATCAGCTTGTTCATGAGTGGCAACGCAGCGAAAACATTGGGGATTTAGTTGAGATTTGTCGCTTTGTGGAACATGAACTTCGCCTTTTCGAAAGATTTGACAAGGTAGAAATAACCGGGCTTTTGAAAAGCGACACGTTTCCTGCGATCAACGAAAGCATCTTAAAACGCTTTTACAACGAAATCAGTGAGCGTGTAATTAGAGTAGACGTTATCCTTGATGTGGTTGAGAATCGCCGCACTTCGGGGTGGTATCACTTATCTGTGGATTACTTCGAAAGCCTTTACTATATCGCTAAGATGCAGGAATTTTATCTGGCTCATATCGAAGGTTTCCACCTCGTCGAGCCTGTGAAGGTCTGGAAACTCTATACAACCGATGCATATAAGATGGACAGCTATTATCGGCACTTCCATTACTTTTTTGGAAATACGCTCAAATCCCCGCACGTTCTCTTGGAAGACGCCTTGAAGAAGTGCTCCGATGTGGTTGAGGGCTTATACTGTGAGTGGTTCTTGAAAGAACTCACCTTAAATTGGACCAATGCCATAGCGGGTGATTTAGACGCGCTCGGCTATGTTTCTGAAATAAATAAACAGCGGGATTTTTATCGGAGATACGTTTCTCCGAACGTGAGTAAGGGCAATCGTGTATTCGTCGTGATTTCCGACGCCCTTCGTTTCGAAGTTGCCGTTGAGCTCTCTGAAAACCTCGCGCACACCACCAAAGGTGTGGCTACACTTGAGGCAGTACAAGCCGTTTTCCCAAGCATTACCAAATTCGGGATGGCGGCCTTACTCTCGGGGAAAGAGTTATCTGTAAATGACAAGATGGAAGTGACAGTTGACGGCAACCCAACGAGTAGCACCATAGGGCGCGGCACAATCCTGAGCTTTGCCAACCCTGACAGCGTTGCCGTTACCTATAAAGACCTGCTCCAGATGAAGCAAGCAGAACGCCGCGCATTAGTGCAGGGTAAGGAGATCGTCTATATCTATCACAACACGATTGATGCACTAGGCGACAAGCCTGCTACCGAAACTAAGGTATTCGAGGCATGCGATTCGGCAATCTCTGAACTGAACGCAATCGTTAAGATAATCGTAAACGATCTAAGTGGCTCTAACGTATTGATCACTGCCGACCACGGCTTCCTATACACCTACAAACCACTTGAGGAAAGCCAGAAAATCAGCCGTCAGACCTTTAATGGCGAGATTTATGAACTTGGTCGGCGTTACGCTCTGGTTCCGCCTGAAACGACTGCTAACTACCTTCTTCCCGTAAAAACGGAGCGTGAATTCGGGGGAATTCCGATGAAAGGTTATGCCCCGCAGGACACGGTCCGTATTAGGGTTCAGGGTGGTGGCGAGAACTACGTCCACGGTGGCATCAGCCTACAGGAAATGGTTGTGCCTGTCATTGTCTATAAGGGTATGCGGTCGGGATCTAAGAGGTACGTTGAAGTTCAGAATCCGGGACTTTCACTTATTAGCGAAAGCCGTAAAGTGACGAACCTGATGTTCTCTCTCGACTTTCTGCAAAAACAGCCGATTGGCGACAAGGTGCAGGTATGCAATTACAGCCTGTATTTCACTGACGACATGGGCGTTCCCGTTAGTGACACACAGACGGTCATCGCAGACAGGACAAGCGACAATGCTTCCGAGCGTGTATTCCGCGTGAGGTTTACCCTAAAACAAATGCAATTTAACCGAAATAAAATATACCGCCTTGTCATTGCAAACGATACGGACGTGCCGGAAGAGGCCGAGTTTCGCATTGACATAGCATTTGCCGATGATTTCGGATTTGACCTATAGGAGGGCTTCGCAATGGAACTAGAAGCAAACCAGTATACGCCGGAAACGGATGATGCGAACGCGGTTATTCATCAGAAACTACGTAAGCATTTCGACGGTAAGATTGTCCGCAAAGACCTGACCAAGGCCATCAAGGAGGGGGCGAACGTTCCCGTCTACGTCTTGGAGTTTTTGCTCGGTCAGTATTGTGGCTCCGACGATCCTAAAATAATCGAAGACGGAGTGAAGAATGTAAAGCGAATACTCTCCGATAACTTCGTGCGTCCTGACGAAGCGCAAAAGGTACTGTCTTCACTACGCGAGCGCGGTAGTTATACAGTTATCGACCGTATAACAGTGAGTTTAAATATCAAACGTGACCGTTATGAAGCTGACTTCTCAAATCTTGGTGTTCGTGATATCCCCATATCTTCAGACTATGTGTCTAAATACGACCGCCTATTATGCGGCGGCATCTGGTGCATCGTTGGGCTTGAATATGAATACATCGAGGAAGATAAGAAGTCCACACCTATTCGTATTGTGAAAATTACGCCTATTCAGATGCCGCACATTGACATGGAGGAGATAAAAGCCGGTCGCAGAGCCTTTACAAAGGATGAGTGGATAACCGTCCTGCTCCGCTCCACGGGTATGGAAGCGGATAGGTTTTCGGAGCGAGAGAAGTGGTTGCAACTCGCACGTATGTTGCCGCTGATAGAGAACAACTTCAATCTGTGTGAACTTGGTCCCCGTAGCACAGGCAAGTCGCACCTGTATAAGGAGATTTCTCCGAACAGTATCCTCGTGTCGGGTGGGCAAACCACAGTAGCGAATCTTTTCTACAATATGTCGAGCAAGACCGTTGGGCTTGTTGGGTTATGGGACTGCGTGGCTTTTGATGAGGTCGCAGGTATCACATTCAAGGACAAAGACGGCGTTCAGATCATGAAAGACTATATGGCTTCTGGTTCATTTGCCAGGGGAAAAGAGGAAAAAGCGGCAACAGCCTCAATGGTCTTTGTAGGAAACATCAATCAGAGTGTGGATGTTCTGCTGAAAACATCGCACCTGTTTGACCCCTTTCCTGAAGCGATGTCGTATGACACGGCTTTTCTCGACCGTATGCATTGCTACATACCTGGTTGGGAGATTCCGAAGTATCGCCCAGAATCATTCACCAACGATTATGGCTTTATTACTGACTACCTTGCTGAGTTTATGCGTGAGATGCGGAAAGAGCCGTTCGGCGACGTATTCGACAAGTATTTTCGTTTTGGAAGCAATCTTAACCAGCGCGATGCTATCGCTGTCCGTAAAATCGTTTCCGGCTTGGCCAAGCTGCTCTACCCCAACGGTGAATTCAGCAAGGAGGACATCAGGGAGATCCTCACCTTCGCACTCGAGATGCGCCGCCGCGTCAAGGAGCAGCTAAAGAAAATCGGCGGTATGGAGTTCTACGATGTGAATTTTTCCTATGTCGATAACGAGACGTTCGAGGAACATTATGTTTCCGTGCCGGAGCAAGGTGGCGGTAAGATAATCCCAGAGGGGATGACAAATCCGGGCAACGTCTATACGATTTCTCAAGGTAAGAGTGGAATGATAGGTGTTTACCGCCTTGAAACTCAAATGCTACCCGGCAATGGCAAGTTTGAGCGCACTGGGCTTGGCTCCGACCGCGATGCAAAGGAAGCCACTAACACAGCTTTCAACTTCCTGAAAGCGAGCGGTTCGCAGATAAGCGGTTCTATCAGCACGACCACAAAGGACTACATCATCAACTATCAAGACTTAAATGGCATCGGAATGACGAAATTCCTAACGCTACCATCTGTGATTGCACTTGCCTCCTGTGCCCTGAATAAACCGACGCTTTCGAGCCTTGCAGTACTTGGTGAAATAAGCATAAGCGGCACAATTCTCAAAGTCGAGGAACTTGCGAGCACCTTGCAAGTCTGCCTCGACAGCGGCGCGAAAAAAGTGCTGTTACCAATAACATCAGCTCCCGAACTTGGTTCTGTACCGTCTGATCTTATCGGTGCTTTCAGCCTGATATTTTACACAACCCCGCAGGAAGCTGTGTTTAAGGCTTTGGGTGTAGAGTGAGTACTTGATATAGACTATTCTATTTTCCTGGCTGATGGAAGGAGGAATACAAATTGAGGTCATCAAATGCATCAGCATCAGCTTTTGGTTGGGATTTTCAAAGTAATGCGGCAATTATGCTGATGCTTAAAAACATTGAGAAAGCCTTCAAAGTAAAAGTGGAAGGTGCGGCTGAAGATGTTGAGATTACCTTTACAGACGGGGAAACGCTGATGTCACAGGTGAAGGCGGTCGTAAAGCCTGACGATTACAGCCATGTCAAAGAGAAATTGAAAGCGGGACTGCAAACACTAAATAATGCCTCGAAGCTATCAGACGTAAAACAGCTTGTTTTCGTTACAAATTCGCCGAATCCCTTCAATGACACGACAACTATGTTTAAGTTTAGTAGTCCGCTTAACATAGTGCCTTTTCCGGAGCTACCGACCGCTTGTCAACAAACTATAAGCGATATTTGCACCTCGGAAGGATATGATTTCGATACCGCATTGCTTACAGTGTGCGTGATGCAGTTCCACGGCGAAGATGAGGACGAGCGTTACAAGGTTTTGTCGACACTAACGACCGAATTTCTCAACAATCTTGGTGTTCATAAAATTTCTACAAACCAGTTGCTTACTCTTTGGCAACATTCATTTGCTGTCAATGCCTCGCAACTAACGACCTCAATCACTAAGAAACGAATGGTGTGGCCGGTAATAGCAATCCTCTGCGAGGTGGGTAAAGATGATGCGGAACTTGTAGATTTTGACGAGAGCGATGTTGCCGAAATATTACAAAAGTACAGGAGTGTTATCAACAATAAAAGCGAAAATTTTGAATTCATTTCTCGAGTTCTTAGCGACTATAACGAGTTCCACCCAGAAATGAAATCAAAAGAACGAACAATTAAATTCATTGACAACAACTGGGGAAATTATAAGGACTTCTTTGATTTGAAAAGTGCAGACTCGATCACCGAAGAGATGGTCATTCACCTAACCGTAAGCAATGTCTTAAGGAGCCGTAAAGTCATTGCGGAAATTAAAGGTAAGGTGAAATTATGAGGATAGTTTCATTGCAGGTTAATGCTAATCAGCTAACCCTCATAGGTGATAATCATAAGGTGTTCTTGTTCGAGCAAAACGTCAATTTAGTTCTCAGTACAAAAAACAGCGTTGGAAAAACAACACTGTTGCGCTTACTGATGTACGCTTTGGGTTATCCAATCCCAAGTACCCGTGGGATACGCTTTTCTGAATACGAAACCGTACTAACAGTGGTTGGCGCAAACAATGAGATTTTTGTGCTGACAAGAAACAGGGATTACATTGAGGTACTGCACAACAAGGTGGATAAGGGTTACTCACTTCCCGTAGAGCAGAATGAGTTGCACTCTTTAATTTATGGCATAACCAACCTTGAAGTGGTCGACAATCTGCTTGGTGCTTTTTTCTTAGACCAAGAAAAAGGATGGACTCTATTAAACCGAGGCAAAGTGATAGGAAATATTCGATTCTCGATTGAATCTTTGCTACGTGGATTGTCTAACAGAACAAACGATGAATTGGCGCAGCGGCACGCTGTCGTCAAGCGAGAAATACAGAAATATAAGCACATGCTTGATATTGCGGCATATAAGGCAGAAATCAACCGACTGGGCGAGACCTCCTTTATCGACTCTCCGGCAGATGATATTGAAAACGCACTTGAAGTATTGTATTGCGAGCGAAAGCCTTTAGAAAAGGAACTCAGTAGAATTAAAAGCGTAATCCGCAAGAATACTAACTTCGAGAAGTTCATTACCTCTTTTGGGCTTAGGGTAAAAGCACCAAACGGTGACGAAGTACCGGTTAATAAGGATACTCTAATCGGTTTTGGAGATACCGCTGACTTACTTGTGGCAAGGCAAAAGATCAATTATGAGCAACTTGCAGCTATCGATAGGAAGATCGCTTTGTTAAAAGCACAGCAAGACGATGAGGCGATGTTAGTTGATGTAAAGACAGGCCTTCAGCAGTTTGATTCCGAAATTGCCAAAATCAATGTTGATGCTTTGGCTACTCAAAAGATAATCGCTAAATTGGAGCAGGAAAGAAAGTTATTAGAACAAAGAGTAATCAATAGCGTGAAACATGATAATCCGCTCATCAGTGAACTACATCAACTGATTTCGTCATATGCAGCACGGCTCGGATTGGATGAAAGATATATTAGTGCAAAGAACGACTACATTTTCACCAACGATCTGAAATCGTTGTCAGGAGCGATTTACCATAAAGTTGTTTTTGCATTTAAGATTTCTTATGTCAAGTTGATTCAGCAGCATACAGGTCTTTACTTACCGTTAATTTTAGATTCGCCAAGCGGGCGCGAGGTGAGCGTGGAGAATATTAATGAAATGATGACGATTCTTGCTGAGGATTATGCTGACCACCAAATAATAATAGCTTCTATCTACAATAGCTACGCTTTTCCAAACAAGAACACTATTGTTTTGCAGGACAGAATGCTACCGTTTTGATTTATATTTACATGAGGTCGCTTCCGGCATACGAAATGTATCTCAGAGTTATTTCATACCCACAACGTGTCCACATTTTGCCCACAAACTCTACCCACACATCTTATTCACATGAACCAATTTTAAAGAGAACCAGACGAAATAGTTACAAATAGACTCAAAAAAACCATAAAATTATTTGTCTCATGGCCGGCGGGATGCTAGCTAACTCGGATTTTATGAGAGGAGTCGCCGTCACAAGGTTAATTGAAGAAGCTACTCATCAAGGTATGCTGGTGAGTTAGCTTCTTTGATTTGGCTAAAAGCTCATAGCCCGTTTGTTGGATCTCCACTTGCTATACCTGAAATTGAAGACATTCAACGAATAGATTTGATGGGATTTCTTTATAGAGTATCCCTGGGAAATACCATATAATGGAGTGAGTGAGTTACCACTGTTGAAAAAACAAGGTGGTTAACTTTTGGATTGCATTTACAAGTGATTTGTGGTGTCAAGCAAGGATACCATCTAATTTTTATCATTTTAAATGTGGCTGTCACATTATTATGGTTGAGGGACCGAGTATGAGTAACTGGAGTCGATCCTTATAGGGCTACCATTGTGGGGAGCATCAGGCGGTGTTGAACGATCTGCCTTATATTTTATCAGCCACTGTTGGGAGGGAATAATATGTCTGTTGAAACAAAAACGATCGGTGAGCTAAAGAACCATCGTTTCTTCGTACCGTCATATCAGAGAGGCTATCGTTGGACTGAATATGAAGTAACCGCTCTGCTTAACGATATATCAGAATTTTCGAGCGAGGGAGGTAAGCGCTACTGTATTCAGCCACTTATTGTTAAACGTCGTAAAGATGGTACTTTTGAGGTAGTTGACGGCCAACAACGTCTTACCACTATTTACATCTTTATGAAAATCGCATCGCAGGAAATCCGCTCTGCTACACCGCCCTTTGAGTTGCAATACGAGACCCGTAGTGATAGCGGAAACTTTTTGCAATCCCTCTCTGATGATGAAGATCTTGGAGTTAAAAAAACAAAAAACATTGATTACTATCATATCGCCTCTGCTTATGAGACTATAAACAACTGGTTCGATAAGCAAGTAGACAAGTCGGTCGCCATACAGGAAATGAACACAAAAATAAGGAGAAGTGTCTTTTTCATCTGGCACGAAATGCCCGATGACAGTGATCCAATTGCTCTGTTCACTAAGGTGAACTTAGGCAAAATTCCGTTGACAAATGCAGAGTTGATTAAAGCCTTGCTACTAAACAAGGATAATTTCAGTACAGATATAAATAATCGTCAAACTGAAATCTCGATTGCGTGGGACAGAATAGAACAGGGTTTACGTGATGACTCCTTCTGGTATTTCCTAAACGAGAAGGAACAGAGCGGTACAAGAATAGATATGTTGTTTGAGTTGCTAGCAAATGAATATAATGCCAGTTTACCGACAAAGATACCTATAAATCAGAAGTACTTCCCATTTTCAGTTTTTTCAGCTACCCTAAATGCTTCTGCTGACAAGGAAGGCTTTGTTAAGGCATTATGGGGAGAAGTTGAAAAGTTGTATGCTGATTTCCGAGAATGGTACGCTGATTTAGATAAGTACCACATTATAGGTTATCTTATTGCTACAGGTGTCAAAATTGCAGATGTATTCGCCATTACACGTGGCAAAAGAAAAAGTACAGTTACGAGAGACTTGCTTGAAAAGGTAAGAAGGGTGACCGGTAAGACAGATAAAGATGTTCTTAATAGGATATCATACGGCACAGATAATCAGAAAATCCGTAAACTGCTGCTGTTATTCAACGTCGCGACACTTGTATGTAAAAGTGAAAAGCAGTACCGCTTTCCCTTTGATATTTATAAAGGTGAAACGCGTGATCGAATAAGGTGGGATATTGAACATATTCATGCAACGGCGGATGAAACCGATGACGCTGACGATTCCTTATGGAATTTAACCCTGCTTGAACGCGGAACAAATCGGAGCCCTTTATATGCAGATAAACCTTTTAACGAAAAACGTAAGGTTATCCTAGAACGTGAGTCAAGAGGTCTCTTTGTGCCATTATGCACAAAGAATATCTTCTTGAAAGTGTATTCCAGAGATTTGACTGATATGGATATCTGGGGAAATGATGACAAGGCTGATTATATATCTGCAATGGCGCTTACATTGGAAATGTTCTTTGAAGGGAGGTTTGGGAAATGAGTGAATGTAAGATTGACACGTTGCTCAAATTATTAACTCAACTTTCGCACCTGGAAAAATGGCTTAAACCCTTGAGCGCGTAAGGAGAATTCAATAGATTTACTCGTATTGACAAAAAACACCTCGCTTGTTTGGTATCATGGAAGTGTCGAGCTTACCATGCCAACAAGAAAGGTGCGTAACCCTATGTTACAACAACATTCCCTGTCTGAACAGTCTCGCTTTTCCAAACTTTTTGCCACTCTTCACATTGGAAAAACCTTACGGCAAGCGGGCATTTCTAAATCTTTCGGTCTTTCCAGTCTAGCCATTTTTCAAATCATATTCTCTTTGGTTTTCGAAGGGAAGAACTGGTTTCGGCTTTTGGAAAGTGACCGAGGAGCAGATCTTCCTGGCAAAGATGTTGTTTATCGGTTCTTAAATCAAGCTTCTTTTGCGTGGCGACGCTTTTTGCAGGCTTTAAGTCTTCGCATCGTGCGCCATTTTGAATCGCTTATTTCGTCACATCGAATACGTGTGTTCATTATCGACGATTCTGTTTTGAGTCGAAACCGGAGCAAAAAAGCAGAGTTATTGGCACGAGTTTTTGACCACTCTACGGGCAAATTCACCAAAGGCTACACCATGCTGACTCTAGGTTGGTCTGACGGTTTTAGCTTTGCTCCGATTGACTTTGTCATGCTGTCTTCAGCCAAATTAGCCAACCGTCTGTGCGAAATGGCTTCGACTCTCTCCAAACGCAGTAACGGCTACAAGCGCCGGATGGAGGCCTTATTTCGGAAGCCGGATGCTGTCGTAGCCTTGTTGGAACGAGCTTTACGTGCCGGATTGGCCGCCGACTACGTGCTTATGGATAGCTGGTTTACTCAAGCTCCACTGCTCCGTGAGCTCGCCGCCAAAGGGCTTCCCGTGATTGGTATGGTGAAGGAAATGAAACAACGCTACCTGGTTCAAGGTAAGCGAATGACACTCGGCGAGGTGTTTCAAAGCCTTCCCGCATCGAACGCGAAAGACATTAAAGGCTCGGTCATCGTGCACACCGCCTGCGGTTTGCCTGTGAAGCTTGTGTTTGTCCGCAACCGGAATAAAAAACGGGAGTGGCTGGCCATTTTAAGTACCGATGTGACGCTGGATGCAGCTGAAATCGTACGAATCTATGGCATGCGCTGGAGCATAGAGACCTTTTTCAAAGTCACCAAAAGCTATTTGAAACTGGGAACTGAATTTCAGGGCCGTTCCTTTGACGGGCTGATTAGCCATACGACGATTGTATTCAGCCGATATTTGGCAATGGAATACGAACGGCGTCAATCGAGTGATGACCGAACCTTGGGAGGGCTCTTCTTTCTCTTTGCCGACGAGGTCCGCGATCTGGACTACCAGACCGCGCTCCAGCAGCTCATGAGTTTATTTCTCGAAATGTCCCAGGCGAAAACCAAGAAGAACAAAATAGCTGTTTTTTGTCAACTACAGGAATGGATCTCCGGTTTACCCAGCTATATCAAGGGTTTGTTTGGAGATTTGAGCTGCGAAAGTTGAGTTATTAAGTAAATATTATGTTGAAGTTCCGATTATACAGCGTGATTATGCCCAAGGCCGACAGGATGACCATACGAAAATGGTGCGTGACAACCTGCTTGCGGATATGAAGTCGGCAATCCTGGGTGAAACTAAGCCACTTGACCTTAACTTTGTATACGGTAAAGCGGAAGGTAGTAAATTCATTCCGATAGATGGCCAACAACGGTTGACAACACTTTTTCTGTTGCACCTATATGCGTTTTATAATGATAGCTCAAAAACAAAACTACTTCGGAACTTCAGCTATGAAACACGCACAAGTTCGCGTGATTTCTTAGAGAAGTTGACAGAGAATAGGGCCGCAGTTTTTTCATCCAAACTAATTCCATCCAGGGAAATCGAAGATTCAGAGTGGTTTGTCTTGAGTTGGAAATATGACCCTACTATACAATCTGTTTTTATAATGCTTGACAAAATTAAGGAAACGTTTGAGGATGTCGAGAATCTGGATCAGTTACTGACAGATCAAGAGTCTGAGCCTATTGCATTTAAATTTCTGGATATTGACGATCTCGGGATGGAAGATAGCCTATACATAAAGCTCAATGAACGTGGAAAGCCTCTCACGCCGTTCGAGAATTTCAAAGCGCGGCTGATTGGTCGGCTTCAGAAACTCCAGTCAACTTTAACAGACGATTTTGAGCAAAACTTCGACCGCGAATGGACAGATTTGTTTTGGTCAAAAAGTTGGAAGAACTTTGATCAAACATATTTGGCTTTTTTTTCCGGTCTCCTAATGAATGCGGGATTCTTTGAGAATGAGGCAAATTGGTCGAACACGCTCGATTATGACAAAATTGGAGAGGAGGTTTTCGGAACAGCATTCTATACATTGAATTTCCTATGCCAAAACCCAGACAACAATGAAGTCCACCAACTTGTATTTAATGCTCTGAAGGAAAAACGTACATATCAGGATAGGGTTTTGTTTCATGCTGTGACAACTTATTTGTTTCATGCAAAAGGCATCGATACGGGCTCGTTAAGAAAGTGGCTTCGGATTATTCAAAACCTAACTTTGAATTCTCAAATTGATCAGCCAGTTTTATATCGTCGCGCCATTAACGGTATTAATTCGTTGTCTGAGAATTGGAATGATTTAATAGAATATTTCTCCCGCAATGGAAACGTGACAGGGTTCTCACAAGAACAAATAGAAGAAGAACGGTTAAAGGCTCAGTTAATATTACAGAGTGTAGATTTTGCAGAGGAAATATACAAGGCAGAGCAACACCCATATTTCAGTGGGCAAGTCCGCTCCGCACTTTGGTATTCAAAGAACGGTGTGGGGAAATATGATAAAGATTCTTTTGTTCGATACTGGGACAAGATATCCTCTTTATTTGAGAGAGGCAAGCCTAAACACGGGCATTTGCTACGACAGGCATTACTAACGTATGGTGACTTCACCATATCTGTAGGGGAATATAAAACATTGTGCGTTGATGACCCGAACGAAGCAGCAAGCACGCCGAGTTTGAAACGACTATTTTCAAATCATGGAAATGTTGTAAAATGTCTTTTGGATGAGCTTGATACAATTAGTGATATCAGAAGTCAACTAGAAGATATTGTAAACAAAGCAACGCTACCCAAAATTGACTGGCGATACTGTTTTGTCAAATTTCCCGAATTGTTCAAATGGATGAGCGTATCACATTTGCGTTTGCGTAAGGTGGGTGATGAATTACTTATCATCCCAAACAAATCTTCTAACGGATACAATTATGAGGTATTCTCAACCGCATTGCACTATGCATTAAAGCAGCAAGGCATCAGATCGGATCTTGAAAGTGAATTGGGTACTTGGGCAATCCGATATTTGCGTTCAATGGAGCACAAAGTTAAATTTAAAAATGGGAAATTCATAGTCATAGATGCAAAGGATATCGTAGTTCTCAAAACAAAAACAGACGATCCCATTGCTGAGGCAACGCATCATCTACTTAAACTATGATTTGTCATTCCCAGCGACCAATTTGCCGCGTTACGCAAGTACCCGGAACCGACCGAGGGTACAGTACCAAAGGTCTGGAAAATCTATTCCCCGTTGGCCACGTGGCTGACGGGGGATTTTTCGTATTATCAGGTTAGCCAGTAATTACTGGTTGGCCTTTTTTTATGGTCGTTTTACGATGAGGAAGCCGGGAGAACGTGGTGGTTTTAGGGGCAATGACCCCGTCACAAAAACTGTTCTCCCACGACCTCCAATGACCATGTTTGAGCTGGTAGAGGCTATTGACCTCGCATCACAAGCGAAGCTATGGGTTTGGAACCATCGTGGGATAGCCGGTAAATCTTTTATTTGGAGGTTGTTATGGAACCAGTTATAGGTGTGGATGTGGCAAAAGGGTTTAGTGTGCTTCAAGCCTTTACGAGACGAAACGAACCTTATGGAAGGGCAGAAAGCCTGTCGCATGAGGAGCACGGGCTTGAACGGTTGGGGGAGCTCCTCGCGGAGTTGCAGGAGACAACAAAATGTACTCCGGTAGTGGTTTTGGAAGCGACAGGGCACTACCACCGGGTACTGGTAGCGTATCTGGAGCGTGGCGGCTGGAGGTACTTTATCGTGAATCCGTTGCAGTCGAAACGGGCCAAAGGAACGCAACTGCGCAAGGTTAAAACAGATGCTGCAGATGCATGGCATTTAGCAGATATGTATTACCGCGGAGACGTTACACCACATCGTATATGGGACGAAGCGTTTACAGAGTTGCAGCATGTGACCCGGCAACATGAGTTTGTGACGGGGATGTTTGTGCAGGCGAAGTTAAACACCAGAGCTTTATTAGATCAGGTTTTCCCGGGGTACGAGAAGGTCTTTCGGGATCTGTTTTCGGTTACGTCTCTAAAGGTGCTGGCGCGTTGTCTGGAGGGAGAACCGGGAGATCTTCATCAGATCATCGAGAACAGTGGCGCAGGGAAGTCGCGGTCGAAACGCTGGGTTCAAGAAAAAGCCGAACGGCTCCAGGAAGTGCTGACGCATTGGAAAAAGCAGAGGAGAAGTTCTTCTCAAAGCGTTGCTTTGCACGGTATGGTTAGCTTATTGCTTCAGTTTTCGGAGCAGCTAAGTACATTGGAGAAGCAAATGGAGAAGATGGCATCCAGTCTCCACGAAGTAGAACTAATGAAGAGTATACCTGGCGTAGGAGATAAGCTTGCAGCAGCCCTTGTCGCTGAAATAGGGGACGTAGGACAGTTTCAAAACCCGAAACAACTCGTTGCTTTTGCAGGCTTAGACCCTGGCATATTCAGCTCAGGGAAGTTTAAGGCGACAAGCTCGAAGATCACGAAACGTGGTTCCAAGAGACTGCGACGTGCTTTATATTTAGCGGTACAGTGTGGGATACGCGGGAGCATCAACCGTAAGCTTCGAGATTATTATGATAGAAAAAGAAAAGAGGGCAAGGCTTACAAGGTGGTCGTGATCGCTTGCGCCAACAAGCTTCTTCATCACATATTCGCCATCCTCAGTAAGAACCAGCCCTATAACCCTTAAATCCATATTTCCCCAAATATCCTTTACTCATGAAGGTTATTTGTCATGCTCATAAAATAGTATACCAACAAACCATTTGCAGACCAAGAGCAAAAAGCTTGACAAGTATTAGCTGGTTTTTGTGTAACGCGCGCGCTAGCCCGGGCAAGGCACAATTAGTCGGTGGAGGGCCTGCGACGGATGCGCTCCAGCCGAAACCGTGTTCCGTCCGGTCGAGGTAAGAGGCGTACCGCTTCGTTGGCGAGCGTTCGGAATAAATGCAGAGTGTCCACGCGGAATTTTTACAAAGACAAATAAATATATTTAGTCAAATATATTGACACAGTTAAATCTAGTTGTTATTATGGCAACAGATGGGGGGAACATCCAAATGGAATCGAAAAATAAACAAACCGCTCAGATCGCTTGTTTACAAAGTAATCTATCCGCTATTAGGAAAATTGCAGGATGGACGTCCGAGCAATTAGGCGACAGAATCGGCGTTACGAAGCAAACCATTAGCAATCTGGAGAACGGGAAAACTCAGATGACTCTGACTCAATATATTGCAATTCGATCCGTCATCGACTTCGAAATCCAAACGAATAAAGAAAACACGGTCTTGCCGCAAGTTGTAGAAATACTGCTTAATCGAGATGAAGAGTACACTGACGAAGAGCGCGAGAAGATATCTGAGATGGTTCAAACTATTGCAGCTACCGCTTCAGGAGGAATAAGCGGAAAAGCTTTAGCAGCTGTAAGCGCTGGATTACTTGGAGGAATTTTTGGGGGCCCTTTAATAGCGGTCGGAGGAATTGTAGCCGGTACTACATGGCTTGCCAAAATTTTAAAAGACAAGAAAAAATAAAGAGGAGTGTTATCATGGGAGAATACGTTAAAAAGAAAAAAAATATGAAGTTTCAGAGCGTTGATGCCCTTCAACAAGTCGTAAATGTCGTTAACGAAGCTGCCGCAGCGTTGAAAGATAAAGGAAGAACGATGCGCGAAAGCGCTATACCGGAGGTGCTGGCCGGAGCGCTAGGCGCTGGGATAGGCGCGGTTGGTTCTTTTGCAGCATTATATGGATTGGGTACCGTAGGGCTAAGCGCGGCCGGAATTATGAGCGGATTAGCAAGCGCCGGAGGAGGAGTTGCAGCTGTTTTAGGAGGAGCCGTCTCTGCTTCCGTAGCGGGCGTTTTTGTTTTGGCGGCTCCAGTCGCAATATTAGCGGCAGGCGGAGTCGGCATTGCATCGCACCTGAAACATAAGCAGCTAAAACAGGAAAAGGAACGTCTTTACCAAGAAGCGGTAAGGAAACAAACTGCTATTCTTAAGGCCCTTAAGGATGAGCAGGATGCCGATAAGGGTCGAATCGAATATTTAACTAGTATAATTATTTTATTGCAACAAGCAATCAAGGACCTTAAAGCCGACTTAGGGTACGCAGCCTAAGCTTTGAATGGAGCATAGCGTATGGGGAAATACAAGTACAATGATAAAGAGAAGGAAATTAATAAAGTTCTTAAATTAAATCAGATGCTGTCCAATGAAATAGAAACCGAAATGCGGCCCTCCCGTGAAGCCGCAGATTCCGCAATCCGTTCTGGCGAGAGTTTGTTAAAATTATTAGGTTATGGCGCAGAAGTAGAAGCTATGAATAAGAGCATTAAGCAGGATGATAAACATTTGCCATATCGCAAGCCCGTATTGCGAGAATGGGATGAGATTGTCGAAGAGGCTAATCATGCGATCAACGACGATGTTGAATTGGAGGATATTCTATCGGCACAGGAATTCCGAATCGCTTACGATGATTTAGAGCGAATTAATTCGGAGTTTGAACGCAAGGTCAAGCTTCGGAAAATGGATTTCCAGTTCTTACTGATCGCAACGGCATTACAAACCGTTCGCTGGATTTTGACTCCCGAACTAGGGGATAAAATAAACAAGGATGAAAGAATGTCTCACGACGACAAGCAGATAAAAGCTGAAGTAAAGCGACAGAACAAAGAGTTTAAACGAAAGCATCTTAAATCGGAAAATCAAGGAGGAACCTGGGAAGTCAATAGGAGCGAACGAAAAACTTGGATGGATATGGTGTTTAATTCCGTTCCATATGATGCAACCAAAGGTTCAAGAGACTTAGGAATAAATCTGGAGGGCGGGTATCACAGATACAAAACCTTAGGACATGATCCGATTCTAGGCTGGATTTTCGGTACGGCGAATATCATGACAGATACGATCACATTGAATTCCTTTGTTTCGTATCGAGTCAGAAATATGACAATCACGGATGAGATGATATCATTACCTACATTATTCGCTGAAGTGAAGGATGTCATCGATTACGATATGCATTGTTTGCCGGCCGCCTTATTCGCTCAAGGCGTTCACTTGAAGTCGGATATGTATACAAAATTGGGGTTGCCTATTCCTATTTTGGGCGCGTTTTCGGAAAACCTGTCTGGAAAGTTGTATCGTGGTCAATACGATGCGCTCTGCTTGGCGAGAGATGCGAAAATCGTAGGAACTTCGGCCACGCTTGCTATTATAATAAATATGATCATTGGTTTGGTTCATGGTATGTTTTATAATAAAGAAAAAGACGGAGAACGAGAATTTTTCGAGGCGAGAACAAGGAAAATATTGATGTATTCCAATGTGATCGCATCTACCTGCAATGTAATTACAGTCTGCATCATTAACAATCCCAAGAAATTGGACATTGGCGGTTTGTTAGTTACGATTAGCAGACTATTTACAGATGTTAGGTTCATAGCGAAACTAAAACAAGAATTTGTTCAAGCCAGCTTGGATGCCGGAATGCAGAGGGAACTGGCTGAGATCGAGGCCTTATTTTCCGAGCTGTCGGATTGAGATTTACATATTATGCAGTCATTATCGAAGGGCTTCTCATGAGGTCAATGAACTTGCGGGAAGCTTATTATACCCTAAGGTCGGTGACCACATATTGACCACAAACTAATCGGAAACATAAGTATTTATAAGGGATTAATGCACGTCAATGGGTGCTCTCAGTGGTCAGAATAAACAAATTTAGATCCAAAAAACACATAAAACTGTTTATGTGTTATGGGCGGCATGATGTAGACAAACATTCACCATACACTGTGAATTTGTTCCTAGCAATTGATTGATACAGCATTAACAGCTTTCTGGTTGGGGACGAATTGGGGACGAAAGCTGTCATTTAGTTCAAGACGGCAACCAAACAGAACCAAGTAAAAATGGAGAAAGCCTTATAAATCAAGGGTCTAGCCTGCCGCGGCAAATAGGAACCAAATAGCCTATGCTCCCGCATACGGTGCATACAGAATGTTGCTGCTTGCTTGAATGTACGTCAAGCGTTGAAAATCAAGGGGTTTAAGCACATTAGCAATAGCCATAAGTATTGAGACCCTTGAGGATACAAAAAGATGACAGCTAATGACAGCTAAGTGAAATGTGGATATTTGGGGAGTGTCCTGTGCTATACTATTTTTTCCAAGTCGTGGCCAATTTTCTCGAATTTCCTGTACTCATGCGGGATATTCAACGAATCCAAATATAAATGTAAAATTTCATTATCGCAAAATAATATGTCAGCTGTGCCGATATGAATATCAATTTTTAGTTTGCTGCGAATTTTTTCCGCATTTTGCCGTACCAAGCATAAAATATTGTTTTCCTCCAAATACCATTCTTCTCTCATCATATCTTCGTATAACTTGATGACTTTTTCCGGTGCTACTCCCACAGTGCGGTATTCTTTGAGGTAGAGATGGTGATAGGTTCCTGCGTAAGGGGTTACGGAACCAAACAGCTCGGGGTGCTTAATTGCATAATAAAATGCCATGTTGCCGCCCATCGAAAACCCCGACAGCATTCTGTTCTCACGGGTTGTGTCTGTTCTGTACTGACCGTCGATATGGGGAATCAGTTCCTTAATAAGGATGGATTCAATTTGCAATAAGGCATCGAAATAATTGTCTTCCGACGAAATAGCGTTGACAAAAACAGTAATGGCTCGTCTGTTTTTACAGACCTTTTCCAGCGGCCATATCTCGGAAGATTCGTTGCCCGTCCATCCGTGAATGTGGTACGCAACCGGATATTTTTCGCCGCAGTCTTTGTACCCAGGCGGAAGGTAAATATTATAGCCTATTTCGTGGTTTAATACTTGGCTATAAAATATTTTATGAGTAACATATTGAGGTGATTCTGCTGGTGGGTTTACAAAGTTCATTCAACACTCCTCCGATGCCGGCTACTATAAATATTCCTATAATTTGATTATATTACTAGACAGACAGTATTCAAGTATAAGATAGACGGACTCATCTCCTATCTCGAAGAGAAAATGATTTACATTTTTGGCTATCGACAACCGAGGCGATATTTATTGATCAAACTCCACTTCTGCGGCGGAATTTTTTTCTTAAGGCGCGGCTTCCTCAAGCTCGGGAGATTCATATAACCTCATCGGTAATATCTACCCAGGGCATGTGGAGTGTTGCTCACTGTTAGTGAAAAATTAATATGCAAGATGCAAAGGTGTCTAGCCCCCTCATTTCGAGAGGGCTTGTTTATGTGAGAGGTGAAAAATGATTATTTGGTGCATTATTCAGCAAGCCCTGTGTAGCATTATAAATGGATAGTGTAGAACCGCAAAACCTATGGCAACGCAAAATAAAAGTGAAACTAAAGGAACAAGGATTCGTCGTGTCCAGGCGCCGTATCGGGCGAATCTGATTCAAGCCGCAAAGAGAAAGGCACGGGACTACCGTAATGTCCAAAATTTGATCGCGATGGTGTATATGACGGCGAACAAGCTTAGACTCTCAACGCTCGCAGCTCGTCGAGAGTAGTCACCTTCCCTTTATATCAGGGGTTAGGAATCTATTGAAATAGACAAATCTATGCTCCTATTCTTGCTAGCTTACCCATCCGGTAGAGCGAAGAGTCTCTTTATTACATAATTTTGGGGTTATTGAACTGTCGGAGCCATTGAGTGTTGCAGTACTAGTGCCTCTCCTTGCGCATTGTCCTTGAAAGAAAACACATGAAATATATACCAGGATGTAATGTATAGGTTTTAACCTATGATAACCATATCAACATACAATTATAAATATGATAACTTTGATGCTACTATTTAAATAACGCTATTTTAATATTAAGTTGCAAACTACAGTATATATAAGTTGAACTGAAAATCTTTATACCCGAAGAAGTAAACGGTCAATTACGGCTTGAGGAGTTCGGTTGATGCTTTTCATAAAAGCGGCCACATGGGAACGAATGACGTAGAACTTTTGGAAAAACACATTGTTCACGACATCGTGCTTTAGCCATTTCCACAAACCTTCCGTGGGATTGAGTTCCGGGCTGTACTTGGGTAAATAGACCAACTGCAATCGGGCGTGCTCCTTGAGAAAAGGCTGAATTTCATCGGCATGATGAATGTGGGCATTATCCAGGACAACCACGACCTTGCCGGAATACGTCTGTAAAATGTCGGTCAAGAAGCGTTGGAACGCTTTCGCATCCAGTTTTTCTTCTTCCCGGTGAAGGGCATGGCCGGTTTCGTAATCGATCGCTGCAAACAGCTTGGCACCCTGATGCTGGCCATACGTCTTAATTTTTCGCTGTTGTCCTCTCGGAAACCAATTGTACTGTAAGGCTAGATAGGCCCGAATAGCCGATTCGTCTTCAAACAGCAGGTGATCCACTTTTCCTTGATCTAACTGGTCTTTGAGCTCAGGTAGCGTGACTTGGCGAAACTGCTCTTGCTCCTCTGGATTGGCCTTTGCCAAAGTATAGGTCGCCTTCGTGTAGCTGAAGCCAAGGCGGTTCAGCATTTTGGAGACGCCTTTGAGCGTGTAGTCTTCGCAATACTCCCGAAGAATCCAGGCACGAATGAGTTTTAACGTCCAGGTATACTTCGCTTCAAAGCCAACATCGACAGGGCGTTTCTCAGCGATGACTTGCTTCAGCCGTTCCTCTTGCTCATTCGAAAGTCGCTTGGAACCACCCGGATATTCACCCAATTCGAGACCTTGCAGTCCATTCTTACGGTAGTTCTTCCAGTATCCGCTGATGGCCGGAAAGGATCTGCCCAAAATATCGGCAATTTCGGTGAGGGTCCGGCCCTCTAGATGCAGCCTTATCGCCAAATATCTTTCATACATCCGGGTACTTTCTGTTTCCTTCATGGCTTCTGTCAGTTTTCCGATCTCTTGTTCTGTAGTCATTTAAATCTCCACCTTTTCAGGTTCTTTCTTACCTTTTACCCGATTCTGGCGGTCCTTAATGTTACGAGTTCAATTTATATAAGAAGAATCTGGAGCAGGGGAGGGTTAGCCTACCTGAATGATTATTTTGGGGAAACGTTTTTGACATATAAATTTATACTTTAAGGAGGCCTTTCTATGGCTAACACTATATCAGAACTCGAAGAGCTTTTGAAACAGAAGCATCTGTCCGATCCTGAGCTCCACGCGGCAGCGGAGAGTGCGGAAGACTATCGGATTCTGCCGGACGTATCGGTTGTAAAGATCGGCGGACAGAGCTTTTTTGATCGCGGTCGGTCGGCCGTTTTCCCGCTCGTTGATGAGATTGTCGCGGCTCGCAAGAATCACAAAATGATGATCGGAACAGGCGCAGGAACACGGGCCAGACACCTCTACTCGATTGCAGCAGGTCTCAACCTGCCTGCCGGTGTACTCTCACAACTGGGCGCCTCGGTCGCAAATCAAAACGCCGAAATGCTTGGACAACTTCTTGCCAAATATGGCATTTCATCGGTCGGCGACGCCGGACTCTCTGCGGTTCCGCTATACCTGGCTGAAGTAAACGCAGTTGTCTTCAGCGGCATGCCCCCTTACGGTCTCTGGATACGGCCGGCTGCCGGAACTGTCATTCCGCCCTACCGTACTGATGCCGGTTGTTTCCTCGTAGCGGAACAGTTTGGCTGCAAGTCGATGATCTATGTAAAGGACGAAGACGGACTTTATACCGCCAATCCCAAAACAAACAAGGACGCAACCTTAATCCCGAAGATCTCGGTTGCTGAGATGAAGGCGGAGGGACTACAGGATTCTATCCTTGAGTTCCCTGTGCTTGACCTGCTCAAAGAAGCTCGCCATGTTCGCCAAGTGCAGATCGTGAACGGCCTTGTTCCTGGTAACCTGACGCGTGCGTTAGCTGGCGAGCACGTCGGAACCATTATTACTGCAGATTAAGGAGGGGACTATAAATGACAAACACATCTAACAATATTAAACACGTTACATCTGCGCTTGCCAGTCAGACGCTGCTCGATGGCACACTCACAAGCCCTGTCGCGAGTGTACCCCCGGTCAAGCTTCTTCCTTGGCTGCAGGTCATTAAGCTCGGCGGGCGATCCATCTTTGACCGTGGTCAGGAAGCCATTCTTCCCATTGTGGAGGAGATTCGGAAAATCCTTCCGGAACATCGTCTGCTCATTCTCACGGGGGCTGGTATCCGCGCCCGTCATATTTACGGTGTCGGTCTTGATCTCGGTCTTCCGGTTGGTTCGCTGGCTCCTCTCGCCGCCTGCGAAGCGGGTCAAAACGGTCATATCCTGGCAGAGCTGCTCGCGCAGGACTTCGTTTCCTACGTCGAGAAACCCACGATCTCCAACCAACTGGCCAACCACCTTGCCAATGCTCCTACAGTCGTGGGCAGCGCCTTCCCGCCTTACCACAACCATGAGTTTCCAACCTCCCGCTTACCGATACACCAGTCGGACACCGGTGCATTCCTCGTTGCGGATGCGCTTGGGGCAGCCGGTCTTACGATTGTCGAGGATGTGGATGGGGTCTACAGTTCCGACCCCAATGGCCCTGAAGGACAGGACGCGAAGCTTATTGACGAAATAACATATGACGAACTCGCGAAACAAACAGGCACATTGCCGGTCGACCGTACTCTTCTTGAAGTCATGGCTAACGCACGCCACATTCAGAAAGTGCAAATCGTTAACGGACTGGTACCGGGCCGACTCACGGCAGCTCTGCGTGGACAGCATGTAGGTACGATTATACGTACCGGTGCAGCGCGCCCATAAGAACTGAACAACTAAGTCCAACGAGGCGTTATAGCGGGAAACCGCTATGACGCCTTTTAGGTCAGCAGTAACATTAGGGCTTACAGCTCGCTAGTATGAAAGCAACAGCTGTTAAATAATCCGGATCAGTTATGTTAGCTGCATAAATCACGTTGTAAGGACTCGATTAAAGTTGAAAGTCCTTGTGGATTTTTACGTAAACGAAGCGTAATAAATCTGCAAGGTTTTTTGATTCATATTTGGTGGCAAATTCTAATAAAATCCTGTATTGCGTCTGTAAAAAATTTGTTTTTATGATATACAATTGCTAACTTCCTGTTTTGTTCTAATCCTTCTACTTTTAGTTCTTTTAACTCTCCAGAAGCAATATACTCCTTTACTATTTGAAAGGGCAGTACAGTAATACCAAACTTGTTTTTTGTAGCATTAATTAAGGCTACTGCACTGGTACTTTCCCAATATGGACTAATAAATAACCCCAGTTGACTCATTTTGGATTCAAATAAATCCCTGACGCCAGTTCCCTTTTCCCGCAGTAAGAGAGGCTCATTAGCAATATCGTTTGCAGTAATAACTTTTTTCTCAAATAGATGATATTCGGGATCAGCCACAATCACAATTTTGTCATCATAAAAGATGTCTTGAATCAAGTCAGATGGATTATCCAATTCTTCAATAACAGCAAGATCCAACTCGTTTTTTCTAAGCATATTCGTAATAACAGAAGATTTATTTACGACTACCTTGATCTCAGAACTTGGATTTAATATCTTAAATTGTTCGATACATGTATTTATTAAGACTGTTCCGGCAGTATAATTGGCCCCTATAAACAGTTTTTTCTTAATTGAGTCCTCTCGAAGACTCTCCTCCATACCATCAATAAGCTTAATGATATGGTTAGCGTATTGATATAATTTCTCTCCCGTTGAAGTAGGGTATAGCTTTCGAGATAAACGTTCAAACAGAACAACTTTATACATGGATTCAAGTTCGTGGATGGCTTGGCTTACTGTCGGCTGTGATATAAACAATTTTCTCCCGGCAACAGTCATGCTTCTTTCGTCATATACGGTCACAAATATTTTTAAATGTCGAATTGTTATCTCACTCAACTCCCTTCTTAACCGATTCTTCTATAAAATAGTAGTCTTTCCTTTGGCGGCCAGATAAATATCGAATTTTGAATCGTTTCGAACTTTATTTGCGAGCTGCTTGGCTAAAGTCATCTTGACATTTCTCGTGAAAGTAAGCCATATGTCAGGTAATAAATCAGATACAATGAACATATCTCCGATCTTAACTTTTTGCATATCCTTTAACATTTCAGATATTAGATTGCTAATAGAGGTGGTATTACCTCTTCGATCAGCATAAAGCATTACACAGTAATGTTGAAAAGAAGATAATGAAAAACCAAGTTCTCCTGCCATATCAGTCAGCATATCAAAATCTTCATCCGAATAGTTACTATAAATTCTTCTCATAATGTGTCCTCCGATAGGGTTTGGTGCTACTGTATTTTAGTTATAAAGTAGAATCTATTGTTATTTGCGTCAACCACATTGTTTACTTTATCGTTATCCCTCCACGTCCACCGTCACACCGGACTTGAACTCTACCAAATACCTATCCTCATGGACCGTAACCTTTTCAATCAGCCGCCTGACAAGCTGCTCGTTGTATTCGGTGATGGTGGTGGGCTGGCCCCTTATTGACCGTCTTTGTATTCGCATGGAATCTTCATTTCAGAAACTTATCAAATCTAAAATCATTAGTTGAACCTATCTATGAAAATAGAACTGATTAAGAGAAAATGACATACCGAAAAGAACAAAATATAAATGATTAAAATCATTACGAAGAACATATGTTTCCTGACATATATATGCCCAGCCATTAATTTATACTTCAAGAGAACAGCAGTTGAGAGGAGATGTTTTCATTGCAAACAGTTGAGCTGACTGAGGAAATTCTTAAATCTACAGGCTGGGCGTACCAATTTGATTTGTCTGTTTTAGCCAACTCTAATGAAGATACCATTAACGAGCATACTACAAATGTATATTTATCAGCACTCCAAGCTCTATCCAAGCAGAAATCCAAAAAATTATTAATAGGTCCGTTTTACTTTTGGATTTGCCAGAAAAGGATTTTAGGAGACAATAATCGATTTGTAGATGGTTTTGCGTTAATTGTGACCCCTTTCTATCAAGAGGTTGTTGGTAGAGATGTGGATCCGATTGTTGAGACAATGTGGAAGCATAAAGGATATATTCGAATGGAATCTGCAATCCCGATATTAGAAGGTGCCGTTCCTCTTTGTGTTTTTGAAGATGGCCAAGCAATTCCTATTGAATTGGATGCAGCATTGCTGGCCAGGTTGAACGATACATTTGAAGAACATCAATATATGCTTTCGCTGGTGAATCCGGGAATGACGTTAAGATCTAATCCTTACGTGGAATTCTATAGAAGGAGCAGATGATGAAGAGCGTATTTTCACGACTATTTCGGGTGCTGAATAGCAGCAACAGCCATCCTCACGAGGACTTTCTGACTGAAGTGTTCGCCGAATTTCTCTGTAATCAGGAGACGATGATTGATTTTATCGGAAATGTATTAGAAATTCCAGTGCAGGAAGTGAAGCATTCATCCATTCAAACACAAGTAACTTTTCCGGCATTGCCCCATCATCAGACGGATAGCCGACCGGATATGGTGATACGATTTTATGAAGGACAGAAGCCATATGTATTGTTCATCGAAAGCAAGCTAGGCTCTCAGGAAGGAACGGATCAGCTCTCTAGATACGCGGATCACCTCAGCGTACTCGCTAATCAAGGAAAGAAATATTATCTTATCTATTTAACCCAATATGCTGATGAAAAGGATGCTTCGCTCATATTAGAGAATCACGCAAACATAGTTTTTCAGGCAGATGCGGTGGTTTCAAATTTTCAAGTGGATTAAGCAGTTGGAATCGAAAAATATCTATGCGTCCAAAGTTTTGGACTATATGGAGGAGATCGGATTGAAAGATAATCGGCAGTTTACGCCTGTTGATGTATATGCGATCCAGAACATGAATCGGCTACAACGCATGATGGACGAGTGCATGGATGGAGCAGTAGACGGTGTAATGACAGAACATTTCGGTAGGGCACTTCAGCAATATAACCGTTATAACCAGCTAAAGTATCAGGAACGATATGCTAAGGCTAGTGAACAAGAGGGGCGAGCCACCGAGGTGACTGTAGGTTTTTATTTAACAGATGACGATTATCCCATTGTTTCCGTTGTTTACGAATTCTGTCCACGACGCTGCTCAGACGTTCCTAAAGTTGTGGTTGCCATGCAGAGCTTTATTGCTACGCATTCGGGCTGGGAAATCTTCGATCTAAACACTGACGCAGAATGGCAAGGGATTTCCTGTGATCGTAGTTTAGTCGAATTTCTTCATTATGAGGATCACATCAACGAAATTCAAAAGTTTTTCCTCGAGAAATTAAATGAGCTTCATGAGATTAAAGTTAAAAATCCAGACTTGCACTGGAAATAACTATAGCAAATGGACCATTGCTCCAATCGCGATGCTCTCCAGATATTTTCCATTCCCTTTAGCGGTGAAAATCCGGAGACCAAAGCGACCCTACCACGTTTCCAAGTCCTTTCGCTCTGTTGCTCAAGTGGGTAAAGTGAAGTTAAATTAAATAGTAGACACAGAATATACTGAAAGGAGCAAGAAACGCGTTCACTTCTTGAGAGGCAGAACGAAGGAATATAAGGGCAAATGCCCCGCGTGACATGGGAGGGTGAGCCGTCAAGAGTCAGTTGTGGATATCCGAAGTGCGATCGCATGGATATTCCATGGATTAGGAACAACATTCTCGAATCTCTATTCCTGCCACCGCCTCTTTTGGTGAATAATGTAATATTTACACGATGTCTCCATACCCCAGTCTATCAATGGGTGAAAATCGAAGAACGAGTGAGTAAACAAGAGGAAATATTAATTTATACTGGGAGAGTGGGAAAGTGGAGTATCAAGAACGAGTATCTTATTTAGAAGCACTAATGTTTATGGCAACAATTGATGAAAAGGTAGAAGAAAATGAACTCGAGCACTTTAATCGAGTTGCCGCAATGTATGGAATTTCAAGTGATGAAATTGAATCCATTAAGGAGATCGTTTTGAAAAAAGAAAAGACTGTAGAAGAAATTCTATCACCTATCAAGTCTAGGCAGACAAAACTAGCTTTGATTTATGAGTTGTTGGCACTATGTTATACAGATGGTTCATATAATTTTGCTGAAAAAAATGGTATGACTAATGTATGTAATATACTGAATATCGAAATTAGTAAATTGCGTGATCTTGAAAATATTATTGAAGAAAGTATTCAATTGCAGAAAAAGATTAATACGATATTGGAACGAGAAGAATAACGTGGTGAGGTGAACAACTATGAAAGCATGGAAAGTAGTTGCATGTTTAGGCGCTGGGGCACTTTGCGTAGTTACAGGTGGTTTGGCAGCCCCAGCGATAGGAGCAGTTGTTGGTTCTTCGGTTTTGGGTCTTTCTGGTGCAGCGGCAACATCTGCTGGGCTTGCTGCAATCGGTGGAGGTTCTCTGGCAGCTGGTGGACTTGGAATGGCCGGAGGAACAGCTATTATTTCTGCAGTAGCTGGAGGAGTTGGTGCAGTGACTACAGTAGTTGCGACAAATGTTGCTGAGGGAGCAAAGGCTAAGAAGCAGAATGAAGAACTAAGAAGTGAGTTAAGAAATTCAAATATTGATAATGCCACAAAACAAAAGGTAATCATGCAGCTAAATGAGAAGGTTGAAAAACTTAGAAGAGCTTTGGCTGATGAAAAGGCACGAGCGGACAAGTCTGATGATAGGATAGGATTAATTGAAGAACAACTGGCAGACATGTTAGAAAAATTGAAAACTGCACAAACAGCATGAAATAGGGTGATTTGAGATGGATCAAGACAGCGTAATTCTGAAATACATTCAGAAAGAAACTGATAGTATTGATGATGGAATTAATGAAATTGAGTGTCGAAATTCGAGCAGAGAACAAACACTTGATGATTTTGATAATCGATTGGATGAAATATACGCTAGGCTCAATATGAAAAAGCGTAATATTTTGCCTATCGAAGTAGCGGAAAATTCTTCTGAACCGAGTGTATGGGAGTATTCTGCAATAAGTTACGATGAATTATAGAATAAAGCTGCTCTTGAATTAGTCAAGAGGGGATTAGACATTGATTCTATAGATTATCGTAGTCTCGTTCTAGAAACTGAATTACTCGAAATTGAAAAAGAACTAAATCGACATCTTCCAAGAAGAGAAAAATGGGAAAAAGCTGATTTTGTTGCTGTATTTATTGCAGCTTCAATTGGTAGTTTAGTTGATATAATCCTGAGTGATAGAAATAACAAGTTTACTGGAAAAGGTTCTGAGTTTTCGAATTGGCTTGATCAGTTCCATCAACACGATGGAGGTGGTCCAATTGACTATCAAGGAAAGGGCTTTGGCGGTGGATTTCATCGCGGCTTATCAAAAGGTCATGACGTTTTAAGGTTTATTGAAGCTATAATAATGTTCAAAAATGGTCGGTTTGAGGGTGTTAGGTATATCAATGGAGTCGAACATAAAGTTTTGTCTAGTGTAAATCAGTATGGCACACCCTATGAACAACTAGGATGGATTGAAGCAATATTGAAGTATGCAAAACATATGTTTGCCGATTTGTTCTCAACCTGCAGTTTACCATTTCCGGGCAGTTCTCTTCTTGTTGAGTGTAGCAATCGAGATCTTAGAAAGCTAGCTGCAACTATGTATCAGAATGGATTTAACCTAAAGAACATTATGATACAGTCGTTATCGACTATCATTGTGGAAGTCATTCTTAGAATTTATTTTGGTATTAAATCTGTACAGAGCTATAAGGCAGAATATGAGTTGACCGAAGACTATTCAAATTTTACAGCCATTAAAGAATTTATTAAACCGAGTTCCAAAGAGAAACTTCATGAAATGCTATTATTAGCACATTCGATTGTAACGGCTGTAAATATTGGAAAAGTCATAATTAAGAAAAGCCCATGGGAGATAAACGTTACAGAGATAATCAGTGTTATCAGATATGCTATTCCAGTTGTAAATGGAGTGATTGAACGTAATTCCGAATATTCTAAACTCATTAGAAATGCAGATGAAATCCATGAAAAATGGGAGCAATTAGCCGAAAGCACGTCTCTTCAAAATGTAGAATTTGAATTAATGTCTCATGAATTGATAATTGAGTAAACATAGTATCTACAATGGTGAGTTATAATCAACAACAGCACCCTAATACTTAATGAAAATAGAAGTTTGCATAGTTTTTGACTGTAACTGATATATAAAGTTGGTGGCTGGGTGATGCGAAGCAGTATGTCGAGAAGCTGTAAGGCAAGTGACGCGGCCTAACTGCTTCATAAACCGGCAGATGCCTGTAACGATCCGTTACGGGCACTTTGCATTGTACCCCCGGCAAGAAACTTACCAAATCTCGTCCCGTCCTTTATATTGGATGAAGCACAATTCATCGAAGGAGCCGCCGAACCCATTATGAATAAAAAAAGCGATGCACTACTTCGCGAAAGACCGTCGGTAAAGTATTCGTTCATCCATGAACACCGCTTCGAGTACCGATTGGAGAAGTTGTGCAACGTTCTGAATGTCTCTCGTAGCGGCTACTACAAATGGCGGTGCAGACCGGAAAGTGAACGGGCAAAGCATCACCGGAAGATGACGGAGTGTGTTCGTAAGGCTTACGAGGAGTCCAGAAGACTGTACGGGAGTCCCAAACTCACAAGGCAGTTGAACCGTCAAGGGATCGTCATCTCTGAACGCACGGACGGCCGGATCATGAAGAAACAGGGCCTTCGTTCGCGTACAGTCAAGAAGTACAAGGCAACCACCAACTCCAATATACGCTCCCCGTTCAAGACAATGTGTTAAACCGTGAATTTCAAGCCACAAAACCAGGAGAGAAATGGGTTAGCGATATCACATATGTCTGGACCGTGGAAGGATGGTTGTATTTGGTGAGTGTCATAGATCTGTACTCTCGCAAAATTGTCGGCTGGCAAATGGGCGAGCGGATTGACCAAAGAACTCGTGATGGGGGCTCTTCAGCAGGCCTATGGCCGTCAGCGTCCAGATCCTGGTCTACTGCACATTTAGATCGTGGAAGCCAATATGCCTCTCACGATTATCAGAAACAGCTAGTTCTCTATGAAATGATCGGGAGCATGAGTCGCAAGGGCAATTGCTATGATAATGCCTGCATCGAGTCGTTTCATAGCGTACTCAAGAAGGAATTGATCTACTTGAACCGCTATGAAACGAGGGAACAAGCGAAGCAGAGCATTTTCGAGTATATTGAGTTCTTCTACAACACCCGGCGTATTCATTCCTCCATTGATTACCATACCCCTTCGGAGTATGAACGGCTTTATTTAAACCGAACTGCTTAAAAATCTGTGTCTACTATCTTGACAAAGGTCCAGGATTGTACAAACGATGGACATTACAAATATAGTCCTATCCTTCGAATACCGAGAATCAAAGAATATCGGAGATCGCTCTATAGTTGTCTTAGGATGTTTATAGGAGCGATATAGGAAAAATCGTCGAAAATCGGGTTTGTAAAAACCTTACCGATACTCCAATATAGTGTATGAAGAGTCGATGTGCCAATCTTTTAGTCGAGTATGGAGGGATTCGCATAGACACGATCCTAAAATTAGGTGGAGAGGGCGGTAGTCTTACCCTAATAGGCAAGAAAAATGATGATGGAGGCTGGACATTTTTCAGAGAGAGTCAAGAGAGCGCAATGACGGATGTTCTCGACGAGGAGGATCAGGATTTGCTGCTCTTGCTAAATCCCCGGACGAGAATGATCGGCTGTGATCTTGAACTTGCGTTAAAAAGCTTAGGACGTCATTGGAAGCAGTTGCGACCTGTTGAAATTCATCCTGACTTTCGATGGTCCATGTATAAGTTGGTCATTGAGTCAAGGGTAAGTAATCTTTACCATTGGAAAAAAATATGCTTGAAGAATAACCCTCTTTACCAACTCGCTGAATGGATCAGTTCTTCCAAACATACCGTTGTATTAAGTGGGGCTGGAATGAGTACTGAATCGGGATTGCCTGATTTTCGTTCCAGGGACGGCTGGTGGAGGAATATGGATCCGCATAAGGTTGCTAATGTTACTGCTATAGAAGAAAATTATGAATTGTTTTGGGGATTTTACAAGTACCGGATTGAAACGGTGGAACAATACTCCCCTCATATCGGCCATCACATTCTAGCAAAATGGGAGAAAAATGGGTGGATTCACGGAATCTCCACTCAAAATGTCGATGGATATCATGTTGTCGCTGGCAATCACAATATTGTCGAACTGCATGGGAATATACGGTCCATTAGATGCCATTATTGTGGTAGAAGCTCGGATGTTGCTGATTTTCTTAATAGACTGAATTGTTCATCCTGCCAAGGACCATTACGCCCAAACGTCGTTCTATTTGGAGAGATGCTACCGGATAATGCCTGGAATCAAGCGTTTCAATGGTTTCATCGTGCCGAGCTTGTTCTTGTGATCGGAACGAGTCTGCAAGTTGCACCTGCCAATCAACTGCCATGTTTGACCTCAGGACATACCGTTTATATGAACATGGAAATGCCTGAGGAGCTTGATCCATCGTTTGATCTAATGATTAAGGGAAAGGTCGGGCAACTGTTGGCCGAATTGGATGAGATGTTGGATTATATCCATTCTGGAAAAGAGGAATGAAATGTTAGATGATTTTCTTCAAAAAGTTAATCATAAAAATTGTCCTCAGTGCCCTCGAATGAATGCTTGCAGACCTGTTATTCAGATGACTGAGTCCGATATGAATAAACCCATAATGTTTATCGCTGAGGCCCCAGGACGGCTTGGTGCTGAAATTAGTAGAATCCCTCTGCATGGGGACCAGACGGGCGAGAATTTCGAGAAATTACTCGAAGGAGCAGGACTGAAACGGGAACATTGCTATATAACGAATGCAGTACTTTGTGTTCCACTTGATGATAAAGGGAATAATAGAACACCTAAGGAAAGCGAAATTAAGAACTGCTCTCCATTTCTTTACGAACAAATTCTATTAATAGAACCTCAACTTATTATGTACCTCTGTCAATAGAGTAGACACGCAGAATCGAGAAAATCACACAGCATTTCGGTACATACGTTCGTATTCATTGGGTGTAAAATACCCAATCGCTGAATGGATTCGTTTTCCATTGTAGAAGCAGGTAATGTATTCAAAAATGCGTTTCTTGGCTTGCTTGCGTGTTGTGAATTTTTCCAAGTACACGAGTTCTTTCTTCAGCACACTGTGGAACGATTCGATACAAGCATTATCGTAGCAGTTCCCTTTTCGGCTCATACTGCCGTTCATCTTGTAGGTGCGCAGTCGTTCCTGGTAGTCGTGGGAAGCATACTGGCTGCCACGGTCGGAGTGATGCAGGACCTCTCCGCATGGTTGTTGCTGGCTGTAGGCTCGATCCAGTGCCGTTAACACCAGTTCTTTGGTCATCCGCTCGTCCATGTGAAACCCAATGATTTTACGGCTGTACAAATCCATTATACTTGCCAGATAGAGCCAGCCTTCATTCGTTGGAATGTACGTAATGTCAGCCACCCAGGCCTCATTTGGAGCGGACGGCCTAAACTGACGGTTCAACACGTTCTCATGAACAGGCAAGTTGTGCTTCGAATTCGTCGTGGCCTTGTATTTCTTCACCGTACGGGAGCGCAATCCCAGTTCCTTCATGATTCGGGCGACTAATTTCTCCGACACGGGTACGCCTTGCTTATGAAGCATTTTAGCGATTTTGGGACTTCCATATAACCGGCGGGATTCCAGAAAGATACGGCGGATATGCCGCTCCAGCTTGCGCCGTCGTTTTTCACGCTTGCTGACTTTTCGTTTCGTCCATTTGTAATAGCCGCTTCGGGACACTTCAAAGGCTTCGCACATCTTCGAGACTCGGCACTTGAAGCGATGATCGTGGATGAAGGCATAGATCAGCGCCGGTCTTTGGCGAAGTAGTGCATCGCCTTTTTTAAGATGTCGTTCTCCTCCTCCAGATCACGGATACGCTTTTGGAGGTCTCTCATTGCCTTGTCGTCAGCTTTCAGTTGCCCACTGCCTGGAAAAGCCTGTGCACCGTCTTGTTTGTATTCCGCCATCCAGCGGTACAAGGTGTTGTCGCTGATCCCCAACTCGCGAGCGACCTGTGCCACCGGCTTACCCTCTTCTTGGATCATCTGAATCGTTTGCAGTTTAAATTCTTTATCGTATTTTTTCGTCATGTTAGCACCTCGAATTTGGTTATGTTCATTCTACCCGATTCTCGGTTCTCCATGTCTACTTTTTAGCCTAACAGCATTATTACCTTGGGAAAATCGGCATTGTTGGCATTACATAAGATAAAAAAGCATCAGATGACTTTGCCGAAGGAAAACAGTAATCCGCAAGTTCGGTTGTGGAATGGTTATCAAGTTCTTCCCCTTTACCATTCTAGTCCAAAAGCAATGAATTTTTATAGAAATAAAGAGAGACAATTGGAAGACTATAAATTAGTTCGGAACTGGATAATGTTAAGTGAACGAGAAACATAAATAACTGTAGTGTTTTTATAAGAAGAATAAGTTGCCTCCTTCAAACGTACCAAACAAAGTGATTCTTTGTTTGGTTTTTTGTCTTATTCAGACCATATATAGTCTCGTGTAAATATGTTTATAAGCCTACCCAAACACATGTTCACTGACACTCTGCATTCCTTTGCTTTTGGTACAGTATCCCTATCAAGCAGCAAAGGAGAAATGAGTTATGCATCAGCATCCGGTTATGTTCTCACATGCCTGGAACCGTCCATATCTGCCGACCGGTGGAGCGGAGAAGGTGTACCTGTTGATTGAAGCCAAAGGAGTAAAAGTGGATTCATCCGACCGTGCCCAAATGAACCTTTCGCTGGTTCTGGATCGGAGCGGTTCAATGAGCGGGCGGCCTTTGCAGTTCAGCAAAAGAGCCTGCCGCCAATCCGGGATTGGCATAACGGTGATGGGGGTTGGCGAGGGGTTTGATGAAGAACTGATGGAGGGGATGGCGGAGCATGGCGGGGGGAACTTCCACTTTATTGAGAAACCGGACGAAATCCCCGCCATTTTTCAAAAAGAACTGGAAGGTCTCTTGGCGGTGACTGCCCAGAATTTATCACTTACGATCGAACCGGCTGATTGTGCCTCGATTACCGGGATTTACGGTTATGCTTGTGAGAAGCAGGGCAACCGCTATAACTTCCATGCCGGGGAGCTGTTCGCCGGAGAGGTAAAGACCGTATTGCTGAAGCTGACTCTGCATCCCCATACCAAGGGAGTTCATCAGCTGCTGCGTCTTACCTGGGAGTACGTTGATGTCACGGACGGAGCTTCGCCTTGTACCGTAGTAAGTGAGGTTTCAGCCGAATTCACGAACGACATTAACCTTCTTAATCTGTCGGAGGATGCGGAAGTCTACAAGCAGATCCAATTAACCGAATCGGCCAAGATAATCGAAGACGCGATGCAGGTCTTGGATGAAGGAGATGTCCCTCTCGGAAAACTGATGCTGAAACAGCAGGCCGAACGCCTGATGTCCGCCGCAATCCATACGGATGACGAGGTTCTCCGCCAGGAGTCTGAGCGGCTGTACAGCCAGCTGGAGAACTTTGAATATAACAGCATCACGCGAAAGCAGCTGCATGAGCAGAAGTACAGACAGATGAAGCGGAAGCGGTAGGAGGGATGATCTTGGACAGACGAAAAGCTTCGATAAACTGGAAGTCCATCATGACTCCAGCGTTCATGAAGAAACATACGGCTTACGATAACCTGATTGATTTCATGGCCTCCGGCGGGTTTGTGATCAAGAAGCTTGATGACGTGGCGGATTTCGAAGGAGAGGCACTGGACCATTTTATCGCTGGAAATACCGGATTTAACGGCTGGAGTGAAATGCTGAGCACGGCGGTAGGAGATTACTTGGAACAAACCTTTCGTTTTTACGACTTCTAATTTTCATTTTCATAAAGGATGGAAGGATTTACCCCCTGGCAGTCGAATTAGGTAAAATATAACTGCCAAGACAAGGGGATTAAGGACATGATTGACAAGGTCATACGCATTTTCAAAATTATCAATGCGATTCAGGCGCATCCGGGCATCTCAGCTTCGGACCTCGCCCTGAAATGCGAAGTAGCCGTAAGAACCATATACCGGGACTTGGACGCAATCAGCCTGTTTGCCCCGATCACCAATGAGGGCCGGGGGACAGGCTACCGGTTTATGGGGAAGTTTTTCCTGTACCCGCTGAATTTCTCCGAACAGGAAGAAACCGTCTTCTCTCTGCTCCCCTCTGTAATCGACAAGGACAAGCTGCCGAAGGAATTTGAAACCGCCTATGATAAGGTGATGGCGACCCATTACCGCGAGAAATCGAGGCAGAACAGCATTGTGGAGAATATCGCGGATATTATCCAGATGGGTACGCCGGCCTACCGGCCGGAGAGTCCGAATTATTTGCAGCCGGTGATTCAGGCGATTCTCGATCATAAGACCATACAAGCGGTCTACCATACCCAGTACCGGAACGAAACGACGGAGCGCAGGATCGACCCATACTATCTCGTCCCGCGCGACCAGCGCTTCTATCTAATCGGCTACTGCCACCTCAAGCAGGCAATCCGTACGTTCCGTATCAGCCGGTTCCAGCAGGTGAGCATCACGGGCGAGACCTTTGACAAGGGTGACTTCAACATCAAACAATATCTCAAGAATACCTGGTCCATCGACCGGGGAGAGAAGAATACCCGCTTTGTTGTCCGTTTCAACCCGGAAGTGGCAAGGTATATCAAAGAGGAAGAATTGTTCGTGCATCCCCGGATGGTGGATGAGAAGGACGGAAGTCTTATCTTTGAAGTGACGATCAATAATGAGAAAGAGTTCTTGAAATGGGTTCAGCAGTACGGTCCGGACGCCGAAATTCTGGAACCCCAAGCGATGAGGGAGCAGATGAAGGAGCGGCTGAGCCAGTGGGTAGGCATGTATAGCTAGGAGGCATTAAATTTGGAAGACTTATATCAACAAGTTACACGTTTTGTAACGAACAACCAATTATTAGAGCAGCTGAATGCGAGGTTAAATGAGTTTAACCCTTTTAAAGTATTAAGAGTCAGTCAGCATGAAATACGGCACTCTAATATGCTCGGATGGCTATTGAATCCTCAAGAAAATCATCAATTGGGCGACCTTTTCTTAAAAAAGATGCTCGCTGAAGTTCTATACGGTGAAATCCAAGTACAAAATCATCAGCTTCAGATTACGGATATAATGCTTGGAACCCTTTATGATGCAGAAGTTCTTCGAGAATGGAGAAACATTGATCTCCTTATTTTCTCCAAGGCCAACTCTCTTGTAATTTTGATTGAAAATAAAGTATATGCAGGTCTGGCTGACCATCAACTAAGTAAATATATAACCACAGTGAAACAGAGGTATCCGAACGTCAAAAATGTTGTCCCTATATACCTTACCATTAACGGTGATGAAGCCCCACACAGGGAGTACTACTCATTTAGTCACCGCAGCATTTTAGATATTCTGAATTCAATAATCTATTTACACAAAGAGCATATGAATAATCAGGTCGCCGATTTTATCCGTTTTTACATACAAACCTTGGAGGCTCTTACAATGCAGGATGAGAAACTCGTCCAGTTATGCAGAGAAATATATAAGCATCATAAAGAAGCGATTGAAGCGATTATAGAATACGGTACAATTTCTACCTCCTCTCTAAACCAAGCGTTCGAACTTCTTGAAAACGAACTAAACTGCATAAGTCATAATGAGGATTCGAAGTTTTTTTTGAGCGATAAGGAAAGATGGTTCTTGCCCAAAGAGCTTCAATTACAAATCCCCAGCTTATCCCGCAAGTGGAAATCCCCTAAAGCCTTAAGTTATTTTTTTGCCGCAGAGGAAAAGAGGCTTCTGTTGATTTTAGAGCTAGGGCCCATTTCAGATATTCAAAAGCGCTCTGAAATTTTAAGTAATATCTTAGAAAATAATAAGAAACAGTTTTTCTCAAGAAAATCAAACAGTTCGTCATACACAAGGATCCGATCGAAAAGCATAGAGATTGATGACTGGTCTGATACCGAGCATGTATCTGGACAAATGAAGATATTGTTGGAACAGAAGTTTCAATATGCCGAGGTGAATGAAGAACTGAAATCATTGCTGATTAACAATAATTTTTAGGACTAACAGTATCATTTCATTTCTTTTGAACAAAGGGGGGATACATAAGGAATTGTCCAGCGAATATGATGAGGAGCATATTAGTTTATTAATGAAGAAAAGGAAGACTGCCAAGCGATTCGCCGGCAGTCTTCTTTCGTTTATGAAATAAGGAGGAAGTCCGGACTCGGCAGACATTCCAGCGGATAGATATCGTCTCTTCGCGTAATCAGCGCCCTAAAGAAGGCAATGGGGAGTTCTCTACTGCAGTAGGAAGGATTGGGCTTCTCCAGATCCACAATGACAAATGCATCTTCGCGGTCATTCAAGCGGTAAATGCGCTTAGTTTCATTCTCCAAGTAAAAGAGACGCTTTCTCTTTCCTCGGTCATTCTATCCGTTTCAACGGATAACTGTCTGTCAGGAATCTACGTTCTCATTAAAAAGATAGGGCGAACAGATATTCGAGACAATGATGTGGCACTTTGAATTGATAAAGTTCTTTTTAACGAACGAAAAAATTCAGTTCAGGCAGCATGAGAAGCGGGAGGAAAAAGGATCACATGGAGGGGATGGAAGTGAAAGTATCTGTGGTTATTCCGGTCTATAACGTGGAGAAGTATGTCGTCAAAACCCTTGACTCCCTTGTGCGGCAAACCAGGAAGGATTTTGAGATTATCGCCGTAAATGACGGTTCGACAGACCGGACGGCTGAGGTCATCCAAGAGTATATCTTAAGCAGACAATTGGCCAGGATCAAGCTTGTTAATCAGCGGAATAGCGGAGTAAGCGCTGCGCGTAACAAGGGATTGGGTGAGTCGGATGGCGATTATGTCTATTTTCTTGATGGCGATGATTATGTCCACCCTGACCTGATCGAACGTATCTATAAAGCGCTGGACATTCATAAGCCGGACATGGTTTTTTGGGACTCGATTAAAGTGGACGAAAAGGGGAGGTCGATTGATAACTGCATGGAGGACAAGAATGCGGAGTTGATGACTGTCTTTACTGGCCGGGAAGTTCTTCATGACATTATTGTCAATCGAACCATTCGAATGATTGGAGCTTCAGGCGCCTTATATAGCAAGTCGGTATTAAATAAATACGGCATCACTTACACAAACGGCTGTATGAGCGGTGAAGATCAAGAGTTTATTTTGAAGAACCTGACAGTTTCGGAAAAGGTGGTTTATATCAAAAAGACCATGCTTTTTTATCTTCAGCGTAAAACCTCGATAACGGGAAGCTATAACATCAGAAAATTCGATTATGTTGATGCTTTCACAAGAACAGCAGACTTTATGATTCAAAGACCCGGACTTCAATTAATTGAAGAAACCTTTCTGCTCCGCAACATGGTTGAGAACTATTTCTACAATATTAATAGCTGCCTGTTGGCATCCAGAGTCAGCATCAAGCATCTACTGAGGGATGTAGAGAAGGATTATCCGGGGATCAATGCCCAAATGATTGAACTCATGAAGGAGTGGAAATCCAAAGGAAGCAAAAATCGATTAATTGATACCTTCCTGCTTCATCCGGTATTTTGCCAGCTGCTTCTTATGTTCAGACACTATAAAGGGAAGGTCATCAACATAGCTTACCGAATGAGAAGGAAGCACTAGAAAGAGGGAAGGTATGGATACGATATGACGGCTAAAAAAGGATTTCTGAACATGACGATCGGAATGATTAGTCTGCTTACTACGATTATTCTTGGAGTTTTTATACCGAGGATCGTGATCTCGACTTATGGATCGGAGGCCAACGGACTTATTGCCTCGGTGACTCAGGTCATTTCCTATCTGTCTTTACTGGAGGCGGGTGTGGGCGCAGCTTCCCTTCAGGCGTTATTTCAGCCGCTTGGCAGCAATAATAAAGCAAGAGTCAATGAGATCCTGTCGGCAACATCGGTGTATTACAAAAAAACGGGATTGTATTATTTTCTGGGCGTTATCCTGATCTCCATTATTTATCCGCTGGCGGTACAGAGTGAATTTAGCAGGATAACCATTTCCTCCGTGATCCTATTGAGCGGTATAGGTGGGGCTGTGAATTACTATTTTCAGGGGAAATACCGGATCTTGCTGGCTGCGGAAGGCAAAAATTATATAGAAGCATCAGTAGTGGCTGTATCGACCTTATTAAACAGTGTGCTCCGGATTATTCTTATGCTTAACGATTGTAATCTTGTCCTTGTTCAAGCGGTTTTCTTCGCGTTTACCATCATTCAGATTATCGTGTACCAGATTTATATGAGACGAAATTACAAGTGGCTGGATGTAAAAGCAGCTCCCGACTTTCAGGCCATCAGCCAGAAGAATTCGGTTTTGGTGCATCAGTTCTCTTATCTGATCTTTGCCAATACCGATATCATTCTCCTTACTCTGTTTACGAATTTGAAAGTGGTTAGTGTTTACGCGATGTACAGCCTGATTTTCAATATGGTCGGAAACCTCACCTTTATATTCCGGGACAGCTTTAAATTTGCGCTTGGACAGAAATACAGCAACGATTATGTCAAATTTCTCAAAATGTTTAACCTGTTTGAATCCTGCTATATCTCAATCGTGTTTTCTTCGATTCTGCTTACTCTTCTATTAATTCTGCCCTTTATGGAGCTGTACACCTCTGGAATCAGTGATGTGAATTATATAGATCCTTTATTACCCCTTTTGTTCGCTTCAGTAAAATTACTATTCAACTCTAGACAATCATCAGATGTACTCATCGATATCGTCGGACACTTCCAAAAGACACAGACAAGGTCTATTCTGGAAACGGCAATCAATTTCGTGTGTTCCGTAATTTTAGTAGTTCCCTTGGGTGTTTATGGTGTTCTCTTGGGAACAGTTATTGCCTTGAGCTACCGGTTCATTGATTTAACGTGGTACACCAACCGGAAAGTTCTGGACCGAAGTCCCTGGATGACCTATAAAAAATGGCTGATTCAGTTCGTGCTGCTGATCCTTGTATATCTGACATTCAAATCATTTCAACTGCCGGTTGATTCATTTATCGATTTCATAATGGCTGCGGTAATGTTATCGATCGTTATAATCCCTCTATTCCTGGCGGTAGGTTTATGGCTTGGCAAACAGGATCTTGATATGCTGCGGGATTTGTTGCAGCGCCAAAAAAGAAAGGGGGAAGCATTGTGAATCCGAAAATCAGCATTATCGTGCCTGTGCGCGTTGAGAAATACAATCGGGCAGAAAATGACCTCATTTGAAGAAATAGGCGAACTTACATTCGAGACAATCCCGTGACATTTTACCATGGTAAGGTTGTCTTAGGGAACAAAGCTTTGATGGTAAAGAGGGAATAATTGCTTATTCGCGAATATGGGAATATGGAAATTTAGATTAAAGTAGGGGTGTATTGGAATGAAGTCAACTTGGTTAGACGAGCTGTATGAGTGCTTGTCAGAGGATCCGTTCCGCAAAAAGCTCCTGTTGACCGCGCGTTACGATCAGGGAGAGCAGTGGCTGAACCGGCTCTGCAGGGATTACGGTCCTTTAATGAATGTAGAGGTTGAAACGATAAGGACGCTGGCCGTCAAATATACGAAGAGAAAGCTGGATGCCGAAGGGATGACGTTCATAAGCCGGGATCAGGTCTATTGGCTGATTCATGGTCTGATGCTGGAACTGGCCGAGTCCTTTCCGGATTTCCTTCCAGCCGATCAAGTCACACCAGGATTGGTCCGCAGTTTTCACAGCGCAATCGGAGAGCTTCGGGAAGCCGGTAAACAGGCAGGAGATCTGGAGCTGCAGGTCTTTGACAGCAGGCCGAAAGGATTATACATCAAGCAGCTTCTGGCCGGCTACGAACGGCGGCTCGCGGAGCAAAGGCTGGTTGATTATGCCGGACTGACTGCCTATCTTCCGGAACAAGTGGGTGAACGCAGTACGCTGGTAATGATTCCGCCGCAACTGGTCACATCTACCTATGAACATGAAATGCTGGGCAAGCTGTTCGACAGCCGACAGCTCTATTATTTTGAAGATAAGAAGTCCTTTCCCGAGTCTCTACTTGAGCATAAAGGCAACCGGGTTGAGATCTTTCATGCGGCCGGTTCAACAGCTGAGGTTCGAGAAGTGCTACGGCGGATCTGTAGTAGAGCTATCCCGTTCGACCAAACGGAAATCATTCTGTCGGATTATAAGGAATACAGCACGATTGTACATACACAGGCTGAAGCGTTGGCAGTACCATGCACGTTCTCCCAAGGGCTACCGGCGATTTTTTATGGTATGGGAAAAGCTGCTTTCGCCTACCTGGATTGGCTGGAGAGCAACTATGAAATCGAATGTCTGCTCAAGGGATTCAGGCACCGTTATCTCGCCTTCCGCACCGGCCCAGCCGCCGGAGACCGGATTTCCGGTTCCGTTGTTGTTCGCCTGCTTGAACGGTGCGGCATCGGGTGGGGGAGAGAACGGTATCGTCTGCTTGAAGTGGCGGCAGGGAACGAGCAGGATGAGGAAGCCCGGAAGCTTTGGTCGCAGCTTAGCGAGGGGTTCCAGTCTCTTTATGCCGGATTGCCAGTTGAGGGAGCCTGGACGCCTGCCGGTGTGCTTCAGGGACTGGTTCAGTTCTTGGAGAAGTGCGGGGTGACGAGAAATGAAGCGGATGCCCTGATGCTGGACGAGCTCCGTACACTCGGGGCTGAGATGGCTTTGGTTCAGCAGACTCCGGTCAGCCGGGAAACCGCGATTCGCTATGTGCGAGAGAGATTGGACCAGCTCCATTCGGCGGGGCAGGGGCCTAAAAGCGGGCATCTGCATGTCTCTTCCCTTCAGGACGGCGGCGAATCTGGAAGAGCCCATACCTTTATTACAGGGATGAAGGATTCCTCTTGGTCGCTACATGTACAGCAGGATCCAGTGCTGCTGGATGAGGAGCGGCTGAACCTTGGCAGCCTGAAGCTCTCCTCCGAGCAGGCGGCTTGGACCTTGACGGAACGCCATAAACGTATGGGGGCGATTCACGGATCAGTTACCCTGAGCTTCTCTGCGTATGAGCCTCTGGAACAGAAAGAATCCCATCCCGCCTACGACTTTCTACTGGCGGCAAGGCGCCTGTCCAGAGATCCGGCGATGGATTATTCCTCGCTTGCTCGTTATCTGGGTGAACCTGTGCTTTATGCTCTGACCGGGTCCGCCGGTTCACAGGCGTTTCATCTTGATGGAACGGACCGGTGGATAGAGCGGCTAGCGGGGCAGGGGGCGCTGGCGGACGGGAGCCGGGTCGTTCGGCGGTCTCTTGCTTTTGCAGAACAGGCCCATGAGGGGGCGGTCGTCAGACAGCAACCTTCCCTGTCCGGATATGACGGACTGCTCGAAGAGGAGAGCTTCAATGCAGCATTCAGGGGGGCGGAGGCCAGCCATGTCAGCGTGACCCAACTGGAACGGTATGCGGAATGTCCGCGCCGGTTCTTTTACCAGTCGGTGCTGAGGATCAAGCCGAAGGAATCTCCGGTATTCGAACGTTCGGCGTGGCTGAATCCCGCCGAACGGGGAAGCCTGCTTCATCAAGTTTTTGACCGGTATTTGCGCGAAACGGTAGCTCAGAATCCCGTTGGAGAGCCGATGCATGATTGGCAGCGTCTTTCTTTGCTCACCGAAGCCGTTATCCGGGAATTTGCAGACAAAGTGCCTCCGCCAAGTCCGCATATCTTGGGCAAAGAATCCGAGGCGATCCGCAGAGATATCCGGGTGTTCTACCAAATGGAGACGGAACGGATGACCCGGCCCCGGTATTTTGAGCTGGATTTGACGATAGGCGGCGAACCGATGACTGTTGATCTTGGAGAAGGGCTGACGATTCGTCTGAAAGGTTTTATTGACCGGGTTGACGAGATCCGTCCGCATGAATATAAAATCATCGATTACAAGACCGGTAATCCAAAGAAATACAGCGAGGGTGCTTATTTTGCTCGGGGTACCCAGCTGCAGCATTCCCTGTATGCCGCGGCTTTGGAGCAGTGGATGAGAATAACCGGAACCGATCTGGAGGCCAAGGTGGTGGAGTCGGCTTACTGTTTTCCAACCGAACGGGGGAAAGGGGAAGAGGACGTACGCCTGCAGAACCGGCGGGACGATCTTCGCAAGGTGCTGGGCGCTTTGCTGGATTCGCTCGAGAACGGTATCTTCATTACAACCAATGACCCGGTCCGTTCTCACTGCAACAGCTGTGATTACCAGAATGTTTGCGGTGGTGAAGCTGAGCTGATGCAGTCCAAATGGGAACAGGTGGCGGACGATCCGAAACTCAAAGCGATCAGGGAGGTGTGGGCCGTTGATTAACGACCGGCTGGCAAGAGAACGGATAGTAAGGGATTTGGACATAAACTTTCTGGTGGAGGCGGGCGCAGGCTCGGGAAAAACTACGTCGCTCGTAGGACGAATGATCGCATATATTGAAACGGGCGCCGCAGAGATCCAGCAAATTGCGGCCATTACTTTCACCCGGAAGGCGGCGGACGAACTGCATGGGCGCTTCCGCCTGGAGTTGGAGAAAAGGCTGCCGGCCGCCCAGCCGCCGGTGTCTGGGCGTCTTTCCAATGCTCTCAGGGATGTGGATCAATGCTTTATCGGCACGATCCACTCGTTCTGCGGCAGGCTGCTGCGGGAGCGGCCGATCGAGGCGGGAGTCGATCCTCTTTTTCGGGAAATAGAGGAAGAAGAGGCGAAAGTCTTTCGCGACCAGTGCTGGGACGAGTATTTGATGGCTTTGGCGGAGAACGGGGAAGATCGCTCGATTGCGGATATGGAAGCTCTTGGGCTGACGGTGGAGGATCTGCGCGAAGTATATCACAAGGTGTCGCTCTATACCGATGTGAAGATTGAAACCCAGCCTTCTCCGCGTCCCGATTTTGATCTCATCCGGCTGTCGCTTCCCCGCTTGATGGAGCAGGCGGCTCTCTATATCCCTTCGGCAAGGCCTGAAGCGGGCTGGGATTCGCTGCAGCAGATGATCAAGGATGGGAGTAGACTGGTCCGGATGCATGGACTGGAAGATGACATGCAGATGCTGAGACTGGCTCAGCTGTTTGACAAGAGTATCAAAGTCACCCAAAACCGCTGGACGGACAAAGCGGCGGCCAAGGAGAGCGCTACTACCTTTACAGATTGGCAGAAGACTGTTCTGAAGCCGTTTCTGGCCTCCTGGCGGGAATACCTGTATCCGCAGCTCATTTCCTTTGTGCTGCCGGCCGCCGAGTTCTGCGCCGACCGGCGTAGAGAAGCGGGACTGCTCGACTTTGAGGACCTGCTGATGCGATCTACGGAGATGTTGCGCAAGTATCCCGAAGTTGGCAGATCCTTCTCCCGCCGGTACACGAAGCTGCTTGTGGACGAGTTTCAGGATACCGATCCTGTGCAGGCGGAGCTGATGTTCCAGTTATGTGGAGAGCCGGACGCTGCCGGCGACTGGCGGAAGATCCGGCCGAAACCGGGTTCGCTGTTCGTTGTCGGCGATCCGAAGCAGTCCATCTACCGGTTTAGACGGGCTGATATTTCCCTCTACAACCAGGTCAAAGCGATGCTGACCAACTGCGGGGAAGTGCTTCAGCTCACCGCCAATTTCCGGTCTGTTCATGCCATCGGGGAATTCGTGAACGATACGTTTATCCGGACGTTTCCCGGGAAAGAGACGGAGCATCAGTCCTCTTTTGTCGCCATGGATACGGTCACGCTGAATCCAACACTTACGAATCATGAGGAGAAGGCGACCTTTGGCGTGAGGACATTGACATTGCCCAAGATGGCGGGTGGCAAAGCCGCTATCTCTAAGACGGATGCCGAGCAGGTCGCGGCATATCTTGCCTGGGCCTGTTCCGGGAACCTGCAGATTCAGGATAAGGATGAAACGGGGGAGCTGCTTATGCGTGAAGCGGTCCCGGGTGATTTTCTCATTCTGCTTAAGAAAAGAGAGTTCATCTCCCTGTATGCGCAAAAGCTTGAATCTTACGGAATCCCAGCGATTACCTCCGGCAGTTCGGCCATGTATGGGGAAATTGCGGCCCTGGCGATGCTGGCACAATGTCTTAACGATCCGGACGACCGGATTGCGCTACTGGCCGTGCTGAGAGGACCGTTGTTCGGCCTGAGCGACCAGTCGCTGTACGCCTTTACGCAGGAGGGACGCCGGCTCGGTTTTCGCGGACTTGGGGAGCGAGAGGAAATGCCTGCAGGGCACCTGCTTCAGGTTTACGCTACTTTAGCGAAGCTGTCTGAGTTCGATCGGAAGGTCCGGGAGCTTCCGGCTCTGGCGGCCTTGCTATCGATCATGGAGGAGATGGGGCTGATTCCTCTTGCGGCCGTCAGGGAGAATGGATTGAGCCGGTCCGGGACTTTGCTGAATGTCGTTCAGCTGCTCCAGCGAAACCCGGTTCAAGCTGGCAGTTGGGCGGATTTGACCGTGGCGCTGAACCGTATGGCGGAAAAGGAGGCGTTGGAAGGCGGCAATCTGTTCGCCGGACAGCTGGACGCGGTGCGGATTATGAATCTACATAAAGCCAAAGGGCTTGAGGCGCACGTAGTCTTTCTTGCTTGTCCGGTGGGGGAGTGCAGCCATGAGGCTTCCGAATATATCGATCGGTCCGGGGAGACGGTTAAAGGTTACTTCAGCATCAGTCGGCAGAAAGGCTACCAAACGGAGCTGCTAGCCCATCCGCCGGGATGGGCGGAGCTCAGCGGCAAGGAGCGGCTGTTCATGGAAGCCGAGAAGGAGCGGCTGCTGTACGTTGCGGCGACAAGGGCCAAGCAACTGCTCGTTATTTCCCGTTATCCGGACAAGCCGGCTGCCGATCCCTGGAGCGGTTTAGTGGACAGTCTTCCGGATGCCGCGGAGCTGCCAGCTGTTTCAGCGGTTAAGGCCGTGCCTGCGATCTATGAAGATGAGCACGATCGAACCGCGGATGAAGAAGAAAGCCAAGCGATGCGGAGCCGCTTAGCCCGGCCGACTTACCGGGTGGCTTCGGTTACGGAACTGGCCAAGCAGAAGGGAGAACACCCGCCTCGTCCGCTTGAGGGAAGAGGGATGGCTTTTGGCAGCACAGTTCACCGCTGTATCGAGCTTTTGGGCAGAGGGCAGTCCCTTGAAGAGCTCGAAGACGAGATTAAATGGATTGCGGGCGAGGAACAAATCGAAGAGCGGTTGATACCCGAAGTCAAGGCGATGCTTCGGGAAGTGGAGAGGCATGAACTGTGGAACAGAAGCCGGAGAGCCCAGCGCTGTCTGCATGAGCTGCCGATCCGGACCCGCTCAGAGAACTTGCTTATCAAGGGAGTCGTTGACTTTCTGTTCGAGGAGGAAGACGGCTGGGTGGTCGTCGATTTCAAGACCGATGTGTATGAGCAGCAGCAGCGGCAAGCTTTTGTGGACTTTTACCGTCCGCAGGTTGAGGCCTACCGTAATGAACTGGAGCGTGCCTTCGGGATGAAGGTCAAAGAGTCGGGGCTGTATTTTCTGCACGGAAACGAGTATGTGACGCTGTGACGGCTAGGTAGCCAGTCCAAGCAGGCGCCCCAGCTGGCTGAAAGGAGATAAGCTTCTGAACCGGTGGAATATACGAGGCAGGTAGATCCAAAGATTTCACATTTCTGGCTGGTTCTGACTACGGTTTCTAGGCTCTTCAGCAGGGTCAGCATAATTTGGGCCAGTGACATGAGATTGTTGCGAAATTTCTATTTGAGGAGGAATAGTAATGGGGGTTCTGATATGGTCAGTTCTTGTTCTGGGTTTAATCATCAATTTATTAGTGTTTCTGAAATATGAGAAAAAAACTTACTGGGAACGTGCATCCGGGTATCCGACATCGATTAGTTTTCTCACGCTTATTATGGGCTTCTCAGGGATTGGTTCCTTTGACCAAGTCTACAAACTTGATAACTCTACTTATAAAATGGCCTTAGGTTATCTTTTTTCTGGAGTCATGGTGATGTATATTGTTCTTTTGATTACAAGATTAAAAAGATACTCTTAGTCACCTCTATTTGTTAATACCATTTCCGAATGTTTGTTCGCTGACCGCTATATGGCATTATCTAAAGTCATAATGTAACCAACGAACATGTTATTGAATTCGGAGGTGATAGCAATGGCCTTGCGGCGTGTACAACGTGTTGTTATCAGTCATTTAAAATGTCCCCATTGCAGCAATGTGTTTCCTATAGCTAGAAAGGCAAATCGGCAGAAGGAACCTAATCATATCAAACATCTGTGGTGTATTCGCTGCCGAGATGTTACGGGGCATTTAGAAAATATCAAACCGGTTCCCAAACCCGATGCAAGTCTTCCCTATTGGATAAGGCTCAAGTATGAAAACTTGCAGATGGTAGATGATGTGCAGTACTGGATAAATGTCTTTTCTTCAGGGGGAGTACTTTAATTGATGGCAAGATATTGGTCAAAGAGACGAGGACGGGGAACGTTCATTCTCTTGATGATCACATCTTAGTAGCTATTGATTATCCATATTAAGCGCATAGACCGAATATTAATCGACTAGGAGATTTTGTTAAGGCGTAATTAAACGATTGAACAAGGGAAGAAATGAAGGGAGCTAACCAATGGAAATCACTCTAGATATGAGCAAAGGAGCATTAATAATTGCGAAAAAAGTATTTTCAGGAGAATTAACAAGAAGTGAAGGGAAAATTGAAATTAATAAGCGTACGGGTATGAATGAAGGATCGGCACAGGATTTTATTACAATTTTTTTGGCTATGATGAGTGGGAAAGTGTATAAGAGAACCTTCAATAATGTTACCAATAAATTTCTGCTTGAAAGTATCAGACAAGAGTTTGGCGACGAATCCTACAGAAAGGCTTTAAACGCTGTTCAGCAGCATATAGAATATTACTCTACTTTGGGTAAAGGAAATTTAACAGGTTTACAACAGATTATAAATCAAATGAAATAACACCAGAACCCAATAATATAAAATTTTTGTAATACGCGAGCGTTTTTCATGTGGAACATGAGGTAATGAACATAGGCATCATTGCCGTAAAACTGCCGCAAAAATATGTGATAAAGTATAGTAAAGAAAAAGAATCCTAAGACAACTGATTGCAAGAACCTTGATTCTATGCGATATTAAGCAACTATAAACAGATGCCGTGGAAATGAGATTGCTTCCCGCATACGGTGAATATGGAGTCGGTAGCAGTGTTGTATCGGAATTGAACTTAACATGCTGAATTACAATACCTCCTTCGGGAGGTTTTTCGTATTATCAGGTCAGCCAGAGATTTCTGGTTGGCCTATTTTTGTGGGCGTTCTATGATGGCGGTAGCCGGGAGAACGTGGCGGTTTTAGGGGCACAGACCCCGTCACAAAAACTGTTCTCCCACTACCTCCAATGACCATGTTTGAGCTGGTTGGGGCATTTGACCTCGTATCACAAGCGAAGCTATGGGTTTGGAACCATCGTGGGAGTGCCGGCAAATACGGATTTAGGAGGTTGTTATGGGACCTGTAGTGGGAGTCGATGTAGCTAAGGGATTCAGTGTGGTACAAGCTTTTTTAAAGCGAAATGAATCTTGGGGGCAGGCAATAAGCATCTCGCATGAGGCAGGTGGATATGAGCAATTAGGCAGGCTACTGACAGAACTGCAGAAACAGACAGCACAATCGCCAGTCGTTGTTCTGGAAGCGACCGGTCACTATCATCGTGGACTCGTCGCCTATCTGGAACGCAGCGGTTGGACGTATTTTATTGTCAATCCCTTGCAGGCTAAGCGGGCCAAAGGCACCCAGTTAAGAAAGGTGAAGACGGATGCCGCAGATGCATGGCATTTAGCCGAGATGTACTACCGGGGAGATGTGAATCCACATCGGACTTGGGAGGAGGGATATACGGAGCTTCGGCATGTAACGAGGCAGCATGAGTTTGTAACCGGGATGTTTGTGCAAGCGAAGTTAAACATGAGGGCCTTGCTGGATCAAGTTTTTCCGGAATAAGAGAAGGTCTTTGGCAATCTATTCTCGGTGACGTCTCTACACGTACTTGCCAGTTGCTTAGTGGATCAAGTAGAGGATCTTCATGGTGTCATCCAAAAAAACACTGGGAAATCACATTCTAAGAAGTGGGCGGAAGCTAAAGGCAGAACACCTTAGGGAAGTGTTGTCCCGCTGGAGTGAAGAATTCAGGAGTCCTGCGCAGACCTCAGTTTTATGCAGTATGGTGGGCTTAGTTCTTGCCTTCACCGAACAATTGAGCATATTGGAGAAGCAGATGGATGAGCTGAGCATCCCGGGGATCGGGGATAAACTGGCAGCCGCAATGGTCGCAGAGATCGGAGATGTGCGGCAGTTTAAAGAAGCTAAACAACTGGTGGCTTTTGCAGGATTAGACCCTGGCATATTCAGCTCGGGTAAATTCACAGCAACCAGTTCCCGGATCACCAAACGAGGCTCCAAAAGGCTTCGCAGAGCGTTATATTTGGCTGTACAGTGTGGGATTCGAGGAGGCACCAATCCTAAGATTCGGGAGTACTACGAGAAAAAAAGAAAAGAGGGCAAGCCCTACAAGGTGGTCGTGATCGCCTGCGCCAACAAGCTACTCCGTCACGTATACGCCATCCTTAGTAAACAGCAGCCCTTCCAACCATAATCCATAATTATCCAAAACCTTCACGCCAATGAAGGTTTTTTGCCATGCTATAAAAATAGTATACCAAGAGAAACGTGAATCACCAATACAAAATCCTTGACAAGTATTAGCTGGTTTTTGTGAGGAGAGTGTGCATTGGTGTCTTATATATGAAACAAAATGTTATATACAATTTACATTATGTTTGTTTTATATTACAATAGATTCAAAGGAGGATTCCCAAGCATGCATTATTTTGGAATTGTAAATAACAAGGTTTATTTACTTCGAGCAGAGAAAAGATGGACGCAAACCGATTTAGCAAAAGTACTAGGCGTAACGAGACAAACCATTGCATCGATTGAGAATAACAAATTTATTCCATCGCTTGAGCTTGCATTTGCAATAGCACATATATTTGGTAAAAACATTAATGAAGTCTTTTATTTTGAACCTTACGAAGAAGAGGAGGAAGAATAAAATGGATAATTGGATTGCGATTGTGATTGCATGTGGATTGCTTTTAAATATCATATTATCTTTTAGAGAAGGAAAAGACGAACGTTGGAAGCATATCACTAACAGACCGCTAAATTATGCATTTTCATTATTATTTTTTGGCTACGCTTTGAGCCCATTTATCTCTATATAGAACGCATTTAAGAAACTACCAAAGTCAATTCAATGGCCAAATCGGGTAAAGAATAGTAATAACTTACCTGAAGGCGGCGATGAAAATGAGAAACGAAGAAATCGAGCAGTTGAATGCAGCGATGAAACAGACATCGGATAAACGACTCTATGAAAGGTACCTGGCAGTTCGTCTTCGTCTGGAAGGACATACGTTTGAGGAGATCGGTGATCTACTCAGCCGCGCGCGTCAAACCATCGGCCTCTATTGGAAATCCTACCAGACACAAGGACTGTCTGGCCTAAAGATGGATTATTCCCCTGGACAACCGACAAAACTCACGGAGGAGCAACGCCATCAGTTAGCGGCTATGCTGGAACAGCAGCAGCCCGCCGACGTAGGCTTTGAGGCACACTATACCTGGACTCTGCCACTTGTAGCGGAATGGATCGAGCGAGAATTTGGGGTCACGATGAGTGTGCGCGGAATCAGTGCCATGCTAAAACGCATGAACTTCAGCTTCACCAAAGCTACGTATACACTGGCTAAAGCCGACGAGGAAGCCCAAGCCTTTTTCCGGAAGTACACCTTCGCTCAACTGAAAAAGCAGGTGGAAGCCGAAGAAATCGAACATCTGCTGTTTGAAGATGAATCGATGATCCGTTCCTATCAAGCGCTGCAATACAACTGGTTTCCGCGAGGCAAGCAGCGTAAAGTTCCCACGTACGGCAAGCATGAAGGAGCCAAGCTGTTTGGCGCAATCAATTACGAGACTGGACAGGTGCATCACCGTGAAGAAGAAAAGGCCGATGTAGATGCGTTTATTCGCTTCCTTCAGGATCTTCTTTCGGCGTACCCGAACGGAAAAATAGCGATCATCCTGGACAACAGCCGGATTCATCATGCTACTGGGCTACAACCTTTTTTGAAGGAACATCCACGCTTGCATCTGGTCTTTCTTCCGCCGTACAGCCCCAACCTGAATCCGGTCGAGGGGCTATGGCTGTGGTTGAAATCCGATGTAGTCAATAATGTGTTTTTTGAGAAGTTCTATAAGATCAAGCTTCATGTCGGCCAATTTATGAAGCGAATCAACAAACAACCAATGGAAACGATTGACCGTTTACTGATTAGGTTATGATCTTAATTGCGGTTTATATAGATATTATAAATATGATTTGAATACATACAAAACTTATTTTGGATACCTCTTTGCTGGTGTGCTCGTAGTTTACATAGTTCTTTTGCTTATTGAGAAAAAGAAGCTGTCTTAACGGGGAGGTACTGAAACTCAGCAGCGTATGGCTGTATTTGTATCGGCACAGGAGATATCTGGTAATTCAATCCGTTGTCGGAACCATTTTGGTGCCCTTATTAGATTGTTGCCGTAGCAGCGAATACTGTTAATCCAGACTGCAACTGACGAATCTCTGACGGCAGAACAAGAGCAGCAAGCCGTCGCTGAGCTGAAACGCAGAGGGGAAGCAGGCAATATCCGGCTGATCTACCCCCGAAGATATTCTGGACACAGTCTGCCAGATGAAGAAAGACGGAAAGCTGATTCTGGCAATCAAGCTCATCCGCCAGCATACCGATTTGTCTCTGGGTGAGGTGAAACAGTATGTTGAGAAGCTGTAAGGATGACAAGTAGCGAGGCCTAACTGCTTCATAAACCGGCAGATGCCTGTAACGATTCGTTTTGCATTGTGCTCTCGGCAGCATAAGCTGTTCGAGCTGGAGTTTCAAGAGGAAGCCGAGGAGCCGACGAAGGTCATGCTGCACCGGGACTTAGTGACCGGCGACCCTGGGGAATGGCAGAACCTAATGCTGATGCTGGTGGACAAGATGCTGGTCGATACCAAATGTGAAAAGGATACGGTCATTACCTTCGTTCGTGGGCAGTATCACCGGCCGACGAAGGCTAAAAACGAGGAATCAGAAGAGAGTGAGAAGAACGAGACGTATGCGCATCGATTCATCCTGTACAGTGTGAACTCCACGGAGCAGCAGCAGAAAAACCTTATGTTCGATTATTGTAGAGCGGGAGCTCAACTAATCACGCTTCAGAGACTATCTCTGAGGCGTTTTTTATTGAGGAGGTGGCTAACGATTAAACTCAAGTTCGCACATGACCCGTTTCATAATCGATCACTGCGAACAGCTTAGTACCCTGATGTTGGCCATAGGCCTTTAATCTTGATTTTTCACTGCTTTCCTTTCGGAAACCAATTGTACTGTAAGACCAGATAGGCCGAATAGCTTACTCGTCTTCACACAGCAAATCCTCCTTTTTTCCTTGATCTAACTCGGACTCCTCAAGCAGTTCAACTTATTTAAAGGGAAAATATTGAAAAATGTCGAATTAATATCTTTAAAAGAAGGGGGATAATCATGCTTTTTGTCAGAAAAAATCGAAATCAGGCAGTTCGCAGCCAAGGTGTACGCTTGTTACGGTATGCCGTGGTCTTTGCTCTGCTCACCGGAATTGTAAGCTCAGGATTATTCAGTGCAACCAGCACTACTATTGTTGCAGCAGATGCAGCCAGTGAGGGCGCAGGGTATACTTCAGACCAACTGGAAGCTCTAAACTTCCTCAACGAGGTGCGCAGCCGCACCGGTGTTCAGTCCGTTCAATTGAGCGCGACCATTACCAAGGCGGCAATTGCGCATGCTGAATTTTATAATGCCAATAAATCGGATCTTCCAGGTCTCAGTGCTCACTCTGAAATTTCAGGAAGGCCTGGTTATACGGGGAAGTCGGCATTCGAACGGATGACGGCGGCTGGTTGGGTGTCGGGTGCACGGGGGTACAGCTACGGAGAGGTTATGTATTTTGGTCAGACGAGCGGTAAAGCAGCTATTCAAGCTTGGCTCGATACAGCGTATCACCGTTCTATTATTCTAGACCCCGGCTTCACTGAGATTGGAATTGCAATAGTTGGGGGAACGGCAGTGTTGGATGCCGGAGGTCCTGGGGAGAGCCAGCAGGCCAAAGTGGGGATCACTGTGTACCCCTACGATCAGCAGACCAATGTTCCCGTCGGGTTCTATGGAGGCGAAATTCCGGACCCGCTTAGCCAGTTTGCTGTCGAACGGACAGGTTATATTATCTCGACCCATACCGATAAGGACATAACCTCGCATACAGCGAAAATAACTGATGAGATGGGAACGGAGATTCCTTTTTATGAAGAAGTAAAGGGCGATGATCTATATATTTTTCCTAAGCCTATATTAAAGGGTAATCACAGGTACACTGTATCTCTGGAATATCAGGTGGAAAGTTCTGCGGACACCCTGAAGAAGGTATGGTCTTTCACAACCGGCAAAGGGCATGCTCTAACTGGGCTGACGCCAGCTTACACGGAAATTGTGCTGAATGAAGGCGGGCAATTCCAGCTGCAGGTAGAAGGCGGCTTTGATGATGGAACCACAGAAGTGCTGCCGGGCAGTGAGGTTAAGTATACGGTTAAGCAGAATAATGGTCTAAAGGTCTCATCCACCGGAGCGATATCGGGGGTCAAATCAGGGGATTATCTCCTTACTGTATCTTCAGGGTCTGTATCTTCACAAGTAAAAGTAAAGGTGTATCCTAAATTAAAAACAAAAGTCTATCCTGCGACGAACCCGGGCAAGCTGACAGACATTACGGGGAACAAGGCGCTGCCAGCCATCGAATGGGCACTGCGGGCAGGCGTCATGACCGAAGCCAGCAAGGGACTTTTCAAGCCTGAGGCGGCGGTAAGCGAGGCTGAATTCTGGACCATGCTTCTAAGAGCGTATAATGTCAATATTGAAGCTTATCAGCCTGCTAAAACAAAGCATTGGGCAGACGCCGCCTATCTGATTGCCAAGGACCGCAACTTCCCGCTTAATGGTTTATCCAATGTGAGTGCAAGAGATAGCCGGATCACGCGGTTGAAGATCGCTGAGATTATAGCCGCAGCAGATGGGCTGAACGTCAAGAATAATGATGCTGTGAAGCTCGTCCTTGGTAAGGATTATGTTAGATGTGAAACGGAGCTTTCAATATCAGGTTATCAGGGTGGAAAATGGATTACCCGTGCCGAGGCTGCACAGATTCTTCAGTATTTGCGGCCTAAGCTTACTGAATTGCGGGGACGTCCGGTTAGTGCAACACCAAGCTCAAGTATACCGGCACTTCCTCCCAAACAAGTGTATGTTGAGCCGTTAACGCTCGAAGACCGGACATTCTTTGCGAAATTCGCTGAAGATCATACACTCGTGATTAAAGGGAAATTCACACAATTTGCCGGCCAGACGCTCAAAGTGCAGGTGCAAACAGGCATCAAGCCTCTTAAAGTGATAGACAATGTGAGTGTGACCTTAGACAGCGAAGGGAAGTTCCAGATCGACTGCGGGCCTTACGAACAGGAGGCGCTGAATCTGTATCTGGTAACGCCTAAAGGCAGGTTTTATTTGAATATCCAATATAAGACGATGAATTACACGAAGTATTCCAGTTCATACAACGCATAAGTTTCGGTAGCGTATCAGCATCTGTACTCCCCTGGACCGGGAGAAAGGAGGCTTATGTCTATGAAGAAAAATGCCAAGGCGAGTACGGATAATTTAGCCTAACTGCTTCATTAACCGGCAAATGCCTGTAACGATCCGTTACGGGCATTTTGCATTGTACCATCGGCAATAAACTTACCAAATCCCGCCCCGTCCTTTATACTGGATGAAGCACAATTCTTCGAAGGAGCCGCTGAACCCATTATGAATAAAAAAGAAGTAGCACACATACGCAAGCAGTTTAAGCTGGACCATGATTTGCTGAACTTATACGACATTCTGAACGTGTATATTATGAAGGACAGCAGCGAGATCTATCATTGGGAGCGTCTGCCGTTTGGCCTCGTGGACCGGGAGAAGCAGGAGCTGTATATGGGCAATTTCAAAAAACTGCTGACCGGCGAGCTTGATCATAAGCTGTTCGAGCTGAAGTTTCAGGAGGAAGCCGAGGAGCCAACGAAGGTCATGCTGCACCAGGGTTTAGTGACCGGCGACCCGGAGGAATGGCAGGACCTGATGCTGATGCTGGTGGATAAGATGCTGGTCGATACCAAATATGAAAAGGATACGGTTATTACCTTCGTTCGCGGGCAGTATCACCGGCCGACGAAGGCTAGGAGCGAAGAATCGGAAGAGAGTGAGAAGAACGAGACGTATGCGCATCAATTCATCCTGTGCAGTGTGAACTCCACGGAGCAGCAGCGGAAAAACCTTATGTTCGATTATGTAGAGCGGGAATTCAAGTATAATGTCATCGTCGATCCGATTGTTAAGCTAAGCTCGCCGGAGCAGGGGTTCTTCTATCCAAGTGTGACCGACAACTATTCCGATGTGAACCGCATTCTGTATTGTACGGGTAAATCGAATTATCCCGATGCGCGATTCATCGAGCAGGTTTTGAATGCAGAGACATCGGTAACGGCCTTGGAGGAGAGATCCTATTTTGAGGACATCGTGAAGGAATTGGCGGGCGAACAGCTCGATACGACGACGATTGCCCAGGTGTATGAGCAGATCCAACAGGTCATCGAAGATGGAGCAGGGGAGGAAGAGCCGCCTACGCTTGATTTCAAGGATGTAGAACGCGTCCTGCAGGCGAGCGGAATAGAGAATGTGACGGCCGAGAAGGTGGAGCGGGCGTTCGAAACGATCCTCGATGACCGCAACTATGAAATGAAGGCAACCAGCGTGATCCCGAAATTCACCTCGAAGTCGATCAAGATCGAGACTAAGGTGGCCACCATTTCCGTCAGCCCGCAGGATCTGCGGTATGTGAAGCAGGTGAACTATCAGGGGAAACGCTGCATCATGATCGAGGTTGACGAGGATGTCGTGATTGAGGGCTTTACGCTGAGTACGGAAATATTGTAGGTTGGCTTGACATACACAACGGAACATGCAGTAATGAAAAAGGAAAGGAGTGAGCAGGATGAACTACTCTGAATTACTGCGTAAAAAAGTCTTATATGAACAAGCTAAAGACACACTCCCGGACATTACCGTCAAAAGCTACGTACAGGCCTTCGAACTGGAATATACGCATAACTCGACCGCTATTGAGGGCAACACGTTAACCCTTCTGGAAACCAAGGTTGTTTTGGAGGAAGGACTGTCTGTGGGTGGCAAGAAGCTTCGGGAAATTTATGAGGTCATTAATCATAATAAAGCTTACCAGCATGTTAAAGCCAGCATTGCCCAGAGGCAGCCTTTGGGTGAAGCGATTATCAAGGACATCCACGCTATACTGACAGAGAATATAATGGTGGGTGGCATCTATCGGAATATGGAGGTATATATTTCGGGTGCTGCTCATACTCCGCCTGCGCCTAATGAGATGTATCGTCAGGTGGAAAATTTCTACGCCGATCTGGCTGAGAAAAATACTGCCAACGCTATCGAGCTTGCGGCATGGACCCATGCCGAGTTTGTCCGAATTCACCCGTTCGCTGATGGGAATGGCAGAACCTCACGGCTGATTATGAACTATCAGTTGCTAGCGAACGGCTTTCTCCCCGTCTCCATTGCTAAGGAAGCCCGGCTGGATTACTTCAATGCGCTGGAAGCCTACGCCGTGCATCGGGACCTGCAGCCCTTCGCCGACATGATCGCCTCGCTGGAAGAGCAGCAACTTGATCGCTATCTGGGGATGATCGAACGGCAAGAGCAGCAGGAGTAAGGACAACACCGGAGCGGAGCGAGGATAAGTCCGAACCCAAAGCCATCACATTTCAAAGTGTGGAGGCCACGCAAGTTTCGAATGAACTGGCTGAAGTTTGATGACGCATAATGACCAGGAACGCTGTTTCCGCCGAACGAAGACCCGCCATCGCCGAATGACGGGTCTTTGTAGCTGGAATCGGTGGAAAAATCTACTCGGTGACAATAATCGATGGAAGTATTTTGACTTTCTTTGGGGGCTGGTAATGGCCAACCACTGAACGTATTAATACGCTCTATTCCTTTTTCGGAAATCTTTCGGCGACAGATTGAAATGATGGGCGAAGACTTTTGTGAAATAACTGGCATTATTAAAACCGCATTGAAACGCGATTTCTGATATATTTTTGACGGAATCGTTCTTCAACATAAGGGCTGCCTGGCTTAGACGATAATGGAGCAAATACTGTATCGGTGAAGTCTTGATCGTATGCTTAAAGCAGCGCAGGCATTCTCTGGTGCTTATGGCAGCGGCATCTGCAATATCGGTTAATGAGATATTCTCTGCAAAATTGGCGTGAATGTATGCAATCATTTTCTTTGAGCGTGACGTGTCAATTGAGCAGCTCCCTTTAGCTGCCTCTTTTCTTGAAGTCTTCCAGATGGTCAGACAGATTCTGGACAAATCTTCTCGTATGGTAAATTCCATTCCTTCTTCCATAACATTATTCTGGTAATTCATTAATCCTTCAAAGGATGTCGTAAACCATTCTGCAATTGGCTTGGATGTGTCTGGGTGCAGAAGGAGTGATTCCAGTTCATAATCGGTGATCAGAGGGCCAACATATTTGGTGTAGTAGAGACTCTCCTTATTGCCACTGATCAGATCTGGATGAAATAAGACCGAACATATGGTGCAGACAGGTGATGCAACAGCATAATGAAGAACACCGGAATTAATGAAGACCCCTTCTCCTTTGGTCAGTGTAAAAGAACTGGACGGTGTCTGTAGTTTCAACTCCCCGTCTATTATGTAGATTAGCTCCAGCTCATCATGCCAGTGCCAGGGAATGTCATCTCCGTCTTCATTCGTGAAAGTGGTGGAATAGGCGGCGCATGGAAAATCGGTTGTTCCGTGGTGTCTTACTTCTCTTTTATTGTGGTCCAAATAGATATGGCAATCTGTAGAGTCTGCATGATTCATTTTTACATTCTTCCTTCAAAACCAAGTGATGGCGATTTATTTATAGTATATGGCGAAAATATAATAGAATCAAGACAACGATGGCGATATAATCATATTGTAAATAAAATACAGGCATCATGGAGGTGTCTTATGACAAATAAAGAGATTGTAAAAGGATTTTTTGTAGAAAGTTATCAGAATCATAATTATGATTTTGTGCTGCAATATGTAGCCAAAGATTATGTGGATCACAGTCCGGCTAATGCAAGAAGTAATGAAGAAGCAGTTGGAATTCTTAAGTTAGTGGAAAATATGTTTTCAGATATGAAAATAGAGGTTTTAGACCTGTTTGAAGAAGCGGATATGGTAGCCACCAGAATAAGATATACCGGAATTCATACCGGCGAATGTATGGGGATAGCAGCTACAGGAAGAAAAATCAGTTTTGAGGCGCTGGAGAATTTTAAAGTAGTGGATGGTCAGATCACAGAATCGTGGGGATATTGGCCGGATCTTTATATTAAGAGTTGTCTGAGCCGATCCACTCCCGGATGAAAGTCGTCCTTGCCTGACTTCATTTTGGGAACATGACCTGAATGAACCGGGAGATAACAATACAATGGCGGACATTCTTTTTAAAACAGATGAGCATGTGTTCAGTTACAGAGTTGCCGGGATTTTGATCAGAAATGGAAGCGTTCTCTTACAAAAGCCTGTCCATGATCCCGGATATGTTGTTCCCGGTGGGCATGTCGGCTTCGGCGAAACTAATGAAGAAACTCTTATTCGAGAATTCCGGGAAGAACTGGCTGCGGATATCACCGTGAACGGACTGAGATGGGTTGGCGAGATCTTTTTTCCTTGGGGAGGCAAGCCCTGTCATCAAATTTGCTTGTATTACGAGGTGGATCAAGATGGATCGGATTGCAGAGCTTGAATTGTACCCGGTCAATGCCAAGGAGCTGCTGAAGCATTACAGTTCTGAAGTGAGACACTTTGTGTACAAGGAGCAGTGAAATGGAGATCAGACTTGCTAACCCAAACGATGCGGCTTCCTTATTTGAAATGAACGAACGCTTTAATGGTGCAGGCAGTACGTCACAAGAACTTCTCGAGGACTCCATTGCCAACAATGGTCAGGAAGCGGTTTTTATTGCGACTGTTGATGGCGCGGCAGCGGGCTTCTGTTGTGCGCAGCTTTTTAAGTCCATGTGTTATCGTTCATTCTATGTGGAGATAACGGAGCTTTTTGTAGAAGAAAAGTATCGCAAGCAAGGGGTTGCCACGGCACTAATGGGATTCGCAGAGGATTATTTCAAGGACAAGAATGTGAAGGGCTATCAGCTGTTTACGGGGAAGCAGAATGAAATTGCCCAAGCATTTTACGAGAAGAATGGGTATGCAAAATCGGAAGAGCAGATGTACAGAAAGAGGCTGTGAACCAGAAGTTTCGCAGCTGATTGATCAAATACCGAAACAGCAGGAGGCCGAACAATGACGTACATATATTTGATGAACAATGTAAAGCCAATGAATAAGGAACTCATCAAGAGCCATGTGGAACACTTAAAAGAGTTAAAGAATCAAGGTAAACTTGTATTTTGCGGGCCTTTTACGGATTATCCCGGAGGCATGGTCATCTTTTTGGCTGAAGATATGGAGGAAGCAATGAAGATTGCAAAGTCAGATCCTTTCATTGCTTCAGGATGTAAATCTTTTGAAATCAGAACGATAGAGCCAGCCAATGACCAAAACAATTACCTATTAGAAGAATGACTTAAAACAGGGCGCCTATTCCCCAAGATTATTGAGGCGTATATGAAACGGAGGCTCATGGAGTTATGCGCTGGGCTGCTGTTACAGCGGATATAAGCTATCCTGGTAATTCTGCACATAGTATCGGACGTTGCTTCTTCCGCGCTGAATGATGGTGTGGCCCTCTGCCTCAAGCTTCTGCTTTTGCTTCCCAACACCGCCTGGATATTTTGGATTTAGCTCACCGTCCGCTTTAAGCGTCCTCCAATACGGTGTTTTATCGTCATTCCTTTGCTCACTTGCCCATGCTGCAATGGAAACAAAGATTCCTGCGGTGATCGGATCGGTAAAATCCGCATGGTTTGCCTTGGCGAAGGCATCTCTGATTTGCCCCGTTGTAATAACTTTGCCTAATGGCACGGCTTTCATCACCCGGTCGTAATCCACAGGCGGTGCAAAATACATCCGCTCGCCGCCATACTTTTCAATGCTTCTCTTATCCGTAATCACTTGTACTTTCGGCATGTCTTTCTTATTTTGCAGCATGGCATTGAAATCTTTGTAATGAGGCAGTTTTGAAATAGATTATATTTATTTGGTTGATTGCTCAGCCCTCGCTATGCGCCCGTTTTAACCCATACTCGTTCCATATTCAATGACCTCCATTTGAAGTTATCAAACAGCCGCATGATTATCATGAGGTATTATAGACTTTTGAGTGTTTCCTTCTCTTCATTAAATTGACCAACTTACCGTTATATAAAGTAATTTAAAAATACAATTTTAAGTTTCAAAATTCCGAATGATGGGGAAGAGGCCGATGAAGAACCTATTGCGAAAATCGAAGATGATGATTGCCATTGTATTGATCCTTCAAATGGGTCTGGGAAATTTCATGACGCCAACAACCTTCGCAGCCTCGGGTCCTGAGGTGTCCACAAATGCAGGTTCGGTTTCATTCGTGGCGGGAGATAACAGTGCCTCGACTCCGGTCGCTATCGACTCCGGTATAACGGTAACCGATGACAGCAGCACTACGCTTGCAAGCGCAACAGTAGCGATTACGGGCAATTTTCATGCTGGAGAAGATGTGCTGATGTTCGTCAATGACGGGGCGACCATGGGGAATATTACGGCCAGTTATGATGCAGCCACTGGCGTGCTGACGCTGACGTCGGCGGGTGCATCAGCGACTTTAGCGCAGTGGCAAAGCGCGTTGAGATCGATTACTTATACGGATACAGCGATCACGCCGAATACGGCAACGCGTACGATTAGCTTCACCATAGTAGACGGCGCAGGTACTACAAGCAATACGGCAACGCGAACCGTAACGGTGGCGGATACGGACCAGACACCTATTGTAACAACGAGCGGCGGTTCGACTACCTACATAGCCGGCACAACGGGAGCCACATTGGACTCCGGGGTGACGATATCCGATCTGGATAACACAACGCTGGCAGGCGCGACCGTATCCATCTCGGGCGGCCTTCAACCCGGCGATACACTTAGCTATACCAATACTAGCTCGGTCCTATACGGCAACATTGTCGCAAGTTATAACTCAGGCACCGGTGTATTGACACTGACGTCCTCAGGCGCAACGGCCACCTTGGCGCAGTGGCAGAGTGCGTTGAGGGCGACTACGTTCTCGAGTCTGAGCGCCACGCCAGGGAACCGCATCATTAGCTACGCCGTGAGCGACGGTACGAAAACAAGCTCCGCTGCTGTAAAAACAGTGAATGTGATGAACGGACCTCCGAACTTGACCACGAGCGGCGGTTCAGCTTCATTTGTGGCGGGAGATAACATGATCTCGACTCCTGTCGTTATCGACTCCGGTATAACGGTGACCGATGGAAGCAGCGCTACGCTTGCAAGCGCAGTAGTGGCGATCACGGGCAACCTTCATTCGGGAGAAGATGTGCTGACTTTCACCAATGACGGTTCGACCATGGGCAATGTTACGGCTAGTTATAATGCACTCACGGGTGTGCTGACGCTGACGTCGGCGGGTGCAACAGCGACTTTGGCGCAGTGGCAAAGCGCGTTGAGATCGATAACTTATACGGATACAGCGATCACGCCGAATACGGCAACGCGGATGATCAGCTTCACTGCGACTGACGGCGCAAGTAATACAAGCAATACGGCAACGCGAACCGTAACGGTGGCGGATACGGACCAGACACCGATCGTGACCACGAGCGGCGGTTCGGCTGACTATGTAGCCGGTACAACGGGAATCACATTGAATTCCGGCGTGAGCGTATCCGATCTGGATAACACAACGCTGGCAAGCGCGACAGTATCCATCTCGAACGGTCTTCAATTCGGAGATGTACTGGCTTTCACCAATGACGGAGCGACTATGGGCAATATTACGGCCAGTTATGATGCCGTCACTGGCGTACTGTCGCTGACGTCCTCAGGTGCAACAGCAACTTTGGCACAGTGGCAGAATGCGTTGAGGGCGATTACGTTCTCGAGCACGAGCACCACGCCAGTGAACCGCATCATTAGTTACACCGTAAGCGATGGAACGAAGATCAGCGCTGCTGCTACGCATATAGTAGAAGTGACTGTGACCCTGCCTCCGAATCTGACCGTGAGCGGCGGTTCGGCTTCATTCGTGGCGGGAGATAACACATCCTCGACTCCGGTCGTTATCGACCCCGATATCACGGTAGCCGCTGGAAGCAGCATAACGCTGGCAAGCGCAGCAGTGGGGATCACAGGCAACTTCCGTGCTGGAGAAGATGTACTGATCTTCGCCAATGACGGAGCGACAATGGGGAATGTTGCGGCCAGTTATGATGCAGTCACAGGCGTGCTGACGCTGACGTCAGCAGGCGCAACAGCGACATTGGCGCAGTGGCAAAGCGCCTTGAGTTCGATTACTTATGCGAATACGGCTATCACACCGAATACGGCAACGCGTATAATCAGCTTCACTGTAATTGACGGTGCAGGCAATACAAGCAATACAGCAGCGCGAGCAGTAACGGTGACGGCGACGAACCAGACACCAGTCGTGACCACGAGCGGCGGTTCAACACACTTCACATCGGGGGATAGCAGGACTTCGATTCCTGTCGTTATTGACAGCGGTCTGGCGATTACGGACCTGGATAATACAACTTTGGCAAGCGCAACGATTGCCATTACGGACCACTTCAATGCTGGAGAAGATGTCCTGGCATTCGCCAACGTCAGCGAGGCCACATACGGCAATATTACGGCCGGTTATTTGAGCGCCAGCGGCGTGCTGACGCTGACGTCAGCGGGCGCAGCGGCTACCTTGGAGCAGTGGCAAAACGCTCTGCAAGCAGTCACCTATAACAACACAGCCGTCACCCCGAATACGGCGACGCGCATGATTAGCTTCATCGTAAACGATGGCACGAATAACAGCCACAGTGCGATGAAGAGCATTACTTTGAAGTCATTAAGCAGCTTAAGCGCTAGTCCGAAAACATTAAGCATTCTGGCCGGACAAACGGCTTCCGTGGCCATTACGGCCATGTATTCAGACCTGTTCCAAGCAGATGTGACCTCATCGGTATCCTGGTCCGTTCAGAATCCCGCAATCGCCAGTATTTCCGGCGGGACGATTACAGGTCTCCAGGCAGGCAGCACTGTCGTTACGGCTGTCTACGGAACGAAATCGGCGGATATAAGCGTGACGGTAAACGGATCTACAACTTCGGGGTCTGAATCGTCTCCGACCACTCCGACTCCAAGCGTTCCGAGCACTCCAACGCCTTCGGCTCAGGAGGTAAAGGCTTTTTACGATCTCGTTGATACCAATCGGCTCGCAGCTTATATTCAGGACGCATTGGCTGCCGGGAAATCGGCAACTTTCCAGGATGCGGCGTCCCACTGGGCTTCCAAAGATATTTCGACTGCTGCCAAGCTAGGCATAATCAACGGCTATCCAGACGGCAGTTTCAGACCGGATGCCTCGATTACGAGAGCTGAGTTCAGCACACTGGTCGTCAAAGCATTCGCCTTGCGCCTCGGAAACGGAACGAATGCGTTCCAGGATATCCAGACCTCCTGGGCACGAGAGTCTATTGAAATTCTTGCTTCCAATGGGGTCATCAACGGTTACTCCGATGGAACGTTCCGCGCAGATCGCAAGACTACACGCGCCGAGATGGTTGCGATGATCTCGAAGATCTTGATATTACAAGAAAGCAAGTCTGGCGAAGCCAATATGTTCGTTGATGTTGCACCTCAGCATTGGGCTAACAAGATCATTGAAGAAGCCACAACGGCCGGAATAATTCAAGGCAAGGGCCAGAACCGGTTCGAACCGGACGCTAACCTTACGAGAGCGGAGGCCTTGACTGTTATAATGCGCGTGCTGAGGGAAGATCCAATCATAAATAACTTGCTGGGTTAAAAATAAGATAGCTTCTGAACTTAGCAGGTGTAAGACAAAGATATGCTCCCCTTACGGCAGACAGGTGAAATAATCAAAACCTGCTGCTGTGAGGGGAGCATTTATTTTTAAGCTCTCCGAAGAGAATATGATGGTCATGTTGGCGTCAAAGGCGCGGTCAAAAGATTTGGCATATCGAAATCAGTGTTGGTAAAATGGGCGACGCCGGTATGAGACGTATCGAAGTAGTTCCGCAGTGAACGGAGAATATCACAAACGGCACGCTTGGCGATCGCTATTTGCTCTCGCTGTTCTCCTTTAATGGAGTAGAACTGGGGCAGTTGGCCGTCCTGGTAGTTCTGCTTCCGCTGCTGCTGTGGGCGGCGAGGTTCAAATCGTATAAAAGGGTCAGCTTCGGCCTGTCGGCGGTCATCGGTCTGATTGGGCTGTATTGGTTCGTCACGCGGCTGTTCTGATTATCCATGTGCGCCTCGCTTCGCAAGAAGCGGGGTTTCTTTTTGCGATCATCTAATTAATTACCCCGGAGGGACCTAGGTGAAATGGAAAACTTTATACCTGTCGTAATACTTTCGCCATGTTCGATCCGCTTGAAATGAGCGATTATAGAACCTGTAAGACGCACTGTGCAAGTTGGTAGACGCTGATGGCGTTCATCATACATCGGTTCTTATGCGGACGGTCGTAACGAGGCGGGGATATCGGTTTATCCCGCAGTGCCGTGCCTGTTAGGTTACGGTATCCTGTACGATCGGATCGGTAAGAATCCACTATTTGGGGTTCGATTCCCCAATCGCCTTGGGAGCGATTCTGGTAGAGCACTCGACTTTCAATCGAGCGAAAGTTGATCAAAAGACCAAAGGATAGAATCCCTGGCGGCTATTTATGCGCACTGTAGGAAAAGGCTTTGCAATCCGTGGATACCGATGATGCGAAATTCCGGAGGCTTTTCTGGGATGGAAGAGGAAGAAGGGTAGCTGAAGCTGAGTTAACTTTCTGACTCGAATCTCCTTGGAAATTCCTGGCAGCCCGCTGATCTAAAACGCGATTCCGCCCAAACCGCAGAGGGATTCTAATTCCAATGGTGAAACAATGAGGGGGTTAACGATTATGTTTAAAAAAATAACCATTCAAGCTGACCAGCGCGGTCTGCTCTTTCATAAAGGCAGCTATGTGAAAAAGCTCGCTCCGGGGACCTATCATTTTGTACCGTGGTCGCAAACGACTGTTGTGGTGTTGAATATCGCCAAGCCGTTCGCTGTTGAGGGCAAGGACTTACAGCTGTTCCTTCAGGATGAAGAGCTCATGCGGGAGCTCGATGTCGTACGGGTGCAAGATCATGAATACGTGCTGCATTACGAGGACGGCCAATTCGTGCAGCTGCTTAAGCCGGGCGTCTACGCCTACTGGAATATGCTGAAACAACATACCTTTTTGCATGCGGATATCAGACAGCCTGAATTGCCTGCTGAGATAGACCGTTCGATTGTACCGAAGCTTGCGGTCCATTTGCAGTCCTGCGAGATCGCGAGTTACGAAACCGGTTTTTTGTTCTATGATCATGTGCTGCAGCCTGCTGAATACCGCCAAGCTGATGGACGAGAATCAGACGCTGTTCCGCCTGAAGGAGCTGGAGTTCCTTGAGAAAATATGCGAGAAAATCGGCTCCATCTCGGTAACGGGCGGCGGAGATTTGCTGGAGCGGTTAAGCTCTTTGCTCGGTGAGAAGAAAGCGTCAGGCCAGTAATGAACACCAATGGCTCTAAACTTAGAAAATATATTTATGTAGGAGTTGAACGACCTAATGGCTTATCAAAATATAGATGGCGTGCGTGTCTGGGGCAATCCTGACAGCGGTGCGCTTGCTCAAGCGAGAACCTGTGCAGAAACCGGCAATGTGGTTCAAACACTGCTGATGGCGGATCATCATAAAGGGTACAGTCAGCCGATCGGCGGGGTTGTCGTGTATGACGGGCAAATCTCGCCTTCCGGCGTTGGCTATGATATTGCATGCGGAAATAAAGCAGTGAGAACCAGTCTGACTGCCGAAGACATAAAGCCAGGATTGGCGAAGATTATGGATAAGATTGCCCGTAAAATCTCCTTCGGGGTGGGACGGGTCAATAAGGAGAAGGTCGATCATGACCTCTTCGATGATCCGGATTGGGCCGTTTACCAAGCGATCGGCAAGCAGGAGCATGACAAGCTGAAAGCACTGGCGCAAAGCCAGCTCGGCACGGTCGGCAGCGGCAATCACTTCGTTGACCTGTTTGAAGAAGCGGGAACCGGCCGTTTGTGGATCGCGAATCATTTTGGAAGCCGGGGCTTCGGGCATAAGACGGCAAGCGGATTTATCAATCTGGCTGCCGGCAGAGAGTTCCTCGCGAACGCCCCCGGTGAGAAAATGGACCAGCCGCCTGTACTGCTTGATCTGAGCAGTGAGCTTGGCGACCTGTATTACAGAGCGATGAGGCTGGCCGGACGTTATGCGTATGCCGGAAGGGATTACGTGATTCAGCAAGTATTAGCCATTCTGGGAATGGAAGCGGACCTTGAAGTGCATAACCATCATAACTATGCATGGAAGGAGATACACAACGGGAAAGAAGTCGTTGTCGTTCGTAAAGGGGCGACCCCATCCGCGCCCGGTCAAGTTGGTTTTATCGGCGGCAGTATGGGGGATATTTCCGTTATCGTTAAAGGGAAGGACAGTATAGAGAACAAGGAGTCTTACTACAGCACCGTTCATGGAGCGGGACGAATCATGAGCCGAACCCAGGCGGCAGGCAAAATGAATTGGAAAACCCGCACCCGCAGCGGCGGCCAAATCAGCACCGCACAAATGATGAATGCCGTTCGGAATTTCGGTGTTGAGCTGCGCGGCGCAGGGACGGACGAGAGTCCTTTTGTATACCGGAAGCTTCAGGAAGTGCTGGATGCACATGCGGAAACGATTGAGGTCATGCATGTGCTGAAGCCGATTGGTGTATGCATGGCTGGAGCGGATGAGTTCGATCCGTATAAGGATTAGTGGGGCTTCGGCAGTCCATTAAGCTTGTAGTTTTATCACGTGTGGTCTGTAAGAGATGATGTAAAAACTCTGACTCTTTGCAGACTGTGTCTTTCTAAGTTGCCGAGTTACCCCAAACCTAATAAATCTGTCCAAAGCATGTACAAGCCGTTTTCTTCGACGGCTTTTTCTTTTTAAGGGGAGGTGACTTTTTCCACTCTGTCGAATTAACATAATAATTGTCATCGTTCTGAAAGCTGGTTCATAAACTCAAAATAATTATTTTTAGGAGTTTCATCTATGCCCACTTATAACAAACTCGTCCGCGATAAAATTCCTGAGATCATACGAGGTTCCGGTAGAGATTGTGCTTTTACTACTTTAGATCAAGAATCCTATGTTGTTGAACTTAGAAAGAAGCTCCGAGAAGAGACAGAGGAGTATTTTCAAACCATGAACGACTCGGATGCACTTGAAGAATTAGCGGATATGCTTGAACTTCTTTATGCTCTTGCTGAAGTACATAAGGGTTCGCCAGAGAAACTGGAAGAAGTTCGTGCCAAGAAAGCAGAAGAGCGCGGAGGGTTCACGGAAGCTGTCTTCCTTATAGAAGTTGGAGAATAAATCATTTTCGGGGGAGTAACATCACATGCCACTACCGGAATCACTTACTCAAATTTTTAAGAGAAAGCAAAAATCCTATAAGATGGTTCTGATCCTATCCTTAATTCAAGAGCTGAGAGCATCCAATCAGGAGAGGGTTTCATTCGATAGAGTTAAAGAGCTTTTCCTTAGATACTTTATTGCCGAACAAGAAAGAGGAAATCGGGTGGATAAGCCACCAGGGCGGGAGTTATGGATGGAGGCAACCCCAAGCCAGCTTAAAGATATCGTAAACAGCCCAGTTAATGCGCTCTCGCATATTTTGTTTGTGAATTCGGAGGATAATTCAATAGGTTTTCACAACCAGATTCAACAACAGCTAGGAGAAGAAGAGCTCTTTCAGTTGGAACAAATGGCGAACAAAGAACTACAGGAATACAATGCTGCATTGCAGCACTTTTCCCTACAAGGTCATCTGGAGAAGATACTGGCGGAGTACACCTTTGCTAAAAGAGAAACCTTCGCTGGTCACCCGTTAGGAACCCAATTTAGGCAGACACTCCCTTCTGAGCTCAAAACGCTGCCATTCTTAGATGAGCAGTATAAAATTCAGGGTTCTGTTGGGCAGGGGAATTGGGCGACAATACCTTGGCTCGCCATATTGGATAAACGAATCACAGAAACGACTCAACGCGGAGAGTACGTCGTATATTTATTTGCAGAGGATATGAGTGCCGTTTACCTAACACTTGCTCAGGGAGTGACTATTCCTGTACAAGAGAAGGGGCGTAAAGAGGCATATGTATATCTGCGCAATAAAACGAAAGAAATTCGAGAACTTGTTCCGCTTGCTAATATGAATAAAGATGAAGACATTCATCTGATGAGTAGTGGTTTGGGACAGGATTATCAGGTGTCCACTGTTGCTTATATCAAGTACGAAAGAGGTAACGTGCCGGATGATGAGCGGCTCATTGAAGATCTACAGAACGTAATGGAAAACTACCGTCTGTATGTGGAAAGTCTCTCATCTTCAGATGAGGAAACAAATGAAGTGAGGGGTGAAGCATTGTTAAGTGAAATAGAACCACTACAGGATGAACAACTAGCTGGTGTTCTTCAACAGATCCAATTCTTCATCATCCAAAAAGGCTTCTTCTTCCCTGAGCATCTCATCGAGAACTTCTACCTCTCTCTAAAAACGAAGCCCTTCGTTATCTTGGCAGGGATATCGGGTACGGGAAAGACCCGTTTGGTTAAGCTATTCGCGGAAGCACTCGGATCGACGGTGGAGAATGGTCAGTTTACCTTAATTCCAGTCCGTCCGGATTGGAGTGACCCTTCTGATCTGCTCGGATACAAGGACCTTACAGGCAGGTTCAAGCCAGGCCCATTAACTGAGGTGCTAGCGGAAGCAAGAAAGCCAGAGAATCAGCATAAGTCTTATTTTGTTTGCCTAGATGAAATGAACTTGGCTCGAGTGGAGCATTATTTTTGCGATTTGTTAAGTGTATTGGAGACGCAAGATTGGCATGAGGGTAAGATTCGGACTCAAGGTTTAATCTCCTCCACCATGCTGGATATGCCTAATGATCAGGCGAAGTACGGTAATCTTTCAATACCAGAGAATGTCTTCTTGATCGGAACGGTGAACATGGACGAAACGACGTACCCTTTTAGCAAAAAAGTACTGGACCGAGCCAATACATTAGAATTTAACTATATCAATCTTGAACAGTATCCGGATTCCAATGAATCTTTGAACCTTAGTGAGACTTTCGATCTTTCTGAAATGAACCATTTGCTTCTGCGCTCGGATTATTTGCAACTGGTTGACGCTTATGATGCTAATAAAGAGCTCATCATTCGCACAACGGAAAGATTAGTTAAGATCAATGTTTTACTCGAGGACATCCATGCTCATGTGGGCTTTCGGGTGCGCGACGCGATTTGCTTCTACATGATCTATAACGATCGGTTCAACCTCATGAGTGAAGAAGAAGCCTTTGATTGGCAACTGCTCCAAAAGATTCTACCGCGAATCCAAGGGAGTCATGCCTCGGTCCGTCGAGTTTTGCTAAACCTAATTAAAGGTGCTCTTGGTAACGGAAGCGGCATTTCGGTCAATATTCAAGACCTCATGGAGGATACATCACCGTTGTACACGAGATGGAACGCAGGTCAGACTCCACCCATGGCCAAGCATCCTCAAAGTGCACGGAAATTGGCTTTTATGCTGAGGAGGCTCGAAGAAGATGGATTCACTTCCTACTGGCTCTCTTAATCAGACGGTTGAATTGCTCCGTGTAGACACGGAGCTTTTTACACTCTATCTTCAAGGACGCCCCTACCATCCGACAGTGGAGACATTGCAGCTTCATCGGTCTTCTAATCAGGAATGGGTGAATGCGCAGCTTGGTCTCACATGTTCTGATAAAGTCGGCGAAGCTCAGATTAAAGTTTTTTCCCCTAACGTAATGGGATTGGTAGATTGGCAGCCAGGAGAATCTACGTTTCCTTGTTTCTACGAAACTCAATCGTATGAGTTGGTCATCCAAAAGAAAAATGTATCGGGCATTCTTTCATACTATCATGAAAATATACTTCTCCGGCAAGCCATCAAGCCTTTAGGCGATTCCATTATTGCGGGTGTTTTGAATTTTGGAAATGAGGTCGGTCTGACCGAATGGGAGATTCGTAACGAGGGGCAGACCTTGCTGCGGGTCGAGATGGAGATTTTCCCTTCTAAGATGGATTACAAGCAGGATTACCAGAATATTTTGAATGAAGTGAATGAGCAGATCTATAACCTGGCGTTTGATTTCTTACGTAGAACCTACCAAATGACAGGGCTGCGGGAGACACAATATCAGAGCTTGACAGAGTTTTTTACCATTCTACAGCACATATTTAGTCAGCTACTGGATGCAGTGGGGCGGATTCAAAACAACCCCCATCACACGCTTCTTCAGGACCGCCGTTTGGTTGATGCCAATCGGGTGAAGAAAGCGGGAAGGGAGAATGCAAGAGAGCTGGCAAGACATCCCGAGCGATTAAGAGAAGACATGACCTATGGATTTTTGACGATTGGGGACCGAAAATACACAGCTACTCATTTACTGGAGACGCGAAGGAATCTCTCCTATGATACAAATGAGAACCGGTTCATTCGCTGGATGCTGGAACGAATACTTGGGAAGCTCAAGGAGTTGAAGGCTCGTTGGCATGAGAAAAACCGCACACAAGACCCGCTGCTGGTAAAGCGGATAGAGAATATGATTGTTCAATTGGAGCGGTTATTGAAAGTGGATTTTTTGCGAGAGGTCGGGTTATTGAAACAGATGTCCGTTACGCTTGTTCTGCAAATGGCGCCAGGATATCGAGAAGTGTATCGCTGTTATTTGATGCTTTTGAAAGGCTTATCTATCCAAAGTGACTTGTTCCGATTGTCCATGAAAGATGTGGCTCAACTCTATGAGTATTGGTGCTTCTTAAAGCTTAATCAATTGCTTGGACGGAAGTATAAGTTGGTGAAGCAGGATATTATCAAGGTTAATCGCAATGGTATATTCGTGACCTTGGATCGATCGCGGAGTGCTCAGATGGTCTATGAGAATCCGACAAACGGAGAACAGTTTATTTTGTACTATAATGCAATTCCTAGCTCTGAACAGACTCCCACTCTAAGCCAGCGTCCGGATAATGTCCTGACACTGAAGAAGAAGGATGCAGGTAGTGTCAAAGAGTACAAGTATGTGTTCGATGCGAAATATCGTCTGAATTCAGCGTATGAGGGAACTCCCTATCACAAAGCATATGGACAACCCGGACCTGAAGAGGAAGATATTAATACAATGCACAGGTATCGCGACGCTATTGTCTATCAGGAGAAAGGCTCGGGAGAATATGAGCGAAGCATGTTTGGTGCCTATGTCTTATTTCCTTATCCAGACGAAGAGCGGTTTAAGAGCCACCGATTCTATAAAAGCATCGAGCTTTTGAATATAGGAGCTTTGCCGTTCTTGCCTAATTCTACAAGCTTGGTGGAGCAATTCTTAAATGAAATCATCCAAGATAGTCCGGAAAAAGCATTTGAACGCTCTACAGGTTCACGTGGGACGAAGGAATACTACGCGAACAAGCTCACAGGTAAAAATGTATTAGTGGGGTCTGTGCGAGGACCTGAGCAAGTCGAGACCGCATTAAGACACTCATTCTATCACGTTCCCTTAAAGAACCTTGATGTCAAGATCCTAACCCAAATCGAATATGTAGCCATGTGCCAATCCAGAAAGAAATTTAATGATACCGCTAAAACAGGAATCCACTGGGTAGGCAAGATTGTAGATTGGAAGGTGCTACGGCGTAAGGAAATCAGGGAGATTCCTCCTCGTCCCGGGACAGGTGAAAGGCTGTTTGTGCGATTCACGGTTGAGAAATGGATGAGCCGAGAGACTCCCATTGCGCTTGGAGGACAGAGCATTTACACGCTTCTGTTCACGAGTAAGTATATCCTCGATCGTGCTCTGGAAATCGCTGAGCTTCGCCTAGATACGGAAGAAGACATTCGTGAATGGCGTGAGAAGCGCAGAAAGGGTAGAGTAAAAGTTAAACTCGACCATGAACAATATGTAGATTTGGGTAGGGTTGTGGAGGTTCAGTATACTGAAATGGAGTAGCAATCGATCTCTGAACCGCCCCAAACTCAAAAATGTAGTGAGCAGGCAAAACTTCTACTTACTAACTGAGTAGAAACATTTTCACCAATGAAAAAGGGGTACCATCAGTTATGATATGACATTTGGCGGCCTCATTTACGATTATATAGGTACCTCAACTTTGTGTTCCGAGGATTGGTGAGAATAGTTGTTCTTGTATCAGTCCATCCGAAACACCTTCCCCTTCGGCACGAACGGCAGGTGCTGGCCCTTGGGGATCAGGAACGCGTGCTCCCGGTGGATGCGCAGCCGGTCGCAGTAGCCGTCCGTTATGATCAATAACGGGCCGGTCTTTGGGAAGTCCTCGGCATGCTCCAGCAGGTCGATGGCCGGCTGGAGCATGGTGCCGCCCCGGCCCTTGACAGACATGCGGTCCGCGATGACCTCCGGGGCGATATAGCCCTGGTCGTACACGCCCGCGTCGCAGAAGATGACGCGCACCAGCGGAACATCCCTGGCCATGCTGTAACTGGCAATGGTCCCGAGGGCCTTGCCCAGCTGCTTGGTGTCCATGGAGCCGGACGTGTCCAGGACGACGCCGAAGGTGCGTCCGTCCTCGTCGCCGGAGTCCGGCACCCAGCGGGTCCCCGGGATATCCGGCGTGGAGGATTGTCTGCGGCTGATCCGCGAGTAGGTGCGGACCTTCTCCAGCTCTACATCCCAGAGAATCGGCGGCTGGGAGAGCGCCCGGATTTCTTCAACCAGGCCGGCGAGAAGGAAGCCGCGATTCTGGTCGTAATGGTAATCCAGTCAGGTAAAATTCATCGAGCGTCAGTCCGCTCCCACCAATCGGGAACGCGCGGGGGCAGAATATCGCCCATGCCGACTCCACGGAATGTGGCGACCTGCGGTACAGCCGCATATTGGTAACGATGCGGTCATAGACCGATTCCGCCGACAGTCCCTTCATCTCCGGATCATGAAGTCCTCCGATCCTCGGAAAAGCCCCATTTCTATCAGCCATTGATTGATCACATAATCGCAGGCGACATTCCACAGGTACGGGTCGCGTCCCTCGGCGCAGGCATGATGCCTTAAGCCCACATGCAGAAATTCATGAGCAAGCACGAACCGGCATTCCTGCTCGTCGAGGCCGGCTGCCGGGTCCATGAAGATTTCTTTGGCCTCTGCGTCGACAGCGGCAACCGAAATCGAGAGCCGGTTGCACAGCACAGGGTCCTCAATGATGCGGAAATCGGCCGCCATCGCTCCCATCAGCGGATAGCTGCTGATGAACCAGTTGCGGGCTTTGATGGCCGGCGTTAGAATGTCCGGATTAGCCCCCAGATACACTTCATAGCCCGCCGTCACATTTAACGGCGCTCATTACAGCGAGGGTCAAGCCTTTGCCCAAGCAGTCCTGCCAATTCACCTAATTGCTGTTCCAGTAGGAGGGGGTGGACCCCCGGGGATTCAGGATCATGTCCTGGAAGCCGTGTCCGGCTGTGCCCAGGCTATGCAGCGAAGCCAGAAGCCCTCTCTCCATGAAGCTCCGCACGGCCATCCATCTCCGCAGGAAGCTGGGCTTTGAACTGTCCTGCATGATGCGGAGACAGACATCCAGTCGCGAGAACATCCAGCGTCTCGGGCTGAAGCCGGTCGCCGTATTCCTTGAGGGCATCGCTTAGCATATGCCAGGAGCGGGGAGTGGAGAAGGACTCTTCATGCTTCGGAGGCTGTACCCATAGATGGTCCGGGCGGGTTTCGATATAAGGAGATGGACAGGGGATGGATGCATGTGCCATTAACAATGCATCAAGGAATGTGAGGGAGTTATATTGGCGTTCAGAAAAGCTTTCATTGTAAACATTTCGCAAATAATACATATTCCCCTAATTACCATTTTAATGAATTAATGATAATATCAAGAATATACTTGGAATATTTTGATAGTTACAGCTTTCTTCACGATTGTTATGGGCCAAGCCCTTAGCAATAAATACATTCAAAATGAAGAAAGAAGGAGTATGAATGGGAAAAAGGAAGAGTTGGAAATTACTAAGTTTGACAGTGGGGGTGGCTTTGACAACACAGCTTTTCGGAGCAGTGGCATATGCCGTGCCGTCTACATCAAGCGCTACATACTCGATTTCAAATTACATTCCTCCACAAATGAGCATCTCGGAAAGTGAGAAGCCGATCATTAAAGAGGCAAATCGAAATTTTTGACCTCATCCGACACTGACTACGCGAATGATTGCGCAGTTGTTGCCACGCTAGAAATTATGGGCTACAAATGGGGCAGTTTAACGAACACTCAAAAAAGGACCGCTTACAATGCTATTGTAAATTCGAGCTATTTCAGCTCGTCCAGCGGTGTAGGCTATGACAAAAATGATCAAATTTTCAAAGTCGGATCGGAAGCGATCGGCAAGCCAACCCAGGTTACAAGTGATGATCCTGAAAAATTTACCAATGTCAATAATTATTCCACGTTAAAATCGTATTTGCAAAGCTATGGGCCTTATTACCTCAGCTTTAACCAAAACCCTTACGGGTCTCATACGGTAACCGTGAAAGGAATCAGAAAGTATAATCTGACCATCAATTATACGACGGGAGGAAGCGACAATTACTCCGAAGGCTTTATCGCCATCAATGACCATTGGCAATCGGATGGCGTTGACGCTTTCATGAACATCGACGGCCTTAGCATTACAACCTATCTTACAGCGATTGTGGCGAATTGATTGCATGAAGCTTAAGAAAACGATCCTAATCCTCATCGTTATTGGCATTGCTGGCGCTGCGCTATGGCTGGCCAGGAACGAGATCACGACGCTGATGTTAGATCAGTTCCGTGATCACAGGCCTGAGCCCAAAATAAGCAGCATCAAAGAACATTTTCATGCGGATCAAGTTACGAAAATTGGCCCTTTTTCAACGGACCTGGTCAGAACATCGCCGTACATGTACGGATATCTTTTGAAGAAGGGAGCGGAATCCTCTGTCATAGTGCTTGACCAATACTGGGGCAGAACGGGAAATTCCGATTACTACATTACCATTCTTCCGGGACAAAAAATAACGCTGGATGATCGGGAAGCGATTGTCGCACTCGTCAAACATGCGCCGGCGAGCATGAACTTGCAGGCAAGCGATATTGTTGGAAAAAACCTAGTGGAAGTCCACCAGGACTCGTCGGTTACAAAGTTGCCTGCATACAAGCTGAAGGCGTATAGCAGCGGGAATTTACAGTGGCTGACGAAGAATTTGCAGCAGGTCCTCACCTACAAGGAAGGCTTAGAGGCTCTGCGGGATTATTAACACGCCAATTCGTCTTCGACAAGTGGTTAGTTTTGGGTGTGATGTAAAAACAAAATCCCGAGCTCTTCTGAGCTCGGGATTTTGGGCTACTGGCAAAACCGCACCACCGCAATATTGAGCAGCACAACCATCAATTGCTTAGGGATTCCTTCCATAAAGTTAACGTTAAGGAAATCATATCATAGATTTATGGGGCGTTTGGAATATTTTCGGGACTTGTAATACTTTTTCCCTGTTCGGAGCTTCCATTATTTGCGAAAATACAAGCAGAAATAATGATTCGCAATATGAAGCTTAGGAGTAGATGGAGATGGCGATTGTCCAGGTGAGTTCCACCAATCCGCAGTTCTCTTTTTTGATCAAGAAGAATCCGAATTCCGGCATGCAGCTGCGCTCGGTCCGCAAGGGGATGGCTTACGGCTGGTACACGAATGAACAGACCTACAACGTGTATTTCAAGGACGCGGATAATGAAATTTCCTATAAACAGCATGCACAGGAAGACTTTGAGTATTTGAATGTGTCGAGGTACAACACGCCTTTGTTCCCGCTGAATGCGATTAACGATTTCTTCTCTGCCCCCCTTAAGGCGCAGGATGAGCGGGATACGGAAGGCTATGAGCATACCTTGTTTATCAATATGATTCATATCGAGCGCGAGCGGGTTCGAGAAGGACCAGTATCATTTGCCCAAATCGGCTCTAAGTGACAAATACGGTTCATTCATATACCAGAACTACAAGCATATTCATGACATTCAGGGAAGCTATGTGCCTCTGGCCGAGCATCTGGAAGCCTATTACACGTATCAACAACAAATGGAGCTCTACGCGCAGGACGAAGACATGGTGTATAAGCCGTTTGCCTTGCTGAAGCTCGTATATGAGGACGGACATGAGGAAATTCCGGACTGGAAGACCTCGGAGATGTACGGGTTCCTGTCGGAGGATGAGGCGCTTACGCTCGATCTGTCTGAGCCGGACGCTCTGGAGAAGGCCGAGTCGTATTTTTCCAGGCTGACGCTGGAGAACGGGATGGAAGGGATCGTTATCAAGCCGGAGGTCTGGGACGGATCAACGGTACCCTATATGAAGGTGCGCAATCTGGATTATCTCTCTATTATCTATGGCTATGACTACAAGTTCCCGTATAAATACCGGAAGCTGCTTAAGCAAAAAATGTAAGTCAGAAGCTGCGCACCTCGCTGAGCGAATATCAGCTTGGCATGAGGATGCTGGCGGTCCCATTTGATCAGATCGCTCCGGAGCATGACTCCTATAAGGAGATTGCAGCCAAACTGCTGTTTGAAGTAGCGAAAGAGCGGGAGATCGACCCGCGGCTGTAGCTGTAGATGAGGTGTCTGACAGAAAGGGGTCTACCTTTTACTATGCGGGCAATGAAGTGTGGCTGGCTGACCGGGTGCCGAGTGAGAGTTTGATGGTGATGGAGTTATAGGGGGGATATATTGTTAATCAGACGATTTCGGTATGATTTGGCGCGTGGGCTAGGGAGCATCATCCTTTATCTGAGGCAGTCTCCGGCACTTACGGAGAAGCACATTGATGCCATATACGATGCCTGCATCAAGAACACTGCATATGATCCTCAGTGCGAAACAAGCAGAGAAGATTATCTCTGGGAGAATATTCAGCTGTCCGGACATCGGCTCTGCTGCAAGAGCGAATACTCCTGGCGTTGGGGACCCAAGAGGGATGGGACCTGTTACAGGTATATCGGCTGGCGAAGATATTTGCCTTGAACGGCAACCCAAATGCATTAGCAGCCATGAAAAAAGGATTTGGTTATCACGAGGAATGGAACAGTTTCATCGGGGATGAGGAAATCATAGATGCTGGTGGAGAGCAGGGCTTCTTATTTGTAGCGGATCAAATCGGCAGGAAAATACGTTCCTCCGACTATGAAGAGTTTGGGTTTCTGTTGAAGCATGCCTATGAATCCTTGGGAGAGGACAAAGTAATCGCTCTGCTGGAAGGCATTCGTGACGCGAATATTCAAGCCTTTATACAGTCCTCCTCCGTTGAGCAGAGCCATGTTCCATCGCAACCTGTTGAGGTCTCCTATGCTGAATTGAAATCATCCATTAGGTCCAAGCCGGGACCGCTTTATCCGTACTTTAGTTGGGGAAGGAAAGCTTCCGAGGCGGATCTGGTAAAGGCGGCTGATGATCTGCTGGATGAAGAGGACCCCAGGAGGCTGGAGGCTTATTTGCAAATATTTAGAACCAGGGCTTTTCCACATGATCCGCAAAAAATGATGGACTTGGCGAAGTCGGGTAACGGGCGGCTGCGCTCAGCGGCCATTCGTGCTCTAAGCAAGATCAAGGTGAAGGACGAACGCATTCGTCAGCTCGGCATTGAGCTTATCCGTCAGCCAAATACTGAAATTGAAGCTCTTGACCTGTTCATACACCATTACCGGGAAGAAGACTTGCCGCTGCTGGAGCATGTGGTGTTCAAGAAGCGCAGCAAATATTCATTTCATAGTATTGGGTCTAGTATTACGGATATCTTTACCGAGCGTCCATCTCCCTTATGTCAGAACATTCTTGTTGAGCTGTATAAAAAGGGCTGCTGCTCTATATGCCGCAAGAAATTCGTACAAATCATGCTGTCGAGTCATGTGCTGCCATTAACCATTCGGGATGAAATGCAGTATGATTGCAACCCGGCCATTCGCACTTTACGGTAAAATACCAAGAAAGCCGGGCTTCCCTGTCCGGCTTTCTTGGTTATTTTCTTCTAAAGGACTGCTCCCAATCGTTAATTAATTCAGCGCGGGTTAAGGAACGATTACATGGATAGGACGACGTTTCCCATTCCCATATCGCCTGCTGTCGTGTCTTGAAGAAACGGTAATCGCAAATAGTCCAGGAACAGTACAATTTCCGGTACCATTTGCCGTGCGGGATATCGCCTGTATAGCGGCGTACGGTCTTGCTCGCCTGTTGTTTGCACCAGCGGGTGACTGGGGTGCTATGATCTGTGAATGCCGGTGTTTTTTTGACACTTCTGCTCATAAGCTCTCTAACCTCCTTGGGGGAAGCTAGAGACCGTCTAAGTGTTTCATCATTCACCTCTTATTAGAGTTTTGCTGTTGTCTGAAGATATAGACGCAAAAGAATGAAATAGGTTCCTTGAATTTAGGTGCATAGACCGTTATTTGTAACCAGGATATGGTACAGTTTGGTTAAGATGATTTACTGGGGGAGCGCACATGAAGATTTTATCTAAAAAGCCGAGAAGACTCCTTCCTCAATAGGGAGGAGTCTTCTCGGCGGTTTTTGCACCTAAAAGCGAACATATGTGCTATAATGGGAATATCCTACCGAAAGGAGGCCCCGTGGCATGTTGGTACATAAAGCTTACAAATATCGGATCTATCCGAACCCGAAACAACGTCAACTCATCCATCAAATGTTTGGCTGTTGCCGCTTTGTCTTCAATCATTTCTTAGTCAAATGGAGCGAAACCTATGCGGCAACCGGTAAAGGGTTGTCCTATAACGCCTGTGCCACGCAGCTTCCTGCACTCAAACAGCAATTTGAATGGCTAAAATCGGTAGATAGCATTGCTCTGCAATCGGCGGTGCGAAACGTGGCAGACAGCTTTGAACGTTTCTTCAAGAAACAAAATCAGGCCCCACGCTTCAAAAGCCGAAAGCATCCTGTTCAAAGCTACACCACCAAATACACCAATGACAACATTGCGATGAACGGAAACCGACTGAAGCTTCCGAAGCTTGGCTGGCTTCGCTTTGCCAACTCCAGAGCGTGTGAAGGTCGCATTCTTTCGGCTACCCTGCGGCGAAATGCGGCAGGCAAGTATTTTGTATCCATCCTCTGCGAAGTGGAAATGAACCCTCTGCCACAGACCGATAAGGAGATCGGCATTGACCTTGGACTCAAGGAATTAGCGGTCTGCTCGGATGGGAGGCGGGTTGCCAATCCTAAAGTGTTTCGCAAATATGAGCAAAAACTGGCATTTTGGCAACGCCGCATGGCTCGCCGTAACCAAGGGGGCTCCAATTGGCAGAAAGCCAAACAGAAGGTTGCCCAAATCCATGAAAAGATTGTGGGCAGCCGCCATGATTTTTTGCATCAACTCACCACGAAGCTGATTCGTGAAAACCAAACGATCAGCATCGAAAATCTGAGAGTGGCGAACATGCTCAAAAATCACCGGCTGGCCAAATCCATCGCCGATGCGTCGTGGGGTGAATTTGCCCGTCAGCTTGCGTATAAAGCGGAATGGTATGGACGGACGGTGAAGGTAGCGGATACATTCGCTCCAACGAGCCAAAGGTGTCATGTATGCGGCACGATCCACCCCGAAGCAAAGAAATTGTCTGTGCGAGAATGGACATGCCCATCATGCCATACCCATCATGATCGAGATGAAAATGCCGCACATAACATCAAAAGCCTTGGTGTTTAAACATCAAGACCACCGTTCCTTAGATATTTGGCTAAGGCATCATACAACGGTCGGAATGACCCGTACAGATGTTCCTTTGGAAAACTGCGGGAACCGCAGGGATCGCTTGGTATACGATTTTTCATGAGAAAATATCGATATAAATTCCCTTCAGTAGAAGGGATTACCCAAGAATCCCCCACTTCAAGTGTTAGCTAAGTGGGGGAACGTTCAACAAAGCTCTCTTTAGCCACACTAATCCCCCGTTCCAGACCTCTCTCTTCATTGTAACAGGGGCGGGATTTGGGCGGAATGGAAAACTTTAGTTCAGCGTCGTAATACTTTCGCCATGTTCGCCGTCTCCATAATGAGCGAAGATAGAAGGGCTTCGTTTAGACGATTAAGGGAAAAATAGATGGATAAGGAGGAGGACACCCATGTCCGATATAAACCAGGTCATTCTGGAAGAGTTAAGAAGCATCGAAGAGGAAGAAGGGGTTCGGATTCTGTATGCCTGTGAATCGGGCAGCCGTGCATGGGGGTTCCCCTCCAAGGACAGCGACTACGACGTCAGATTTCTCTATATCCGGCCTGTGGATTGGTATTTATCGATTTTTGATAAACGGGATGTCATTGAACGGCCGATCAGCGATAGGCTCGATATCAACGGCTGGGATTTGAGAAAGGCGCTGAACCTATTCCGCAAGTCGAACCCGCCTCTCTTGGAGTGGCTTCAATCGCCGCTCGTGTACAAGGAGAACCGTCTGATAACCGAACAAATCCGGGAAATCTCGCCCTTAACTTTTTCTCCCAAGTCGTGCATTCATCATTATCTGCATATGGCCAAGGGGAACTACCGCGACTACCTGCAAGGGGATCAGGTCAAGATCAAGAAGTATTTCTATGTTCTCCGTCCGATTTTGGCCTGTGAATGGATTGAGAAGTACGACGCCATGCCACCAATCGAATTTGACCGGCTTGTCGAAGAACTGGTGCCGGCGGAGAGCTTGCTACGGACAGTTATTGACGGACTCCTGGTTCGCAAAAGAGCAGGCGACGAGATGGATTTTGAAGCCAGAATCAACCCGATCAATGACTTTTTGGAGGAGAAAATAGCGTATTATGAGCGGACGGCATCCGGAATGCGGCCCGGTGACGGCAACCAGGATCAGCAGCTTGACGATTTGTTCCGGACCATGCTCCATGACGTGTGGGGATGAGGCAATTTGTATTCCGCATGCTTACCGGGAGGCGCTGGAGACCATTGAGGAGTCGGTCTACCGCGCCGGCTTGGATTATTACGATCTGTATTTGATTCATTGGCCCAATCCTCGGGTCGGCCAGTATGTGGAGGCGTGGGAGGCGATGATTGAAGCCCGGAAGCGGGGGCTGCTGCGTTCGATCGGCGTCTGCAACTTCCTGCCGGAGCATACGGAGACGCTGATCCGCGAGACGGGCGTCAAGCCGAGCATCAACCAGATCGAGCTGCATCCTTACTTTAACCAGCAGGATCAGCGGCAGTGGGATGCCGGTCAGGGCATCACGGTGGAATCGTGGAGTCCGCTCGGCCGCAACACCGATTTACTGGGACAGGAGATTCTGTCCGACATTGCCAATGCCCACAACAAGGGCGTGTCGCAGGTTGTGCTGCGCTGGCATGTGCAGCTCGGCGCGATTCCGATTCCGAAGGCGTCCTCCGCAGGGCATCAGCGGGATAATTTGAATATTTTTGACTTCGTATTGTCGGCGGACGAGATGGAGCGCATCAACGGACTTAGCCGCGCATCCGGCCGCATTAATGATCAGGACCCGGCGGTATACGAAGAATTTTAAGGGAGCTTAATTCAAGGTCCCCGGGTTCATGGCTTCATGGACCGGGGGTCTTTTTTCGTTGTGACCGATTGTCCGGAGGCCTTCTTGTCCCTGAAGAGGGAGTTTGTCATGATGCGTTATCCGCCGGCGCCGCCGGTGCCGGACTTTTCCGCTGTCTCCACTTTCCGGCGATGAGCAGGAGCAGGGGCAGACCAAGCATATTGACGGGCATAGCGACCGGCACCCAGTAATTTTGCAAATAATGAGTGGAAGCTTGTGTAACATCTTGCGGAATTAACGCAAAGATAAAAATGACCGGAGCAACAAACCAGATCATCTTCTTCCAGTTGCGGACGTTCAGGAATTGGCGGCGGCAGTACCCCAAGATCCACTTTCAATTCCTCCAGCATCTCAAGCACACGGATACGGTCGGCAGGAGACAGCGAGGCGAACAGGCTGACCTCCCGGACCGGATAACAGGGGGCATATTGTGCCTGCCTCTTGGCAATGAATTGAACGGCCGCTGCATTCAGCATTCCGGCAGTGGAAGCGGATAGCGGCATAATGGTCAAATTAAGTCCGCTTACAATTGAAAGGCTGTGGTCCAATTCCCAGATCATGTATTCATGAACGCATAGATCGGCAGCGCCACAGGTTTGCCAGGGTCCGTACACAGCAAGTACCGGGGTGTTCGGAACGATCGCTTCGACAAGCGCCCGGAATGTGGCCAGGACCCGGGGATCGGCATCGGCGCAACCGGATGGAACGGTATTCAAGAGAGCATCCCTCCTTGAGAATTTGTAATGTGACAGTCTTGGAAGCCTGATAACTCATATCTATTCGGTCCGTGGGGGAAACAGACGGTGCAGTAGAATAAGGTTTCCACAGATGGACCATAACTTGATAATTTTCGCAAATGCGAAAGCTAGATATGATTGGTAACCGCCCTTTGTACAGCATCATGTTTGGCTACCGTTGATCAATGTCCGCTACGTATGTTTCGTTTCCTTGCAATTACGCAATCTATGAGACGATATGGCGAACTGTTCGGCTATAGCCATACGAAAGCAGCCGGGCGAAGAAGGCGGATTCATTTGCATCATTTTTTGGAAAAACCTATATCGCTAGTCCTATAGTCATGGTAAAATTGGTGCATTAGTATGAGTGGCCTTCGAATGGGCATTGGGGAGGGATCGCAATGATCGAGTTTATAACGGGAGTACTGGCGGGGGCAGTGCTGGCCTTTGCCTGTTTCCGTTACGCCGCTGCCAGAGGCAGCCGGCTGCAGGCGGTGATCCCAACCGATGAGAACGAGAAACGGCTGCTCGGGCTGGTGGAGAATACGAAGGATGTTATTTATTATTTTGAGCTTCAGCCCAAATGGCGTTACTGCTATGCCTATCCTCCCTTTGAGCAGATGTTCGGTGAGGAGAAGGGGAAGCTGGTATATGACCATCCCGAGATGGCTTTTGAGCGTGTGCACCCGGATGACCGGGAAATGCTGCTGAAGAAGCTGCGCGGCGAAGTGGATTATAATCTCCCTATCATCTATCGGATGGCGATGGGGAATGAGGCGGCCCGAAAGGGCGAATATACTTTGTTCGAAGAATACACGACACCGGTCTACAAGGATGGAGAGCTGGTGGCGCTCCAGGGGATTCTGCGCGATATTACCGAGAAGCATGAACTCCAGAAGCAGCTTGAGTACCGCATCTCGCATGATACGCTGACCGGACTGTATAACCGGGATTATTTTGAGAAATGGAAGGAGACCTACGACAAGACCGATGATACCGCGGTAGCCCTTGTCGTCATTGATCTGGATAATCTGAAGATTGTGAATGATACGAAGGGGCACCGGACAGGGGACACCTTGATTAAGGCGGCTGCTGAATTCATGAAGGCCTATTCTTCGGATATGGTTCAAGCCGCTAGAATCGGCGGAGATGAGTTCGCCTTCATGATTGCGGACCTAGGGCGGGAGGAACTGGAGGAATGGCTGCAGAGCTTGGTTCGGGACTTGTCATTTTATAATGAAGGAAGGGATATTCCGCTCGAGCTGTCGGTCGGCTTCGCGTTCAGCGAAGTATCTATTGGCCGCATGGAGACTCTTTATGCCGAGGCGGACCGGCGGATGTACGAAGACAAGCACAGGAGAAAAGGCGGCGCCGCGTCCTGTGAATTCTAGGGTAAAGAATGATCTCCATATCTCCCGATGTTTCTGGGGGAAAAAGGATCGGCAAAGAGGGATTGCCCAAACGGGGCAATCCCTTTATCATTGTTTCTAAATATTTAACCATTAAACAGATGAACTGACAGAGGTGGAACGGGTGAAAAATTGGTATCAAAAACAGCTTCTGTCCTATTTTCCGATTTTTCTGTTAACGATCACGGTGATCGTGCTGATCGGGATGGTCACGGTCTCGGACATTTCCCGGCGGGAGACCGAGCGGGCCAATGAAATTTTTGCCAAGTATATCTCGGAGATGATCGTCGGCTCCCTGGATGAAGTGGAGCAGGCGTTCCTGAAAGAGTTCACGCTGAATGATGGCGTCATGGACTTTCTGGACGGCAAGTCAACCTCCCGGCAGGAGGATATCCAGCTCTATGAAGTCGCCTCTTCCCTCCGCTCGCTGAAGAATGATTATTCTCTCATTCAATCCATTTATTTGTACCGGGCCAGCGACGGACTGGTCATTATGTCAGACGGCAAATCCGAGATCAGCCAGTTCTACGACCGGGATTTCCTGAAGCGCCAGCTGGCAGGCTCCCCGAACACGGAAGAATGGTCGGAGGTCCGCACCGTTCCGAGCTATTACGATGACCAGCACATTCCGGTGATTTCGCTCGTGAAGCGCCTGCCGATCCCCTTCGGCCAGGACGGCCTCGCCGTCATCAATGTGAATGTGGAAGGCTTCGCAAATGACATCCAGATGGGCAAGAACCGGAATCTCACTTATCTGGATGTTGTGGACCGGGACGGGCGGGTCGTGCTGACGTCAGAGAAGACCGTGCAGAGTGAAGAGGACCGGAGCAAGATTGTCTTTCTCGCGCAGCAACCGATTGACAATACAAGCTGGACGATCCGCAGCGGCATCAAATCCGGCCAATTCTTTCAATGGTTCGAGCTGATTTCCTACACCTGGATCGTGGTCGGTGTGGCGGTGGTCGTGCTCAGCACGATTTACGTGGTGTATATCTCCAAACGGAATTACAAGCCGATCGCCCTTATTCTGAACAAGCTGGAGACGATCCAGCTGAAGTCCGCTCTGAACAAGACCGAGGAAGGCGACGTGCGGTTCATCGAGCATGCGCTGGAGGATTTGACCGACCAGATGAAGCAGTATGAGCGGGAGAGCCAGGACAATCTCCTGACGAGGAAACGGCAGCTCTTTATCGATCTGATCGAAGGCTCCGTCACCGAGTTCGATGACTTCTGGCGGGAGCAGATTCCCCTGCTTCAGGAGGAGACCGCAGACCAGTACAAGCTGTTCCTCGTTGCGGATATCGAGCTTGAGAGCTTGAATCTGGATGCGGAGGGACAATCCCTGGTCCGGCTCGCGCTGCAAAATATGCTGCTGGACTTCTTCAGCAGCGAGGAGTCGCCTTCCTGGTGCGAATGGATATACGGGAACCGTCTCGGCATTATCGCGCCTACCGGAAGCAGCCCATATTCGGAAGCCGACATTATCGCGCTGACCGGCAAATGCTATGACTGGGTGAAGGGCCAGTTCGATCTCGCCTTTACGTTCGGGGCAGGGTATGCCTTCCAGCAGTGGCGTGACGTTCCGCGTTCCTACCTGGGGGCCAAGGAAGCGCTGGATTACCGCCTGACCCGGCGCTGCGCGACCGTCATTTTTGCAGACCGCATTCAAGAAGAAGCGCAGCACAAATGGGTACAGCTCTGGCCGGCGGTCACGGAGATCGCGGAAATGTTCCAGATGCGCAATGATGGCTGGTCCGGCAAGGTGGAGCTCCTCTTCGAGCAGTTCAAATCGCAGAGCATGAACGACCAGACGATCTTCATGATGCTCGGATCGCTGATGAAATGGATACAGAAGAAAGCGGGAGAAGGAATACTCGTTCTGGACGACAACTCTTCCCTGTGGAACGGCGGGAGCGAGCCGGGGGCCCGGCTGAAGTTCGACGATCTGAATGCGCTGCAGGATGAGGTGCAGGAGATTTTGCATGCCGCGTATGGGGAGTATGTTGCGATCTATGAAGGCGGCGGCTTCCATTCGACCATGCTTGAAATCCGCGAGTATATCATGGCGCATTTCGATGACCCGGATTTGTCTCTGAAGCACTTAAGCGACCGGTTCCAACTGAACGGGAAAAATGTAAGCCAGCTCTTCAAAGAAGCCTTCGGCGAGAACTTCGGCGACTTCGTTCTGCAGCTGCGAATCGGGAAGGCGAAGCATCTGCTTCTGGAGTCCGAAATGCAGCAGCAGGAGATTGCTACGCTCGTGGGCTACTCCAACTCCATTACGTTCGGGCGGATGTTCAAGCGCGTAACCGGGATGACACCGGGTGAATTCCGCAGGCAAAATGCCGGTTAACTGCCTTGTATCGGAGACGGATTTCAGCGAATAGGCCTCATTAACCCTCTCATTATTATGTTATATAATGTTACATAAACCGAAAAAAACCGCGTGGTTATGCGATTTTTTTCGGTTTATTGCTTAAATTCGATTTATCGCGTCATGAATAGTGACACTCATTCCGGTTTAGCGGCGGAAAACAAGTTTATTGATCCTTTTTCATGTGAGACTCCATACTGTGGATATTCCGAATGCGCCGTGACAGGCGGCAGCCGGGACAGACAAACAAACAATCGGATAGGGGAGTGTAGTGGCATGGTACAACGCAAGAGCAGGTTCAAGCAGGTAACGAAGATGATGGTTCCTTTGACTTTGAGCGCATCCTTATTATTATCCGCGTGTTCCAAGTCGGAGGATTCGGCGACTGAAGCCAGCGGCGGTTCGTCGGAGAAGGTTAAGCTGAAAGTAGAAGTCTTCGACCGGGGCAACTCTCCTTCGGGGATGACGATCAGCGACAACTATATGACGAACTATGTGCAGGAGAAATTCGGCACCCCGAACAACATCGATGTGGAGTATGTTCCGGTTCCCCGCTCCGAAGAGACGCAGAAGCTGAACGTGATGATGGCGAGCGCCAACGACGTTCCCGACATTGTGTTCACCTATGATTCCGGTACGTTCTACCGCTATGCGACCCAAGGCGGGCTGACGGATGTGACGAAGCTGCTCGATGAGTACGGCCCCAATCTGAAGAAGTTCCTGGGTGAAGACACGCTGGCTTACGGCCAGGTGGACGGAGCTCAGCTGTCGATTCCCGGAAGACGCCTCGTGCTGGGCAAATATGCTTCCTATATCCGCCAGGACTGGCTGGACGCGTTGAATCTGCCGGTGCCGAAGACGGCCGATGAGCTGTACAACACACTCGTAGCGTTCAAGGAGAAAGACCCCGGCAAGACAGGCGGCAAAGTCATCCCGCTCGGCATGAGCATCGCTCCGGCGCAGTTCGAGCCGCTGCTCTGGTCCTTCATTGAGCCGCTTACCGAGGAACAGAAGTACACCTTGACGCAGAAGCTCGGCTCCGGCGACGATCCGATTCTGCTGCCCGGCTTCAAGGAAGGCCTGCGCTATATGAATAAACTGTACAACGCAGGATTGATCAGCAAGGATTTTGCGCTCGACGAAGACAAGAAGCAGCTGTGGCAGGACGTGCAGAACGGACTGGTCGGCGCTTATACGGAGGATGCGGGCGAGCTGTATTTTGAATACAACAACACGAACAAGAACCTCGAGACGAATGTGGCCGGTGCGAAGCTGACGCCGATCGATCTCTATACGAATTCCGAAGGAGTAACGGCTAAGCCGGGCTACACTCCGAACGCCATGTACATCATGATCCCGAAATCGAGCAAGCATGCGGTAGAGGCGATCAAATATCTCGACTGGATGGCCTCGGGCAACAACCTGTTCTTCATGCAAAATGGCGTGGAAGGCGAGAACTACACCATGGTTGACGGTATCCCGGTAGCGAAGGCTGATGCCCCGCAGGAGATTACCGACCGGTTGTACAACTACGGCGATATGGCGATCATCGTGAACGGCAAATATATCGGCGATGACAAGAGCAATGCCGAAGCCTATATCCGCCAGGTTCCGGAAGAATATCAGGATCTGATGAGAACATCCGTCGAAATCTCCAACACGAACAAGATCGAGCCGGTCGTTATGCCGGTGCCGATCGAAGCTGAATCGAAGTACGGCAGCGGCCTCGAGAGCAAATATAAAGAAATCGTCGTCAAGGCGACCATGGTCAGCACCGACAAATTTGACAGCACCTACGACTCGCTGATGAAGGAATACATGGCGGGCGGCGGACAGGCTATCCAGGATGAGCGCACGAAAGTCTACAACGAAATGATTAAGAAGTAAGCATTGATCTAAAGTTCTAAGTTCTAAAGTTCAAGTCCGGCGGGGCTGGCGCCCGCGAATGTGGCAGTCAGCCCTTAAGGACCGTTCAAGAAGGAGGCGTCCCCCGTGAGAGCGAGCATTTACTACAAGAGATACTGGCGTCTGTATGCCATGCTGCTGTTCCCTCTGATTTATTTCTTCATCTTCAAATACGGCCCGATGTACGGCGTGCAGATTGCATTCAAGGATTTCAACTTCTTCCAGGGCATTTCCGGCAGCAAGTGGATCGGCCTGGACGGATTCCGTGAAGTATTTAACAATCAGGAGTTCTTCAAAACACTGCGCAATACGCTGATGCTGAACTTTCTGGATCTGCTGGTTTCCTTTCCGGCTCCGCTGATCCTCGCCATTATGCTCTATGAACTGAATATCAACTGGTTCAAGCGTCTGTCGCAGACCATTCTGTACATTCCGCACTTTATCTCCTGGGTGATCATCGGCGGTATCGTCTATCAGGTGTTCGGCACCCAATCCGGCATGATCAACAATATGCTTGGAGCGTTTGGCATGGATGCCATTCCTTTTCTCACGGAAAAACAGAGCTGGCTGATCACCTATCTCATCACAGGCGTCTGGCAGAGCGCAGGCTGGGGAACCATTCTGTATCTGGCCGCTCTGACCGGCATTAACCGCGAATTGTTCGAGGCGGCCGAGATCGACGGTGCGAACCGCTTCCAGCGCATCTGGAACATCTCGATTCCGGGATTGAAGACCACGATTGTCACCCTGCTCATTATCCAGCTTGGCAATATGATCAGCATCGGCTTCGAACGCCCTTACGTTATCGGCAATATGGCGGTGCGCGACTACTCGGATGTGCTCAGCACCTTTGTATACCGAATGGGCATCGAGTCCGGACAGTATACGATTGCGACGGTTGTCGGCTTGTTCCAGGCGGTTGTCGGTCTGATCTTCCTGCTGATCGCGAACTTCGCATCGAAGAGGCTGACGGGCGACGGCATTATCTAAAGACAGCTAATAGAGATACAGGGAGTGGGATTCATGAGTGAAAAACATGCCAATCGCCTATTCGATATTTCGAATATCGTACTCATTACGTTGGCCGTAGTGATTTGTATTGCACCTTTCTTCCATATTATTGCGATATCCCTTAGTTCGTCCCGGTCGATCATGTCGGGCAAAGTTACGCTGTTCCCGATGGAGATTACCTTTGAAGCGTACAAGCAGGTGTTCGGCGACAGCTCCATGCTGCGCTCGCTCGCCTACACGATCTTTCTTACGCTGGTCACGACCGTTTCCAGTATGCTGATGACGATTCTCGCGGCATACCCGCTCGCGAAATCGAGTCTGCGCTGGAAAAGCCTGTTCATGCTCATTATCGTCATCACGATGTTCTTCAGCGGCGGCATGATTCCGGAATATTTGCTGATCCGTGATCTGGGACTGGTCAACACCACCTGGTCGCTCGTGCTGCCGAATCTGATCAGCCCGTTCTACCTCATCATTCTGATTACCTTCTTCAAGGGAATTCCGGAATCGCTGGAGGAAGCGGCCGAAATCGATGGAAGCAACCACTTCAGAACGCTGTGGAACGTCATTCTTCCGCTGTCCGCTCCGGTACTGGCCACGCTCAGCCTGTTCTATGCCGTGAACCGGTGGAACGGATTTCAGGATACGCTCATGTACATCACGAAGCCCGAACTGTACCCGCTGCAGCTGAAGCTGTATCAGATTGTGAGCAATGCCCAGGCCAGCGACCTGATGCGCAGCGAAGGGGTTGGCATGTTCAAGGTTTTGCCGGAAGGGATTAAAGCGGCAAGCGTCATTTTTGCAACCATTCCGATTCTGCTCGTGTATCCGTGGCTGCAGCGTTACTTCGTGAACGGAACCATGGTTGGCGCAGTGAAGGGATAATGAATGTCAAATAGAAGGTGTGCATAATGACAAGGCCGACAATGACAAGGCCAACATGGCTGCAAGGCTTTCCTAGCGTTTTATTTCGCCTGCGGGGATTTTATCTGCTGACCGGGCTGGCCGGAGGACTGCTGAATCCGTATATCAGCACGATTTTTATCGATCAGGGCTTGAACCGGGACCGGGTGGGCATGATCATGGCGGTCTCCTCGTTTCTCGTTATCGCTGCCCAGTTGTTCTGGGGAAGGATGGCGGACAAGTACCGCATGACCAAGCTGATTCTCATATTGAGTCTGGGCGTTCCGGCTATCGCCGCTCTGCTGTTCCAATTGCCGTCGGTCACGCTGATGATTATGAGCTATATGATCTATATTGCTTTTACCGCGCCGCTTGCCCCGGTGAGTGACGCCTACGCTGTAACGGCGGCTTATGCCGCAGGTTCATCTTATGGAACGATCCGCTGCTTCCAGAGCATCGGGAACGCGTTCGGCGGCTATATCGCAGGGTCGTTCGTTGCGGCCTATGCGCCGAAATATCTGGGCATCCCGTTTCTCCTGTTTACCGTAATCGGGATTCTCATCATTCTTGGCTTTCCCAAGCAGTCGGAGGTCAAGGTCAAGACCAAGAGCTTCTCCGGCGGAATGTCCGGGCTGCTGAACAATAAGACGGTGCTGCTGTTTCTGCTGGCCTGCCTGCTCATCAATCAGACGCTGACTGCGTTTAACACCTATTTTGTGGTGGTCTTTCAGATGGCGGGCGGCAGCTACCAATGGTCGGGCATCGCCCTGATGATTGCCGCTTTCTCCAATGTTCCCTCCATGTTCCTGTCGGCGTATATCATCAGACTCTTCGGTGTGGAAAAAACGATGCTTCTCGGAGCACTCGCCTATATTTTGCGTTGGGGCATCCAGTTCATGTTCCCGGTCCCGTCCGTGATGGTGGGCGTGCAGGTGCTGCAAGGCCTGTCCTTCGGTCTTCTGTACGTGACGGCGGTGGAATTCATGGTGCGGATCGTGCCGGAGGAATTGCGCACGACCGGGCAGAGCATCCTGTCGATTGTCTTCTCCGGACTTGCCGGCATGATCGGCAATCTGCTGAACGGCTATTTGCTGGAAGCGGGCGGACCGTCCGCCATGAACCTGGCCTGTACGATCAGCGCTGCGCTCGGCGCGCTGCTGCTGCTTGTCATTACGAGAACACAGAAAGGGACGATGACAGATGCCGAGCAATCCCCGTCTTGAGATGACGGAACAACAGCTGTACCTAGTCGCTCAGGCGATGAAGGAAATGGACGCCCATTTTGACCGGAAAGGATATATGGTCTGCGAAGAGGTGAAGGGCGAGTGGTGTCATGCGACAAGAGAAAGCGCCCACTACGCCCTGGGCCTGCTGCTGAGAGATGAAGGGGAGGATGCCGAAACCGCCGTCAAGGTAATTGATCGCGTGCTGGATATGCAGCTTACAGCCGACGGTGAAATCTATGACGGCACGTTCGTTCAGTCCCCGCAGCGGCCCCGGCCTCCTGTCGGCTATACGGCCTGGGGAGTCTTCCCGCCGGGTTACGGGTATGCCAATTCGGATGCGATGGATGAGGTGTACCGGCGTTTTGCACAGTATGCGGGCCTCAAGGACCCGGAGCTCTTCGGAGCGTTCCGCCGAGCGGCGGATGAAGTCTATCCCAGAGTGTGGAGAAGCTTCGACCCGAACTGGCGGGAGTTCATTGCGTGTACGTTCGCGCTGATTCTGGAGCATTTTGAAGAGAAGCTGCCGGCAGAGCAGGTGGAGGAGATCGACCGTGCCATGAAGCGGACCGTCTCGGCCTCGCTCGAACGATTCCTGTCGCAATCGATTCCTACGAATACCAATATCGAGCTGATGCATCTGTTCATCTCGCATTACTACGGACACCGGTATGAGCGGCTGGAATGGACGGTGCATGCCGAGCTCGGCGCCATGCGGCTGCTGCAGGATTATCGGGAGTTTCACTCGTTCGCCGAGTTTAACTCCAGCACGTATTACGGCGTCGATCTGACCGTGCTGGGGATGTGGCGGCGCTACAGCCGGACCGATTCCTTCAAGGGAATCGGGCAGGAGCTGGAGCATGGCCTGTGGGAGGATATCGCCGATTTCTACGAGCCGAATCTGGAGAATCTCTGCGGTCCCTTTGCCCGCAGCTATGAGAATGAAATCACCGAGCACAGCTCAATCGGAGTGTTCCTGTATCTGGCGCTCGGGGAGGATTACCGGCATTTGACCGGGGTGAATTGCGAGACAAGCCATGACCCGATGATTGCCCTGGTCGGCACCGATGTGCCGGAGGCCGTGCGCATGAAGCTGTGCGCCTCCCAAGGGGAGCGAACCGTCCTCAGAAGGTTCAAGGAGCTGTGCGAGCGGGATCTGCCCGGCCATAACCGCCATGTCTGCGCGGCGAGCGCCTGGATCACCCCGGCGCTGATGATCGGCGGCATGTCCGGCAGCTGGAACACGAACGGGCAGATGCATAACGCCACCGCCCATTGGCTCGCGGGCGACGGCAAGCGGTATACGATGCGCATGGTCCGCCGGGCGGCCGGCGAGACATGGAACTCGCATCTGCGCGGCATGGCCTTTAACGCGGAGGCCTCGGAGCGGCGGCTCGACATCGCCGCGGAATTCCACAGCGAGACTCCGGTCGAGCTCGTCTTCGAAATCGGCGGCGAGGACGTCAGCGGCGTGGAGATTGCGCCGGGCCGGTGGAATCTGCCCGGCCTCACGGTCGCCGTCGAGGCCGACGCCCCCGAGCCGGTGCTGCTGCATACCGGCACGAAGGCGGAGATCGTCTATCCCGTGCATGCCGGGGACCTTGTGTGGGAGAAGATGAAGTTTGTGTTGAGGTTTGAGGAGTAGGAGATACTCTTGGATACGAAGAGATATGCCCCGGACGAAATGTCCGGGTTTTTGTGTGAAATGAAGGAAGCCAGTCCGGAATTAGAGATACTCCTCACTTCCGTATAGGAATCATCACGCATTCATCCAACACATACGCAGCATTCGCATGCCCTTGATCTCCACGTATTCGAGAATTTTTTCAATGGCAATAGCGGACCGGCACTTTTTAGAGCGAAGTCATAGATTTTATATTGTTAAGGAAATGTGTGATAAGAAGAAAGACTTTGTGCCAATAGATATAACATAGAAGTTCACTTAATTATCATATTATGGATATAAAACACTAAATTACAGCACAGCCACTTCTAAGAGTGGAAGGCTTAATAAGTTTACTCCCTAAACAGGACCGCTTTCTTTGCCAGGGCGGCCTATTTCTTTTTTTGTCGAATTCTCTATGAAAACGCCTCTAATTTTGCGGGTATCGGCTCCCATCGATCTGGCTTACAATACGCCTGAAGGAGTTGATAGCGATGTCTGCACTAACTGAATTTCCATTTCAAAATACTTCCCTGCCGCTCGAAGAGCGGGTAAATGACCTGGTCTCCCGCTTCACGCTGGAGGAAAAGGTAGAGCTGATGGTTCAATATCAGGCTGCTGTCGAGCGGCTTGGTGTGAAAGCGTATAAACACGGAACGGAAGCGGCGCATGGCATGGCCTGGCTCGGAGAGGCTACGGGCTTCCCGCAGCCGATCGGTCTCGGATGCACCTGGGACACGGAGCTGATGAAGCGCATTGGCAGCGTGATCGGCGACGAGGCGCGAGGCTTCTACCGGCGCAATCCGGAGATCAACGGACTGACGCTGTGGGCGCCGACGGTGGATCTGGAGCGCGATCCGCGCTGGGGACGCACGGAAGAAGCGTATGGCGAAGACCCGATCCTGACCGGCAAGCTGGCATCCGCGCTCGTTCAAGGTATCCAGGGCGATCATCCCGTTTACTTGAAAGCGGTTGCTACGCTGAAACACTTTATAGCGAACAACAACGAGGTGGGCCGGGGCGACGCTTCGGTCAGCATCGATCCCCGCAATATGCGCGAATATTATTTGAGAGCATTTGAAATTCCGTTCAAGGAAGGCGGCGCCCAGTCGATGATGACGGCCTACAATGCCATCAACGGTGTGCCTGCCAACCTGAGCACGGATGTGAAAGCGATCGTGAAGCAGGAATGGGGCCTGGACGGCTTCGTCGTGAGCGACGCCTTTGACGTAACGGGCACAGTGCGCGACCATGGCTACCTCGATTCGTTACAGGAAGCGGTCGCCCGTTCGGTCAAGGAAGGTGGCATTGACAGCATCACGGACGATTCGGTCGTGATCAAGCAGGCGCTGCGCGAGGCTCTTGAGGAAGGACTGCTGGACGAGGGCGACCTGGACGAGGCGCTTCGCAACACGTTCCGCGTCCGCTTCCGGCTCGGCGAGTTCGATCCCGAGGAAGGCAATCCGTATGCGGCGATCGATGAGTCTGTCATCCTGCGTCCGGAGCATGCCGAGCTGTCCCGGGAAGCCGCACGCAAGGCGGCGGTGCTGCTGAAGAATGACAGCGGACTGCTTCCGCTTCAGGCGGATAAGCTTAGCAAGGTCGCCGTCATCGGGCCGCTCGGCGGCACCGTATACCGCGACTGGTACAGCGGCTCGCTGCCGTATGCGGTAACGCCGCTTCAGGGCATCCAGGAGAAGCTGGACGGAGCTGGCACAGCCGGGAAGACGCTCTTCGCCGGCGGAACGGACCGCATCCGGCTGAAGTCGAAGAAGACCGGCAAGTATGTGCGGATTCAGGCCGGAGAGCAGGCGGCATTGGCGGCTGCAGCGGATAATGCGGAAGAGGCTTCGGTATTTGAGATGACCGATTGGGGCTGGGGCAGCCACACGCTGATCGCTGAAGAGAACGGCCGCTATCTCACAACTGACGATCGTATCGTGAAAGCGTCGGCGGATCAGATTTGGGAGTGGTTCACGAAGGAAGTCTTCCTGGTGAACCCGGCAGCGGGCGAGCCGAAGAGTGTAACCTTCTCGACGTGGAACGGTACTCCGGTGACGGTGAACGCCGAATCGGGCGAGCTGCTGGTTGGCGACGGCCAGGCTGCGGAGACGGCGAACGAGATTAACGTGGCAGGTGCCGCCGAAGTGTCAGACGAGGAAGAGAAGGCGATCAGCGCCGAAGTGTTCGAAGTCGAAATGATCACGGACAAGCTGGAAGCCGCGAAGGAAGCGGCGGGCGAAGCGGATTTGGCGATCGTATTCGTCGGCAACCACCCGCTGATCAACGGCAAGGAGACGATCGACCGGCCGGACATCACGCTGCCCGAATCGCAGGAGAAGCTGATTCAGGAAGTGTATGCCGCCAACCCGAATACGGTTGTCGTTGTCGTGGGCAGCTATCCGTACGCCCTGAACTGGGTGGACGCCAATGTGCCTGCCATTCTGTATACGACCCATGTCGGTCAGGAGCTCGGCCATGCGCTGGCCGATGTGCTGTTCGGTAATGCGAACCCGGCCGGACGCCTTAACATGACGTGGTATAAATCCGTTAACCAGCTGCCGGACTTCATGGATTACGATATTATCAAGAACGGCAGAACGTATCAGTATTTCGAAGGAGAAGCTTTGTATCCATTCGGACACGGCTTATCTTACACCTCTTTCCGCTATGATGAGCTTCGCCTTGCCGAGGATCATCTATCGGCCGGGGCAGATCAGGGGATCAATCTGACCTGCCGGGTAACCAACACCGGCAGCCTGCCGGGCGAAGAAGTGGTGCAGCTCTACGGGCGCGCAGAGCAATCCCGCGTGAAGCGTCCGCGCAAGCAGCTGCTGGCTTTCCGCCGGGTGCTGCTGGAGCCGGGCGAGTCGGCGGATGTAGCGTTCACGATTCCGCTGGCACAGCTGGCGATGTGGGACGTGACCCGGGAGCGCTACTGCATCGAGAACGGCCTGTACACGATCATGGCTGGCGCCTCCTCGGAGAATCTGCCGCTTGCGGCCGCGCTGGATGTTGATGGCGAGATCATTCCGCCGCGCGACCTGAAGCAGACGACCAAGGCGATTAATTACGACAACTATGAAGGCATGCTGATCGGAGAATGCGCCGAAGGCGGCAGCGCGGTTGAAGTGAAGGACCGGAGCGGCTGGATCGGCTTCGCGGATGCGGAATTCGAAGACGGCGCAGGCACTCTGCAGGTCCGGGCGGCAAGCACGGCGGATGCCGTGATCGAGGTCCGGCTGGGGTCTCCGGAAGGTCCGCTCGCGGGACAGACGGCTCTGAAAGCCGGCGGCGCCCAGGAGTGGCACGACTACACCTGCGAGCTGAGCGGCGTAAACGGGCGGCAGAACGTGTATCTCGTAGTAGCCGGTACCGCTTCGATCAGCCGTTTGCAGTTCGCTTGATACGGTTGAACTTTGCTTGTCCTGTCCTAAAAGTCATAATGGCTCTATCGCAATAAGCCAGACCTGCAAGCCGCTTCCGGTGATCGCCGGAAGCGGCTTTTCGAATTATCGAAGAGCCGAGCTGCCCGGGCAGGGTCCAGCAATTGTCTCGGTTTCTCTGCGCTTAGGCAGAACAATATCAATTAAGCTAGGGGAATATAGAGTCACAACTCCATTAAGGGAGCAGCCCCACATTCCTTCATAAGACAGATCTGTTCTGTAAAAATATTTTTTCACCCATATATTGACAAGGTTTTCAAAGCATGATATTTTCTTGTTGGAAAACCGGTTTCCCTTGGGGCAGTTCATTTTCGGAATTCGGAAGGTACTGAATGCTGGCGGCACGGTCACGATCTTCAGCAGGCAAGCCGGAGAAGACGGGCAGACAGAAGATCAGGTTCGTAAGAAACCAGGGGCGAAAGGGGGACAAGCAGCAGCAAGGAGGACGGGCATAGGAAAAAGGCCAGGCGGCAGTAAAGAAGGCGACTTAATGTAAGCGCTTCAAAATAAAAATGAGGAGGAATTGAATTGATGATTCGCAAGCGTTGGTTACCGCAAATCCTTAGTGCTGTTATGTTTCTGTCAATCATCATGAATGTCTTCATCATTCCGCCGAAGCAGGTGCAAGCGGCAAGTATCGGCACTGTAGATGAGAACGACACGATCTACCAGATTATGGTCGACCGGTTCTACGACGGCGATCCGTCGAACAATGCGACTGGCTCCGCCATCCGGTACACTGAGGACTCCGAGGAAGATTTCCGTTATATGAAAGGCGGAGACTGGCAAGGAGTTATCGACAAACTTCCCTACATCCACGACATGGGTTATACAGCGATCTGGATCTCGCCTGTCGCTGAACCGCAGGTGACGAACCGCGATAACAACGGCACTGGCCGCAACACGGCCTATCACGGGTATAACGTGAAGGACCCGAACGCAGCGAATCCTTACTTCGGCACGAAGGAGAAGCTGAAGGAGCTTGTAGACAGTGCGCATGCGCTCGGCATCAAAGTCGTCATTGATGTTGTTCCCAATCATATCGGCGATTACATGCTGGGAACCCAAGCTTACTACGATATCTCCAGCCTGCAGCCGGCCGCACCGTTCAACAACCCGGCCTGGTACCACCACAACGGGGACATTAACTGGTCTCTAGTTGACGGCAACTACACGCAGTGGGCTCAGGATTATATGGAAAATCACGACTTGGCCGGACTCGACGATATCGACTTCGACGTACCTGCGGCGAAATCTGCAATCTTCAGTTCGATCAAGGGCTGGTTCGACTACACGGGAGCCGATGGCGCCCGCGTCGATGCGGCCAAGCTGATGAAGCCGACCGACATCGGCGATCTGCAAAACCTGCTCGGCGTGAACACATTCGGGGAGAACTTCGACGGCAACGCGGAATTCGTCTCGCGCTGGGTTGGCGCGAACAAGGAATGGGGTATGCTTGACTTCCCGCTGTTCTTCTCCGTTCTGAACAGCTTCGCTTATGGTCAATCATTCGATTCGAACATCAAGAGCACACTGGCTTTGGACTCATACTATAACGGCAATGCCAACCATATGGTCACATTCATCGACAACCATGACCGCAACCGGTTCCTGACCGAAGCGGGTGGAAGCGTAGCTAAACTGCAGAACGCCCTGACCTTCATTTTCACGGTTCGCGGTGTGCCGGTAGTCTTCCAGGGTACGGAGCAGAATAAAGGCAACGGCAACGGCTCCATCATCAGCGGCGGCATCGCTGATACCTGGAACCGCTGGTCAATGGTTAAGCGTGACGCGAACGGCAACGTCGTTCAGAACTACTTCAATGAGAATACGGACACCTATCAATACGTAGCCAAGCTGAATCAAATTCGCAAAAACTACGAGGCTCTGCGCAAAGGAACCCAGCGTGAGATGTGGTCGGCACAGAACCTGTACGCGTTCTCCCGCCGGGTGGACAGCGGAACGAATACCGGACAGGAAGTCATCTCGGTGTTCAGCAATGCTTCCAGCGGTACGCAGACGGTCACGATCCCGCTTCGCACGGAGAGCACGCTGCCGGTGGGTACGGTTCTCGTGAACCAGCTGAACCCTTCGGATACGGTAACCGTTGCTTCCGGAGGCACAACAGGCAAGCAAATTACGGTAAGCGTCGGAGCAAATGCGGCTAAAATCTATGCGAAGGCATTGGCGGACACGACAGCTCCATCCGTGCCGGCGAATGTTGCAGTAACTGCACTTAGCGCTTCCAGCTTGAAGGTGAACTGGACGGCATCGACGGACAACGTCGCGGTCACCGGTTATGAAGTGTATCGCGACGGTACGCTTGTAGGCACAACGAGCAGCACCTCGTATACGGACAGCAATCTTGCGGCAAGTACCACTTATTCCTATACGGTGAAGGCTTACGATGCGGCGGGGAACAAATCTGCGGCGAGTTCACCGGCGGCAACGGGGACCACTTTGACCCCGGATACGGAAGCACCGAGCGTGCCGCAGAATGTAACCGCGACATCGTCTTCATCTTCATCAGCAACGGTCACATGGAGCGCGTCGACAGACAATGTTGGGGTGACGGGCTATGAAGTGTACCGGGATGGCGTCAAGGTCGGCACGACCGCTACGACTTCGTATACGGATACGGGGCTTGCGGCGAGTACGTCATACTCGTACACGGTAAAAGCTTACGACGCAGCTGGCAATCTGTCGGCATTTAGCGCGGCGGCTTTGGCCACGACAGCGGCTGGCAATAATGTAACGATCTACTACAAGCAAGGTTACACGACGCCATATATTCACTATCGTCCGGCAGGAGGAACATGGACGACTGCTCCGGGCGTGCCGATTCCGGCTTCGGAATATACCGGATACAACAAGATCACGATCAACATTGGCACAGCAACACAGCTTGAAGCATGCTTCAACAACGGCAGCGGTACATGGGACAGCAATAACGGCAGCAACTACCTGTTCGGAGTCGGCACATGGACCTACACGCCGACAGGCAGCATCGTGTCAGGCAAGCCGAACGTTGATACGACTGCACCAAGCGTACCTCAGGGCGTAACCGCGACATCGTCTTCAGCTTCGTCTGCAACGATCACATGGACCGCGTCGACGGACAACGTGGCGGTGACCGGCTATGAAGTGTACCGCGACGGCACCAAGGTTGGAACTACGGCTACAACGAGCTACACGGATACGGGCTTGGCTGCGAGTACGACCTACACTTACACAGTGAAGGCGTACGATGCAGCGGGTAACCTATCCGCGGCGAGTGGAGCGGCAACAGCCACGACTTCGGCTGGCAGTACGGCAACGATCTATTACAAGAATGATTCGTTCGCCTCGAAGTACATTTATTACAAGCTGGACGGAGCTTCGACCTGGACGACATCGCCGGGCGTCCAGATGAACTCGTCCTCGTACTCCGGTTACAGCGTTGCTACGATTCAACTCGGCACGGCGACCGGTCTGACTGCGGCGTTCAACAACGGCAGCGGTACATGGGATAACAACGGCAGCAACAACTATCACTTTGGAACCGGTGCATCCAGCTTGGTGAACGGCAACCTGTACAGTGGAGAGCCGCAATCTGACAGCGTGACGTTCCGGGTGACGGTGCCATCGAATACGCCGGCCAGCGGTCCGGTGTATATCTCAGGCAGCTTCAACAGCTGGAACGCGGCAGATAGCGCCTACCAGCTGACCAAAGGCAGCGACGGCGTGTACAGCATTACGCTGAACTTGCCGGCGGGAACGGCAGTAACATACAAATTCACGAGAGGCTCGTGGACGAGTGTGGAATCGACGTCCAGCGGAGCGGACATCTCGAACCGGACACTGACGCCGTCCGGCGGTCCGCAGACCGTCCAGATTACGGTCGCTCGTTGGAAGGATCTATAAGGAAGTGAGAAAGCCGGACTGGAGCGTTACTCCAGTCCGGCTTTCTTATTGAGAGTTGATTCGCGTACGATCAGTTTGGAGTGAAGAAGCAGAGATGAAGACGGCAGATCGGGCTTATCTATTCGCTCGATCAGCGTCCGCGCAGCCGTAGCGCCGAGTTCAAATGTGTCGATGAAGAGGCTCGTTAGCGGCGGATGCGTATACGGTGAGAACGGGTAGTCGTCGAACGTCGCGATTCCGAGCTGTCCAGGTATGGCAACGCCTAACTGTTGAGCCGCTTTGAGCGCCCCAAACGCGACGTAGTTGTTCATGCATACGAACGAATCCGGCGGATGATGACTTTGCAGCAGCTCAAGCGCCGACTGATAGCCGAGATTCTCGTCCGCTACGCCGTTAATCGTCCGGTCCTCCCGATACCCGATTCCCGCTTCCAGAAGCGTCTGCCTGTAGCCTTGATGACGCTTCGAGAAGATATCCTCCCCTCGTTCGCCTCCGATGAACGCGACATCTGAGTAGCCTTCCGCAAGCAGATGGCCGGTGAGCATACGGCCCCCTTCGGCATTGTCATAGTCGATCCACGATACCGGCGTTGAAAGGTATTCACCCATCGATACGAACGGGAAGTCGAGGCTGTTCAAGGTCTCGATCATCTCATCGTTCAGAATGATGCTGTTCGTAATCAGTCCGTCGATGCGTCCGCTTCGGACGAGCCGGTCGATGACGCTAAGTTCCGTAGCTTCCTGCTGCAAATTAGCGATCGTTAATTCATATTTTAACGGGCTGATGACGCTCTCGATTCCGACTATGATGTTATAGAAGAAGGGGTTCGTATTCTCGTTCTCCTTGGAGATGTCGAATAGTATCCCGATATTATGACTCTTTCGCTTCGCGAGACGGGTCGCGATGCTGCTTGGCGTGTAATTCATCTGCTTCATGATTTCCCGGACTCTCGCCTTCGTCTCATCGGAAATCCTGGGGGAATCGTTCAGCACTTTGGATACGGTGGATTTTGCAACATTGGCCGCCTTGGCGATATCTTGTATCGTAACCTTCATGAGCCACCCTCTCAGTAATAGGTAAGTAGGGAAACCGCTTTCGCTAATAGGGAAAATAATACCTTATACACCAATATAACATATCCGGTTTGGAACGACTACGAACATTCACAGTGTGAATCCTCCCCAAGAGAGATCAAGCTGGCTGCTCCGCTCCGGAATGAAGGCTGGTTCGCATGAACACGGGAACTTGGGAACCTTTCTCGGTTCTGCTCTGTTTTTTTCTGAAAAAGTGTAAGGTCTCCGGCAGCCTCTTCGTCTATAATGCGTGAAGGAGGTGCACAAGATTGGTTGATCATCCAGGCTCCCGGATTGAACAATGGTTTCGGGCCTACAGCAATGATGTATATCGCTTCCTCGTCTACTATACAGGGAGAACGGATCTGGACGATCTCGTGCAGGAGACGTTCATCCGCGCGCTTAAGGCCATCCGGCATACGGAGGTTGAGAACCCCAAAACCTGGCTCCTGTCCATTGCCCGGAATGCGGCGATTGACGACAGACGCAGGGCAAGGCTGATCGGATGGCTGCCGGACACGGTTCTTCAGCATATGGTGTCGCGGGACCGCACTCCGGAAGAATCATTGGAACTCAGCGAGGACAAGCGTATGCTCTACGACCTCATCAACCGGCTTAAGCGATCCTATCGGGATGTCCTGATCCTGCGCGGCATCAAGGGGCTGTCCAGCAAGGAGACGGCGGAGGTGCTCGGATGGAGCGAGTCCAAGGTGAATGTGACGATGCATAGAGCGATGAAGGCGGTTCAGCACAAAAGGAAGATTTCGGGATCGGAGGTGATTCGGGATGCCGTCATTCGATGAACAGATCGTCTTGAACGAACTGCGAAGCTTTCCGGAGCAGAGACTTACCGACGAACGCAGCGAGATGATTCTGGAGAAAATACGGGGGCAGCAGCCGCGAGTCGAGAAAGCGCATCGGCGCGGGACACATTTGGGATGGACGGTGACCGTACTTATCACCTGTCTCGTATTCGCCGCATTGATCGGGGTGAAGCCGCTGGGCTCCCTGCTGGAGCCGAAGGGCAAGATGTCCGCTGTCGACCCCGAGTATGTAACGGCTGCAAGGAAGGCTGTGCAATCGCTCGGCGTAGAGCGTAAATTTCGTTTTGACGTAATGGAGCGTGAATCGGATTACTGGATTGTGCGGACTGAGAACCGCGAGGCGATTGTAACGTTTACGCCAAACACGACCAAAGTGCGTACTACCTCGGTTACGGTGAAGACCGGCGATCTGCCGGAGCTATACAAGCCCTTCGAGGAGACGGCGCGCGCTGAGCTGCAGCAGACGAAGCTGCCGCTTCGCTTTCAAACCGTTAACCTGTTCCGCAATACGTATGGCACAAGTCTATACTTCCAGACTGAAGACTACCATTATGTGAGTGTTGATCCGTCGAACCAGGTGAACGGTTACTCCCTGAACTTCAATCCGGAAGACATGGACCGGGAGCTTGTATCTGCCGCAGAGCAGGCCCTCTCACCTCTGGCGGGGGGTCAGACTCTATCCTTTACCACAGTCCAGAAATACTCGGATAAACGGGAGGACATGTGGAAACTTGCCAATGAAGAGCAGAAATATTCCGTCATTCTTGGAGCGGTCACGCATCAAATCTATGAGGTGCAGTATTTCTCGGAGCAGTACCAGCACCACATCAAGTCGGCAGACGAAGCGGTAACGGTATCGAGGCCGCTGATTCAGGCTATTTTTGGCACGGATATTACGGGCTATAAAGTATATGGCGGAAGAAGCTGGGGCGGGTATGTGCTGGTAAGCACCGGAAAGCCGAGCTTCTCGGTGATTCTCGGTGACTTTGAGACCGGCGGGATTCTCGGTATCCACCTGAACGCGCAATAGGCGTGGGGGAATGATCGGATTGACTTGTTAACGAGCGGGCGCTGCTTGCCCCGGGGGATAATCCTCGGGCGCAGGGGCGTCTTTTTATATGCTGGTTAAGTATAACCTCTGGCTTTCCGCTCAAATACCCGAGGCCGCTTTGAACCTACGCTCCACTTTGTGGGGCTGCTTAACCCTCCAGCCTGTACCGCCGCGGCGAGCAGCCGATCGCTTTGATAAATTCCCGATTGAAGTAGCTGATATTGTTAAAGCCCACCATTCGTGCGATTTCGGCGATTTTGAGCAGGTCGGGCGCCGAGACGTTCTAGATCGAGCCCTGGGGCGAGAACTCCCTGCGTGTCCTCATGACGAAGGAAGCGGCAATGGACCCGAACGATTGGGCGCTGACGGACATTCCCAGGGAGACAAACCTATGGAGGGAAGCGGGCTCAAAACCCTGTTCACCAGCGGGACGATCCAAGGTGAATACGGCTTCTACCGTTCGCATGATGGCGGCGTGAACTGGATACGCATCAATGACGACCGCCACCAGTATGGAGATATCCGCTCCATTTCGGGCGACCCCCGGGTGTTCGGGCGCATCTATGTCGCCACCGGCACAAGAGGGCTGGTGTATGGGGACATTGATGAACAGGAAGAAGGATTAATTGAATAAAGAAGCATGAAATCGGGCGAATGCCCATGCTGAATTAGTGACGCCGGTCTGGTTACCGGCGTCTTTTCGTGTGCCGCTGTAAGTTTCTTTTGAGCTGTGCCAATTACATATAGACGGTTATAGGTCAAACGGAGCAAAAATCTGCTTCCTAATAACTAAAAATTTTCGACAAATTCTCACAAATGACCGGAGTTATTCCGATATTATGTGATAATTCCACTTGAAAGAAGGCAATGCATGGGTAGACAGAAGCGATATAAAAGTAAAAAATCATCAAGCCGCCGCCTACAGGCTTCGTTCCTGGCCGGTACGCTGCTGGCCGGTTCACTTCCGGGCCTTACATATGCCGCAGCGGATTCGATAATAACAGCCGTTCCCACTGGCGTTGACCTTTCTAGTTTTGCCGATCTGGCCAAGGCTTCAAGCGCCAAGCAGAGCGCCATTAATGAAGCCAAGCAGCAGGGACTGCTTACCGGCGATTCCTCGGGGCAGTTCCGCCCGCTCGATGCTCTGACCCGACAGGAACTGGCGGCCTTGCTCGTGAGGGCGCTCGGGCTTCCGCTTTCGGATGCCAAGGCTTCGTCCTTCTCCGATGTGCCGGCTGCGGGCTGGGGAGCTTCGGCGGTTGAGGCCGTCTACCGCGCCGGTCTGATGACGGGCCGAAGCGGCGGTTCTTTCGCTCCGAATGATTCCGTATCACGCGAGGAACTGGCGGCTGTATTTGTTCGGGCCGTTAACGGAGTCGGCGCGCGGGGCGGCGCGGTGCCTCCCGTCCAGGATATGAAGCAGGTGTCCTCCTGGGCGGCGGATGCGGTGTCTACGGCTCTGCGATTGAACTTGATCGACACACCGAATGAGGAATTGAATCCGAAGAATCCGGTTCTGCGTGAGGATATTGCGGGATTTTTGCTGAACATTTTCCAGAAGCAGGATCGTATGGCTGTCATCACACAGGTGGACGGCGATGTAATTACGATCGACGGCATCCCCTATCTGGCGACAGGCAAGCTTAAGGAGTTGTTAGGCGGGCAGAATGCGGATGCGCTGGAAGGAGCCGTCTTGACCTTCAAATCGGCCAACCGGAACATCGGCGATCTGACTAATCTGGAAATCGTGAAGAACGGGACCGTGCTTAATACGGGCGGGACCTCCTATGCGGGAGCCCTGGAGATTTCCGCCAGCGGAGTTACGGTCAAGGGCGGCTCTTTGGACCAATTGACGATCGGCCAAGGGGTGACCAGTGTGGTGGTCGATGCGCAACTGAAGCGTCTCGTTGTGGACGGCGGCCAGGCGGTGGAATTGAAGGGAAGCGGGAAGTTCGATGTGCTGGCGGTAACCAATCCGCAGACGAGACTCACGCTTGATCCCAATATGCAGGTGGGCACTCTGGAACTGCCGGCGGGCGTGGATTTGACGCAGATTATCGCGAACTGGAGCCAGGTCCAGGGCCGGATTCAGAACGTTCTTGGCGGCTTCGACAACCGGGCCGCTGCGACGCCGGTTCCTCAAGAGACGGCAACCGCTGTAACTGGGCCATCCGCTGAGCCGACACTTGAACCGGCACCAACTCCTGTTGTCGAGCCGACGCCAACTCCGGTCGCCGAGCCGACACCAACGCCGACGCCGGAACCAACACCTACGCCAACACCAGAACCGACACCGACGCCAACTCCGGTCGCCGAGCCGACACCAACGCCGACGCCGGAACCAACACCTACGCCAACACCAGAACCGACGCCAACGCCGATACCAATGCCAACACCAATAATTCCAATACCAACACCAATAATACCAACGCCTATTCCGACTCCGATCCCAACGCCTGCGAATCATGATCCGGTAGCCATCGATAGCATTGCGACGCTTGCGATTCGCTTGACCGATGGAGCCCGGACCATCGATCTTGCGAGTGCTTTCTGGGACCCGGACGGCGACAGCTTGACCTACACGGCTGTCTCTTCCGCGAGCAATGTGGCAGCCGTCTCTGTGAATGGAACCATCTTGACCGTGACTCCGGCAAATGTGGGCAGCGCGAACATTACGTTCACGGCATCCGACGGTCGGGGCGGCAGTGCCAGCCAGACCTTCCTGCTCACGGTTACGCCCGCGCCGAACCTGAACCCGGTCATCATTCAGGCTCCGGCAGATGCAGCACTTACCGTCGGGGATGCGGTGTATTCGGTTGACCTGTTCCCGGTGTTCAGCGACCCGGACGGCGATCCGCTGACCTTTGAGGCGGTATCCTCCGATCCGAGTGTCGCCACCGTTTCGATCAATGGCGGCACAGCGGCGGTTCAGGCTCTGGCAGCCGGTACAGCAACCATTCAGGTCAAGGCTTTGGATGGCCGAGGAGGAGAAGGGACAGCTTTCTTCCAGGTCAATGTTGCGGCAGGCGGCAATCCGCCTGCACCGAATCAGGCACCAGCAGCTGTCAGCGTGATTTACGAACAGGTGCTGACCTCCGGGGTCACCAATCCGCGCACCTATGATCTGAGCCAATTGTTCGAGGATGCGGACGGCGACAATCTGACGTTCACCGCAGCCGTGCAGTCGGCGGACATTGCGAGCGCCAGCATCTCCGGCAGTTTGCTTACCCTTACTCCGGGAACCGTGGCCGGAAGCAGCCAGGTGACCATCACGGCTTACGATGGACGCGGAGGGACCGGGACCTATAGCTTTGCAGTGCGGAACGCGCCGCTTGCGCCAAGCGGGAAGGTGGAGATTCATACGAAGCAGGGGGTTGCCAGCCCTGTCACCTATGACCTGTCTGCCTTGTTCCCGGGCCAAACATCCTTTACGGTATACAGCGGTACGCCGGACTCAACCTTTACCGGACCAGCGACGCTAAGCGGCAAGACCTGGACCTGGGACGGAAGCAGCATGCTGACGTACTGGGTGATCGGAGCGAATGGAACGGCGGCTGTCATTCAGGTTGCCGCTGATCCGCAGGGGACGGCCGATTTATATTTCTCGCAGTATATGTCCCTGGACAATAGCCGCAACGCGCTTGAGCTGTTCTTTAACCCGGTTGGAGACACGTCGCAGCCGGTAACGGGCTATTCACTGGAAATTCACCAGTATAATGTCTCTACGCATACACCGAAAGTATGGAGCCAGAGCATCGTACCGTTCTATAAAGGAATGCCTTATATTTTCATTGACTCGATGTTTTCCGATTATTTCGATATCACCAATACCGTGTACTATAACGATGAGATGGATTTGCTTCAGAGCAGTACGATGGTGACAACCGGCTTTGTATTGAAAAAGAACGGCGTAACGATCGATGTGCTCGGCGATCCGAACGGCATCACCCAGTTCATGCCGAATGGCGGTACGATTATCCGCAAATCCGGCATCCGGGCGGGATCTTCAGCCTTCGATCAGACGGGGGAATGGAACAGTTATGCGACCGGAACGACGCAGTATTTCGGGCAGCATACCCCTTAAGCGAGACGTGACTCCATGAACAGATAACAGAAGAAGAGGACCGGCGGGAGACTGCTGGTCCTCTTCTTTTTCCAAGAGATGTTTCCAAGTAGATATTCTCAAGAGATGTTTTCTTGTGATGCTTTCATATGATGCTCTCTTGTGATGTTGCCTTGCAATCTTGCCTTGGACCTGAAGCTGTCCGCAATCGGGTGCCGTATCAGTGTCCGGCCTGCTGCGCCGGAAGGGATACAGCAGCCGATGAAGGATCGGCTTCCATCTTCTGGGCCGTATACAGCCGGTAGTACAAGCCGCGCTTCGCCATCAATTCATCATGGGTGCCGTATTCCGCAATGCCCTTGTTCGAGACATACATAATCCGGTCGCAGTTCTTCACCGTCGACAGCCGGTGCGCGATGATGAACGAAGTCCGGCCCTTCAGCAGCTCGTTCAGTCCCTGCTGGAGCAGACGCTCGGTCTTGGCGTCGATCGAGGATGTTGCTTCATCCAGAATGAGGATGCGCGGATCGGCCAGCAGCGTCCGCGCGAACGAGATCAACTGGCGCTGTCCCTGTGACAGCTTCGAGCCGCGCTCGTTGACCTCCGTCATGTAGCCCTGCTCGAATTCCTTGATGAATTCGTCGGCACACACCGTCTTGGCAGCGGTGATGATCTCATCTTCCGTGGCGTCCAGCTTGCCGTAGCGGATGTTGTCCAGAATGGTGCCGGAGAAAATGAAGCTATCCTGCAGCATAATCCCCATCTGGCTGCGGAGCGACTCCAGCGTTACCTGCGAAATATCGTGGCCGTCAACCGTAATCTGTCCGCCGGTCAGGTTGTAGAACCGCGAGATCAGGTTGACGACCGTGGTCTTGCCCGCGCCGGTCGGACCGACAAGCGCGATGCTCTCGCCCGCCTTAACGTCGAAGGAGAGATTTTCCAGAATGTTGATTCCCGGATCATAGGCAAAGGTCACATCGTCGAAGGTGACGTCTCCCTGAACGGGCGGAAGCGGCTTGGCGTCCGGAACGTCGCTGACGGTAACCGGCTCATCCAGCGTCTCGAAGATGCGTTCCAGATAGGCGACGGCATTGATGAAGCTGTTGTACAGGTTCGACAGGTTCAGAATCGGCTGCCAGAACCGGGCCGCATAGCTGCTCATTGCCAGAATGACACCGAAGGTCACGTCCGCCGGATTGAGCGCCAGCAGACCGACCAGAAAGATCGACGCGGTAACCAGGGTGGACAGATTGTCGACCGTGAACGGAATTAGCGTATTGTAGCGCAGGGCGCGCATCCATTCCTTGCGGAAATTTTCGGCCAGCCGCGTGAAGATGCCTTCGTTGCGCTGCTCGCGGGAGAAGATTTGGGTTACGCGGATGCCGCTGATGCTCTCCTGCAGATAAGCGTTCAGATTGGAGCTCTTGTTGGATACTGCCTGCCAGGCACGCCGCTGCCGGGTCTTGATCATCAGCATGATGGCGAGGAAGACGGGAAGGCCCGCGAGAATGACAAGCGAGAGCCGGACGTCGACGGCAAACATGAAGGCGGCGATAAAGATCAGGTTCACGATTTCGAGAATAAAGTTGATAATGCCGTTGGAGAGCACATCCGAGACCGAGTTGACGTAGTTCACGACGCGGATCAGAATTTTACCCTGCGGGCGGTCATCGTAATATTTGAACGGCAGCTCCTGCAGATGCTTGAACAGATCGGTCCGTATGTCAAAAATAATATCCTGCCCGACGCTCGTCATAATGCGCGAGCGGATCGTCGCCAGAATGACGCTGACGACGATGGTTGCCAGCATGAGCGCCGACCACAGCACCAGCGGCAGAGCCGCCTTGGCGGGAATGGTCACATCGACGACATGCTGCATGATCAGGGGCGCCGACAGCGCGATGCCGGCGGACAGCGCGCTCAGTACGAACGCGACGATCATCGGCTTCTGCTGCCGCTTGATGTATACAAGCGCCCGCCGAAAGTGTCGGATATCGAACGGGGATTCCAGATCCTCGTCGATATCGAATTTGTTGCGTGCCATATTAGCCCACCTGCCTTCCAATGCCTTCGTTCTGCAGCATGAATACTTCGTAATAGTAGCCGCGCTTCGCCAGAAGCTCGGCATGGGTGCCTTCCTCGATCAGCTGGCCGCCCTCGAAGATGAGGATGCGGTCCGCCTCCGCCGTTGTGGATACGCGCTGCGCGATAATGATCTTCGTGCAGGGATAGTCCAGGCTGCGCAGGCTGTTCTGAATATGCTCTTCAGTCTCCAGGTCAACGGCGGAGGTTGTGTCGTCGAGAATCAGGATCGGCCGGCGCACCGCCAGCGCGCGCGCCAGGGCGATGCGCTGCTTCTGCCCGCCGGAGAGGCCGACGCCCCGCTCTCCGACAATGGTGTCATAGCCCTCCGGCATCCGGGTGATGAAATCATGCGCCGCGGCGAGCCGGGCGTAATTCACCGTCTCCTCCTCCGACAGCTCGGGATCGCCGTAGGCGATGTTGCCATCCACCGTGTCGGAGAACAGCAGCACATCCTGGGTGGCCACGCCGATGTTGCCGCGGAGCTCGTCGAGCTCCAGGTTCCGCACATCCGTTCCGTCAACCAGCACCCGGCCTTCCGTCACGTCATAGAAGCGGGGAATGAGGTTGACGAGCGTTGTTTTACCGGACCCGGTAGAGCCCATGATGGCAACGGTTTCACCCGGACGGATTTTAAAGCTGACCTGATCCAGCACCGTCTTGGTGTCGTATTTGAAGCTGACATTCTCAAACTCGATGGTCCCTTCAAAGCGGCGCTTGTCGGTGGCCTGATGCTCATTGACAATGCCGGGACGGGCATAGTAGATTTCAACGATTTTGGACAAGCTTGCGAAGAAGCGCTGGATGTCGTTGATAATGATGCCGATGTTGCGCATCGGGTTGGAGAGTCCCCAGATCAGTGAGGAGAAGGCGGCGTACTCTCCGAAAGTAATCCGTCCATTCATGACATACAGCCCGCCTGCTATCATCAGAATCACGTTGAAGGCCTGCGCCAGGGTTTCGAGATAGGGAAAGTAGTCGAGCCAGACGAGCGCGGCGGTCTTGTTCGCCTTCAAGAAATTGATATTCTTGTCGGTGAATTTCTCAATCTCATACGCCTCGCGGGCAAAAGCCTTAACGACCCGGTTGCCTGAAATGTTCTCCTGGGTAGTCGTGTTCAGCTGGGACAGCCGCTCCCGCAGATCGATATACATCGGGCGGACGCGTCTCGCGAACAGGAAGCTCACCACGAAGACCGGCGGCGACAGAATGAGCATCCACAGCGTCAGCTTGACATCAATGGTGAAAAAATAAACCATGGCCGCCAGAAAGATCGTCAGCGATTCAATAATCGTCTTGAAGATCCACGCCATGGTGTGCCGGACCATATCGAGGTCGCCGGTCATTTTGGTCATAAGGTCGCCTGTCCGGTTATGGTCGTAATAGTGCATATCCTGCTCCTGGATTTTGTTGTACAAGAATACGCGGATACGGTACAGCATGTTCTGTGAGGAGTGCTCATACTGCATCGTTGTAAAATAGGACAGGCCCGTGCGCAGCAGCGAGAAGCCGATCATGGCCAGGCAGAGCGTGATCAGCAGGCCCTTCTCCTGAGACAGGTTCTGCGCCGCATGGTCTCCGGCTATGAACGTATCGACGATGCGCTGGCTGAAATAGGGAGTCGCGATGGTTAGTGAAGAACACACGACCGAGAGACAGAGCGCCAGAATGTAGCGGGCGCGGTCTTTCTCGAGGTTCTTCCACAGCCACTTCAGTTGAAACATGAAATTATCACCTGCTTCTGTATGGTTTCCAAGTGATTATATCACAAGGATTTAAAAGCGATGACCAAAGTTTTTACGGAATCGCGATAGCTTTTTGGCGTTTTTTGATCTTTGTTGATTTGGGGGGGTTCGAGGCAGTCAAGGCTTTCGGTCATGATCATTAGTTGTCAATAACATAACTAGTAAACATAACTAATTCATTACTAGTACATTACTATCTGCGCAACTAACCTTTTGACCAATCAACACTCAGGAAAAGCACCTGATCTTAAGCGATATAATGGAAGTGGGCACGTTTCAACCAGAAGGATATCAGAACTACGGATTGATAGAAAGCGGTTTCTTTGTTATATTATAACCAATTGAATTTACTAATTATTAAGTAAAATATACAGTAAAAATGGAGCGATGCCGAGATGACAAGAATCAAGGATGTTGCCGAGCTGGCGAACGTGTCGACCGCGACGGTATCGAGAATCCTGAATAACGACCCGTCGCTGTCCGTCTCGGGCGAGACCAGGCAGCGGGTGCTGGATGTCGCCAGCGAGCTGAATTATGTCCACGGTAAGCGGAAGAAGCCGAAGTCCGCTCCGGACAAGGAGATAATTCGGGCGGGTCTCGTGCTGACGAATGATGAAGCGGCCGATCCTTATTTTATGTCCATTCGCAGGGGTGTAGAGAGTGTGTGCGACCAGTATGCGGTCAAGATCGAGTCGGTCTTCTATACAGGCAGAAGCCGGTTTACCGCATCAGCGATGGAGGGTCTGGACGGCCTTATCGTGCTCGGTGACGTCAACAGCGGGGAACTGCGAAGTCTGTTCGGCAATGATCATATCATCTTCGCCGATTACCAGCCGGCGGAAGAGGGCTTCGATGTCGTGATTACCGATTTCGAGAGCGCTACCCGCCGGATGATGGACACGCTGCTCGAAGCAGGGCATACAGTGATCGCCTATATCGGCGGCGAGAGGCTGATCCAGAGCATCCACGCCGGGAACGGACGCTTGATGCCGAAAGAGGAGACCCGTGTCCGGACCTATGAGCAGGTCATGAGGGACAAAGGGCTCTTTGATCCGGACCTTGTACTGCTCGGAGACTTCAGCCCGATGAGCGGCTATCGTCTGATGAGGCAGCTGATCGATCAGGGATCGTCGCCGACGGCGGTGGTGATGGCCAGCGATCCGATGGCGATCGGCGCCATGAAGGCTCTTCAGGAGGCCGGAATCCGTGTGCCGGACGATATGGCGATGTTCAGCTTTGACGATATCGACTCGGCGGCTTTCCTGAATCCTCCGCTGTCCACCGTCAAGGTGCATACGGAGGAAATGGGGCGGACGGCGGTTAAGCTGCTCGTTGACCGGCTACGTAACGGACGGACGCTTCCGATGAAGGTTATTCTCCCGTCAGAGCTGATGATCCGCGAAAGCGCCGGCCGGGTTTACAATAAAGGAGGTCAATAGCCAATGGGTATTCATTTTGATCCGGAGACAAGATTGTTTCACCTGAAAGCCAAAGACACCAGCTATGTGATGGAAATTGTCAGGGACGGTTTCCTGACTCACAGTTATTGGGGACGGAGAATCGGCGAATACCGCCACTCCAACCGGCTAGAGCTGCTCGACCGTGCGTTCTCGGGTAATCCGTACAAGGGGGAGGTCACTTTTTCTCTCGATACACTGCCCCAGGAATATCCGCAGTACGGCAGCACCGATTACCACAAGCCTGCCTACCAGGTTCAGCTTGAGAATGGAACGACCGTAACCGATCTGCGTTATCTGTCCCATACGATCAGCCGGGGCAAGAAGCCTCTCGAAGGCTTGCCGGCCACCTACATCGAAGAGGAAGATGAAGCGGAGACGCTCGAAATCGTCATGGAGGATTCACTGAGCGGGTTGCAGGTGGTGCTGAGCTACACGGTGTTTGAAGCCTACAATGCCATCACGCGCTCGGTCCGGTTCGAGAACAAGGGTAGTGAAGTTCTGAAGCTGCTTCAGGCGCACAGCGTCTGCGTGGATTTTCGGGACTCGGATTTCGATTTCCTTCATCTATACGGCGCACATGCCAAGGAGAGACATATCGAGAGAAACCCGCTCCGGCACGGCCTTCAGTCCGTGGATAGTTCAAGGGGTGCCAGCAGCCACCAGCATAATCCGTTTATTGCCCTACTCCGTGCAGGTGCGGGCGAAACCTCGGGCGAGGTGTATGCCTTCAATCTTGTGTACAGCGGGAATTTTCTGGCGCAGGCCGAGGTTGACCAGTTCAATAATACGCGGGTAACAGTCGGCATTAACCCGTTTGATTTCAGCTGGAAGCTGGAACCGGGAGAGACTTTCCAGACGCCTGAAGCGGTTATGGTCTATTCGTCCGAAGGGCTGGGCGGCATGTCGAGGACCTTCCATTCGCTGTACAGAAACCGGTTGGCCAGAGGTTATCACCGCGACAGAGAGCGTCCAATTCTCGTGAACAACTGGGAGGCAACCTACTTCAACTTCAATGCGGAGAAAATTCTGGACATCGCGCGCGTCGGACAGGAGCTCGGCATTGAGCTGTTTGTACTCGACGACGGCTGGTTCGGACATCGCAATGACGACAAAACCTCGCTCGGCGACTGGTTCGTGGACCGCAGCAAGCTGCCGGAGGGCCTTGATAGTCTGGCGAGCGGCATCAATGAGCTGGGCCTGTCGTTCGGCCTCTGGTTCGAGCCGGAGATGATATCGGTGGACAGCGATCTGTACCGCGAACATCCCGACTGGTGTCTGCATGTACCAGGGCGCCGGCGTTCGGAGAGCCGGAACCAGCTTATTCTCGATTTTTCGCGAAAAGAGGTATGCGAGGAAATCACGAAGAGAGTCTGCGACATTCTACGCATCGTTCCGGTCTCGTATGTGAAATGGGACATGAACCGCCATATGACAGAGATTGGCTCTGCTGCTCTGCCGGCGGACCGGCAGCGGGAGACGGCGCACCGTTATATGCTGGGGCTGTATAAGGTGATGGACGATATCACTTCGGCCTTCCCGAAGGTGCTGTTCGAGAGCTGCTCCGGCGGGGGCGGGCGCTTCGATCCGGGAATTCTGTACTACATGCCTCAGACTTGGACGAGCGATAACACCGATGCGGTAGCCCGCCTGAAAATCCAGTACGGCACCAGCCTGGTCTATCCGATCTCGTCGATGGGTGCCCATGTGTCGGCCGTTCCGAATCATCAGGTTCACCGGATTACATCCATGGAGATGCGCGGGGCCGTAGCGATGTCCGGCAACCTCGGTTATGAACTGGATCTCACGAAGCTGACCGAGGAAGAGAAGGAGATCGTCAAGCGGCAGGTAGTGGAATACAAGGGTATCCGGCGGCTTGTTCAGTTCGGTGATTTCTACCGGCTGCGCAGTCCATTTGAAGGCAGTGATGCCGCCTGGCTGTTCGCAGACCGGGACAAAAAGGAGATTGCCGCGTTCTACTTCAACGTGCTCGCCGAGCCGTCCGCGCCGCTGAAGATCCTGAAGCTTGACGGCGTCGATGTGACGAAGAAGTACCGGCTTACGGGAACAGACGAAGTCTACGGCGGAGACGAGCTTGCCTATGCGGGACTGAGCATCCCGGCGGAAGCCGAACGCGATTTCCACAGCTGTGTATGGCATTTTACCGCAACGGAGTAAGTGAAGAGCATCGATAATCAATAAGCATAAGGGAGGGCTGTTCGCGGTAAAATCTGCGGAACGGCCCTTTTGGCGTTCTTCAGATTCCCTCTGCGTTTACATAAGCCGTCAGACTCATGGAATTCTTGAAATTTGATCTAAACATCTTGCTTTTCGCAACCGATATATAGGTAGAAAGTTATCTTCTGGAAATGATTGCGTCCCTGAAAACGGAGATGATCAAGATGTCCTATAATGCCTACATGGGCAAAAAAGCGAAGTACGACATAATGAACCGGCAAGGTGTTGTGCTTATTCCCGCCCATTCCGTCCTGAATCAGGACGCTATCAAACTTCTTGAACTGCATAATATCGACCCCATCGACATCGTTGTAATGTCACTGGAGGAAGCACGGCTTGAATCCCCCGTAACCCTGCTTAAAGATGCCGTCGGTTACTCCCAGGAACTGTTCAGCCGCCTTCGGTTTGGCCGCAAGCTGCCTCTCATGGAGATCAAGAACGAGCTTATTCCCGCTGTCAGACAAGTATCTCAGCATCCCGATCTGTTCGAGCTGTTCGAGTCGGTCAAAGCGAAGGATGAGTACACCCATAAGCATAATATCGGAGTCGGCGTACTATCCACACTGATTGGCCAGTGGCTCAAGCTGGAGGAGGCCGATCTCTCGCTTTTGTCTCTTGCAGCTACACTGCATGACATCGGAAAAGTCCGCATACCTGAGGAGATTCTGCTCAAGCCCGGCAAGCTTACCAAGGCGGAATTCGCCGAAATGAAGAAGCATACCATCTACGGCTATGAAATGCTGAAGGAGACGGTAGGTCTGAGTCCGCGTGTTATGCTGGTCGCATTGCAGCATCATGAGCGTTCGGACGGCAGCGGATATCCGCTTGGACTCAAAGGCGGCGAGATCGATCATTTCAGCGAAATCGTGGCGGTGGCCGACGTGTTCCACGCCATTTCTTCGGAGCGTCCATATCATCCTGCCATGCCGTTTTACCGGGTTGTGACTCTCATGCGGGACGGAGCATTCGGGGATTTGAATCCGCAGCTCGTAAATCTGTTTATGAATAATTATATACATACTTTAAAAGGAAGAAGAATTCTGCTGACGGATGGACGAGAAGCGGAAGTTCTACATATCAATCAAAGGGAAGATTTGCGTCCGCTGGTCCGGATTGACGGCAAGCTGGTTGATTTGACCAAGGAGAGACATTTACATATTGAAAAAGTTCTCGGTTAATCGGTGGTGAACAAGCTTCATGGACGATAATCAGGCGGAACGCGAAGGGCTTAATAGGCTGGAGACGGAAGAACGTCTGAAAGGGCTTCCTCCGCGGCAACTCCTTGAGCTGTCAGGCCTCGGTCTGAACGGTACGGTTGTGGATATTGGCGCAGGCGGAGGTTATTTCTCGTTTCCCGCCGCTGCCATGACGATGGGAACGGTATATGCGGTGGACGTCTCGGCCTTCATGCTGGAAGTATTGTCACAGCGTGCGGCTGGCCGTGGCCTGTCCAATGTTCAGGTTTTAAAGGGTCCGGCGGAGAAGCTGCCGCTAGATGACGGTGTTGCCGATTTGGCGGTGGCCTCGCTGCTGCTGCATATTATGGAGTCGCCGGAAGAAGCTATCGAAGAGATACGCCGGGTGCTGAAGCCGGGAGGCAAAGGGCTTGTTGTGGAATGGCTCCATCCAAGAAGCGACGGGCGGCCGGGGCACCGAATTTATCCCGAGACCATGATTCGTTATCTGGAATGGGGGGGCTTAACGGTCTTGCGTTCGGACGATTGGGAAGACACATATTATTCGGTCCTGTTCCAGAAGGCTTGCGAATCAGCGGCGCCGATTCCGGGTGATAGTTAGTGAGCGCTTTTTTCCGGCAGCCATGTGCTCCCGGATACAGGAGCCTCAAGCCTTTTGGGAAAGGAGCATCTATTACGCCATGATCAAAACACTGGAATGTCCCCATTGCGGACAATTAAATCATGTGGATATGGACCGTATTGATGAGGCCTCGTGCGGCCATTGCGGGCACAGCCTCCTTGGCGAGGAACAGCCGCCCGCTCAGGAGCCTGTTTCGGTCTCTGCGACTAAGCAGGAAGCGGTTCACACTTCCGCGGCAGTTGCCGCCGGCGTAGGCGCGGATGGACCGGGCAGAACGCTGCCCGATACCGGCAAGTGGCTGTCCAGGCTCGGAGGAAGCGACAAGCAGGAAGAGTATGTGAGGAAGGGCTTCCTGGGCAAGGCGAAAAAGCACGCGGCCAGGCTGCCTTTTATCAAAGAAGCTGTCGCCATGTACTACTGCGCCATGGACAAGAACACGCCGCTTACCGCGAAGCTCACGGCGATCGGAGCGCTTGCCTACCTGGTGCTGCCGATCGACGCCATTCCCGATTTGATCCCGGTCTTAGGCTACACGGACGATGCAGCTGCTTTCTGGGCGGCTTACCGGAGCATCAGCGTCCATGTGACTGACTTGCACCGCGAACAGGCCCGGGCGTGGCTGGAGAACTGACGACTCTTCTATAAATTTTGAACCGATAAAGAAGGCACTAGGTACTTGCCTGGCATCTGTCCCGTGGCGATCTGGTAAGGCCCTGTGCGGGGTCGGATTTCAAAAGCTTCGTTAATTTACACAACATAGCAGCAGCCGGACAAGCGATAGGCTTGCCCGGCTGTTTTTCGTATTGCCGCCCTTCAGCGGCTATGATGCTGGCTCATGAGTCAGGACTCAGGATAAAATGCGCTGCAGCGTCTCATCGCTTCGAAGCAGGCGCAGCGCCTTGTCGCGCATTTCCGGCAGATGCAGATAAGTCCGGCGGGATGGCTTGATGGATGGAGCCAGCTCAATCGCCTGTTCAAAATCCTCCCGTTTCATCCCCAGAGTCGCCACGAAATCGAAGAATCCGGTCCCGGTCAAGAACTTGCGGACCCGCTCCACCCGATGCTCCTGCACAAGGCACATCAGATATGCGGCCACGCCTACCTGGATGCCGTGAAGCTGCGGCTTCTCCACGAGCTGGTCAAGGGCATGGGAGATCAGATGCTCGCTTCCGCTTGCGGGCGCGCTGCTTCCGGCGATCTCCATAGCAATCCCGGACAGCATAAGGGAGTCCACAATTTCTTTGATGAAGAAGAATTCGCGAATATCCGTATAGGGCATCCGTACAATGCTGTTCACCGATTTCTTGGCCATCATTACCGCGAAGTCGTTCACCCGGGTAAGCCCGTGGGATTCCTCGAACCTCCAGTCGATGACTGCCGGAATTTTCGAGACAATATCGCCTAGTCCGCTGTACAAGAACTGAACCGGTGAACTTCGAATCAGCTCCAGGTCGACCAGAATGCCATATGGCATCCGGGCAGGAACCGAGGTGCGACGGTCCTGGACATATAAGGAGCAGCCGGAGCTGGCGAACCCGTCGTGAGCGACGGAGGTTGGCACACTGATGAACGGCAGGCCGTTCAGAAAAGCGGTATATTTGGCAATGTCCAGCGCTTTGCCTCCCCCGATCCCGACAACGGCTTCTGTATGAGCCGGAAGACTGAAGGCCGTACTGGTAATACTCTCCAGACTGTTGTCTAATACATCGCGGTTGTCCAGCACTTCAAGCCGGGGCTGTTCCTTCAGCGATTCCATAATCTGCGGCTCGCACAGATGGCGAATACCATCGCCGAAGAAGAGTACGACGCGTGAGATGCCAGCCTTGCCGATCAGTGCACCGAAGCGGGAAAGTACCTGGTCGTCGACCTCCAGAAGCGCGGGGATGGCGATTTCGTTGGAATGCTTCATTCGGGCCACCCCTGCTCTTTCAGGTAGTCCGATATTTCATGATAATTATTAACCGGCACATGATGGACTCCGTCTCGCGTAAGCAGCTCTCGCAGCTCGCCGCGCGCAAATACGATGTCCGCAGCCTTGCCCGCCTCCAGGTCCGGTTCACTGTCTCCGGCGAATAATACCGTCCGATAGCGCTGGCGGATGTCTTCAAGCACCTTGCGCTTATCCAATCCGAAAATCTCCGAGTAAAAAGGGTTCGCGGTGTCAGGCACGATCCGCAGCACGCCGTTCTCATGCACGGCCGGCATGGATATGACCGTTACATTGGGGAGATCCAGCGCCTTCATCAACCGTTCGATGTACCATGACGTCCCCGCGCTTACAATGAAGAAATCGCCCCCATGCGCCTGCACCTCATGAATAAAATCAATCGCCCCCGGAGTAAGGGGAATATTGCGGATTTCCTCCAATAGCTGCTCTTCCGTAAGATTAAGCCTGCCAAATATCGTATTGAGAAACTCCACATCGATCTTCTTGGTCTTCTTCCAGTCCCGGTAAAATTGATGTCCCCATTCAGGGAAAAACTTGTCGATCATCAAGTGGTAAAAATCCCGCTCGGACAGCGTACCGTCAAAGTCGGAGAGAAAAGCGAATGGCTTCATGTTTGATAACCTCCGGAATCAGTGTTTATTATATTTAAGATTACCATACTTTTCTTAATTATAAGGGTACTTCCATGCATCTGTATCAAAGGAGGCAGGCAGCATGACGCTCCTGTACATAGTTAAGCTCCCGGCTACCGGATCGCTTGCCTGCATTGTCCTGCTGATCGAGGCGAAATGCGATTCTGCTGCCGTTCCTCCGGATTTTTTTTCGGACGATGCTGCCCTATTTTTACGAATGGCTTTCCATGGGGCGTCATGATATAGTGGACACGAACAAGCGAGAAGAATGGAGAAACAGGTATGAACGAGCAGAAAAGACCCGGTAAAGGGAATGCAACTTATAAAGGTTCACAGCGCGGCGTGAAAGGCAGCGCGGGGCGAAGCGGCGGACGAGAAGAGATCCGCCGGGGGAATGACACGGCGGCGGGGACTGTCCGCGCTCCGAAGGACCGGGGGGATCGGCCCGGCGGGCTTCTGGCTGCTCCGCAAGAGGCGGACCGCCGCAAGGGTCACGCTGCCGGAGGCCGATTCGGAGGCAAGCCTGCGGGCAGGCCGAAGGCCGCGTCGCACGGGAATGCCGAGGAGCTGCGGTCAGGCGACCGGATCGTCGTGACGATCAAGCGGCTCGGCATTAACGGCGAAGGCATCGGCTACTACCGGCGCAAGGCCGTGTTCATTGACGGCGCGCTGCCGGACGAGGTTGTGAAGGCCGAGGTCACCGAGACGCAGCCGAAATTCATCAAGGCGCAGCTGACCGAGGTCGAGAAGCGGTCGCCGGACCGGATCGAGCCGCCGTGCCCGGTGTTCGGAAGCTGCGGCGGCTGCCAGATTCAGCATATCTCGTACGAGGGGCAGCTCCGGGCGAAGACGGAGCTGGTGCGGGAGGCGTTTGCCCGTTATGCCGAACTGGCGGATGTGAAGATTAAGCCGATGCTCGGCATGGAGCATCCGTGGGATTACCGCAACAAAGCCCAGCTTCAGCTGAAGCGGCAGGGCAGGGAAGTGATCGCCGGGCTGTATGAGGCGGGAAGCCATGATATCGTTGACATCAGCGGCTGTCCCATCCAGCATCCCGAGGTCAACCGCGCCGTTGAGCAGGTCAAGTCCGTGCTGGAGGAACTGGAGATTCCGCTCCACAAGGAGAACGGCGCGAAGGACGGCGTGCGGACGATCGTTGTCCGGCACGGCTTCCAGTCCGGGCATCTGCAGGTGACCCTGATCTCCGCAGGGTCACGGCTGCCCCGCCAGGACGACCTGGTGCAGCGCCTTCGCCTGGCGCTGCCGGGTGTCACCGGGATTGCGCTGAACGTCAATCCCAGGAAGACTCCGCTCATCTTCGGAGAGCGGACAATTACGCTATGGGGCGAGGATACGATGGAGGAGTCGCTTGGCGACCTCCATTTCTCGCTCTCGCCCCGGGCGTTCTTTCAGCTGAACCCGTTACAGACGGTGAAGCTGTATGAATCAGTCCGGACCGCCGCCGGGCTGACCGGACGGGAGACCGTCGTCGACGCGTACTGCGGGACGGGGACGATCGGGCTGTGGCTCGCGCCATATGCGCGGGAGGTACGCGGGATCGAGTCGATCCCGGAGGCGGTGGAGGACGCGAAGCAGAACGCGATCCGCAACGGCCGCGCTAACGCGAGCTTCCACACCGGCGCAGCCGAGGAACTGCTGCCCCGCTGGGCGAAGTCCGGCCTGACGCCGGACGTCATCGTCGCCGACCCGCCGCGGACGGGTCTCGACGCCCGCTTCCTCGAAGCGGTGCTTCGCGTCAAGCCGGAGAAGTTCGTCTACGTCTCCTGCAATCCGTCGACGCTGGCAAAGGACTGCAAGGTGCTGCTGGATGGCGGCTACCAGATTCAATGGGTGCAGCCGGTGGACATGTTCCCGCAGACGAGTCATGTGGAGTGCGTGGTAGGAATATGTCGGGTCGATACCTAGAAGTCCTGAATTATCAGTATTCTGCGAAGTATTCGTCATTTAAAATTGAGGAAAACGACTTTAGAAGTAAGATATTGAAAGATAAAATCGAAGTTTCTATTGTGTTGGATTTGAAATGGGTGGACACATCTGATGACTTTTAATTGAATTTTGTGAATATCCAAGAGAGCGTCCAAAAATTGGGGCGTTCTCTTTTTATATAGATACTTTTCAAAAAGCCGATTGTCTGGACTATTGAATGTTCAGCGCAGTCGGCTTTTTTGCGTGAAGGGAGAATTGTTGGATGGGCAAAGTAATCGCTCTCGCGAATCAGAAAGGTGGCGTCGGCAAAACGACAACAGCGGTCAACCTCGGCATTGGCTTGGCGGCGGAAGGCAAGAAGGTTCTGCTGCTGGACGCGGATGCGCAAGGGAACCTAACGGATTCGCTGGGCTTCCATGAACCGGACAGTCTATCCGTTTCATTGGCTACGATGCTGGTGAAAGGCATGACAGAGGAGCCGTATGAACCGAGGGAAGGTATTCTGCATCATCATGAAGGTATCGACCTGATGCCGGGAAACATCGAGTTATCGGCAGTCGAAGTGGCGCTCGTCAATACGATGAGCAGGGAAACGATTATGCGTTCGTACATCGATTCCGTCAAAGCTGTTTACAATTATATCCTGATCGACTGTATGCCGAGCTTGGGCATGATGACGATCAACGCATTGGCAGCGGCGGATAGCGTCATTATCCCGGTACAGGCGCACTACCTGCCCGCCAAAGGCATGACGCAGCTTTTGCAGACGGTTGCCCGCGTTCGGCGTCAAATTAATCCGAAGCTGGCTGTGGATGGTGTGCTGCTCACGATGGTAGACAGCCGAACCAATTTCGCCAAAGACATTTCTTTCGTTTTGCGTCGGGATTATGGGGATAAGCTGCGTGTATTCAATACAGAAATCCCCCTGTCCATCCGCGCGGCGGAAACAAGCGCCAAGGGTAAAAGCATTTATGCCCACGATCCGAACGGACAGGTTGCTAAAGCCTACGCTGCACTTACGAAGGAGGTGCAGGATATTGGCAGCGAAAGAAGATCGGCTCGCCAGCATAAAGCTGACCAAAGTCGATGATTTATTCTCGACAGAGGAAAGCCGCAACGATTCGCAACGGGAAAAGGTGATGGATATTCCATTGGCTGAAATTAGTGAATTTCCCGGTCATCCCTTTAAGGTAAGGGCGGATGAAGCGATGTTAGAAATGGCGGATAGTGTCAAGCTGTATGGTGTCCTTGTTCCCGGCTTAGTTCGGCCAAAGGTAGGCGGTGGATACGAAATGGTATCCGGCCATCGTCGAAAGAAGGCAAGTGAATTGGCTGGTATGGAGACAATTCCATGTCTCGTTCGCGAGTTGGATGACGATCAGGCGACTATCATCATGGTGGATAGCAACTTGCAACGGGAGTATATTTCTCCGAGTGAAAAAGCTTTTGCCTACAAAATGAAATTGGAAGCTATGAACAGACAAGGACAACGAACAGATTTAACTCGTTCCCAAGTTGGGAACAAGTCTGCTGCAAAGAAATCAAGCGAGATATTAGCAGAACAGATGGGCGAAAGCAAAAACCAAATATTTAGATACGTTCGCCTAACCGAACTCACTCCTCACATTCTCGAAATGGTAGACGACAAACGGATTGCCTTTAATCCTGCTGTTGAGTTATCTTACTTGGCCGAGAAAGAACAGCTAGCCCTATTCGAGACCATGCAGGCCGAGGACTGCACGCCTTCACTTGCTCAGGCTCAGCGTATGAAAAAGATGAGTCAAGAAGGCAGGCTGAATACAGATGTCATTTACACCATACTGACGGAGGAAAAGCCGAATCAGAAAGAAAAAATGAGTATTCAGCGAGAACGAATCGACCGCTTTTTCCCACGAGATTTCTCGGAAAAACAAAAGGAAGACCTAATCGTGCAACTGCTGGAAAGCTGGTACAAAAGGCGGCAGAGGGAGCACGAACGGTAATTCCCCCGTTGCCGCCCTGTTCATGCGCCCTCTCCCCTGACGGAGAGCTTTTTTATGCCTATTTTCGGGGAGGAGATCATCAATGGACTTTACGAAAGGAAAACGGCGTCAGTATGAACGTCTAATGAAAGAAAAGCCGGGTTTTGCGCGTAGTAGGCCATCCGAGGAGGAAGAAGCACAACTGCGCAAGCAGGCTCAGGAAGCCGAAGGCTGGCACAAGAAACATGACCGCAAAAAGAACCGGGAGGGCTGACGATGGAGCAAGAGAAACGAATGGCCGGTGACTACGAAGTCTATCAAGCGCTACCCATTGGCAGGGTGGAGGTTGTTTTAGGCATCGACATCACGAATACCGAAAAGCCCTATTTGGTTTGCTACTGCTCGCAGAATAATTTGTTTGGCATCGATCAGTATTACGGTGCAGAAGGATATGCGGATTACCTGGTCGCAATGCAGGAATTTACCAAGCTATTGCAATGGGAAATCGAGAAACTCCAGACCGAGCGCGCTACGATCACGGAGCCGATGCCTCCCATTCAACCCGACCAATGCCTGCCCATCAAAAGTGACGATGATCTCGGCGGCAGAATTGTTGTGACCCGTTTGGATTGGTTGCGGCCGGAATTTCGCACGGCAGACCATCAGTTGATTTGGGTAACGGGAGGCTTCGGTGCCTCCGGGAACTCACGTGGGCGGGCGATCTATGCGGAAACCCTCTATTCCGGCGATGAATACCGCTATAACCGGGAAGACCTGATGGGGTTCCTGAAGCCGGAGCATACGCCCACATGGGCGGCCGAGAAGCTGGCACAACGACAAGCGGAGCAAGCCCCATCAAAGCCGCGTCCGCGAGGCGAAGCGCGTTAAGAGAAGCGCAAGGTATCTTCTATATAAATGAAAGGAGATCGTGAACGATGTCATGGACGTATCGACACCGCAAGACGCTCATCATGGGAGCCATCGCAATCAGCGTGGCGCTTCTGGTAGCAGCGGCCTTGTATATGCTGATGCGGCACACCGATCAGCAGCAAAAGCAGCAACAGATGAAAGAGGAGTATGAGCGGCAGATTCAGCAATTGAAAAAGGAGGAGCAGCAAAACAGCCGAAATGTCTGGACGACTGCAAAAACAATACCGGCAGGCGTCTCGCTCAAAGCGGATGACCTCAAGGCTGTTCCGATGCCCGTCAGTTTGGTTCCGCCGGGCGTCATCACCGACCGGGAAAGCATCATCGGCAAAAACGCCAAGATCGAGCTTGCATCAGGAACGCCGCTACTTTCCTCTTTATTGTACGAAGGACAGCCCATTCCGAAGGATTTGCGCATACAGGAGTTTCAGGTCATTCAGCTTCCCTCTAATCTCAAGCCTAACCAATATATAGACGTTCGCATCGGCTTTCCAACCGGCGAGGACTTTGTTCTCTTATCTAAAAAGAAGGTACAGGAGTTGTCCGGTACGGTTGTGTGGCTGGAACTGAATGAGATGGACATCCTCCAAACGTCCAGCGCAATTATTGATGCGTACTTGCAGGGAGCGCGGTTGTATGCCCTCCCGTACATCGAGCCGGGCTTACAGGAAGCGGCTGTGGTCAACTATCCGGCCAATCAGAAGGTATTGAACCTGATGGCAGTCGATCCCAATCTGCTCGAAACCGCAAAAATCGAACTTGCCCGCGCGTTGCGTCAAACGCTGGATGGCAATTTGAAGGCGGTCAGCGACTCGGACAAACTTCGCGTCACTAGCGGTAGTGTAACCGTGCAGCAGCAGTTGCAAAACGAACGGATGACGACGCGGCAGGGCAATGCCATGAGCGGAACACAGCCAGTAGGCACACCGCAGTCTGGAGAATCAGCAGTTTCGACGAATGGTCCGCAGCCTAGCGTGAGTGATGCTGCTGGTGCAGCAGCTACGCAATCTTCGAAAAATCAACAGAAGCCCCCTCCTGCCGTTTCGCCGTCGCAGCCATCGGGTATGCCTCCTGCAACCGAAGCGCCTCCGGCAAGCGAAGATAAGTGGGAAAATATCTTCAATCAATGAGGAGTGCGGATATGAAAAAAATTGTTTTTATCGGCGTAGCGGACAAGACGCATGCTTTGTTGGTGCTTGGCCGCTTGCTTGTGGCGTTGGGGAATAAAGTGCTGTTGGTGGATTCAACCGTCACGCAGTCGATTCGGGGTTATCTGCCGCACGCCTATGCCAATAGCGCCGTTCAGGATTATGAAGGTATGGATGTGGCCTACGGCTATCTCACTCCCGAACAGCTTGAACGAGGTTTGGCACAGGTAGGGACGGCACCGGCATACGACATCATGCTGGTGGACACTGACCATACGGAATTTGTTTTCCACCACAACCTGTCCCAGTTTGATAAGCGGGTGTGGTGCTGGGATGGAAGGCGGTTATCGCTGGAGAAAAACGAGGAACTGATGATTCGTCTCGGCTTACAGAATACGGAAGAGCCTGTCTCGTTTTTCGAGTTGATCTCCCCTGACATACCGGGAAAGCTGGCAGCTTGGCGAGCCGAAAAGCGGTTGCGGCATATCCAGTTGGAGGATACGGTGTTTCGCTTCCCTTTGGACGAACGCGATGCAGCCGTCGATTTGAACAATCAACACCACGGCCGCATCGACCTTCGCGGGCTGACCGGGGCGTTTCGCGAGATGCTGCTGACGATGCTCGAGCAGCTTGGCGATTGCGACCGCAAGACAGCGCGACGAGCCTGGGCAATCGCCCGTAAACGGGTGCGGGTGTGGTAGAAAGGAGAACGTTTATGGGAGCTACCGTTGTATTTTGGAGTCCTGTTTCCGGTCAGGCCGGGACAACGACCAATCTGCTCGCCGCGGCGACGTGCATGGGTTTGGAATATTCGGCGCGATTGCTGCTGCTCGGGCATTTGCAGAGCAGCTATGCTGCTGTCGAACGAGCCTATTATCGACCTGCCGGAAGAGAGGACATGCATACCCCGGACACGGGAATTGATGCGCTCTTGCGTCTGCTGAAAAACCGCAAGCTGGAGCCTGTCATGCTGCGTGACTATGCCCATCCGTTGCTGCGGGATCGCCTGGATATTTTGCCCGGCTCCATCAAGCAAGAGGATATCTTTATCGAAACGGCAAAAGAATGGCTCACACCGCTGCTTGCGGTTGCCCGCCGCGCTTACGATGTAGTGCTGTTGGATGGGGGGAGCGGCAGCGGGTCGGCTTGGGACGAAATGCTGCGGCAGCAGGCCGACGTATGGGTCGTCTGCCTGCCGCAAAACCGCCTCCTTCTTGAGCGATTTTTTCAATCGGCAGAAGCAGCGATGCTGCAAGGCCGAAGAACGCTGCTCGTGTTCGGACAGTACGACCCTTATTCGACGCTCACTTCTAAAAATCTCATGCGTCAATTCCGTATAGGACCGACCTTGTACCCTGTTGCACATAATACAGGCTGGATGGATGCGGCACAGCATGGCGAAGCGAATCCTTTCTGGTTTCGCAACAGAAAGATAGCAAGCGGTCATGAGAACCACCTGTTCGTGCAGCAGGTGCGACGATTGGCGCAGGCTGTGATCGACAGCGCAGGCACAAGGCAGTCCCTTTTCGGCGGGAAGGAGGGCGACACGCTATGACGGCTATGCTCAATGCCTTCATCCTGATCGCGCTCTTGTTGCTTTCAATCTTCTTCCTTTATTTGCGCCTGAGCCGACGATTGCCGGAACGGACGGACGACACATCGGTATATACGCTGGAAGCGATGACCACTTTCGTAAAAGCAACGCTACACGAGTTAACCAGCAGCAACCTGGCCGACTTCGGTTTGTCGGAGGAAGAATACCGCCGCCGAAAAAGCAAACGGGCGGAGCTGAAAAAGGCGCTGCGGGGCTGCACCTCCGGTGATCTGCGGGACAAGGAATACGTCAAGGAGATCATTGCCGACCTGCTCGCGCAGCGCTATGAACTGGACGATGCGCATTTGAACCTCCTGCTGCCCTTTCATCAGCCGGAGTCCCTCTCCGCGCAAGACCAGTTTGATATTCTGATTTACACATATAAAAAGGAAGCCGGGCTTCATGCGCTCGACCGGCTCGTTCAAACCTATGAATGGGATCGGCAAAGACGAAACGAGGAAGGCCACCTTGAAACGTACCGGATTACGTCGGAGGATATTCGTAGCGTCTTCGCCCGTGAAGCGCCGCGTTTGACGACGGACGATAAGCTCCAGCTTGTCGTCCAGCGGATTTATCAGCATTACAAGGGATTCAGTGTCGTGGACGAGCTGCGCGACATGCGTGTGGACGGCGTATCCGGGGGCGTATCTGGTCTGCCGCCGCTCATGTGGGAGGGCGAATGGTCGCTGGAGGAGGACGCACAGCTTCAGTCGCTGCCCCGTTCGCATGACAGCATATGGCTGTTTTACAAGGGGAAGTCCATCCACCTGAGCTTCTTGTCCTTCGGCTCCGAGCAGGAACTGCGACGCGTTTGCCAGATCATCTACAAGCACAATTTTCCCGGCCAGTTGTCCGAGGCGAACGGATTTAAGGTCAATGAAATGGCAGACGGCTCCCGCGTCGTCGTGCTGCGCCCCCGATTCAGTGAATCGTGGGCTTTTTTTGTGCGCAAATTCGACGTGCAAAGCGCGACGCTGGAGCAGTTGATTCAGGACGAAGGCGCGGAATTGCCGATTGGCCTCATTCGTTACTTGGTATCGGGTGCGCGGATCACCGCGATTACCGGTGCGCAGGGCAGCGGCAAAACAACGCTTCTTATGGCGATGGTTCGCCATATTCCAGAAGTGCTGCCCATCCGGGTACAGGAAATGAGCTTTGAGCTTCAATTGCGCAAAATTTATCCAGAACGCAACATCGTCAGCCTGCGCGAAACCGAGACGATTTCCGGTCAACAGGGGCTGGACATCCAGAAGAAGACGGACGGCTCTGTCAATATTTTGGGCGAGGTAGCGACCGATCCGGTCGCCGCTTGGATGGTTCAGATGGCACAGGTGGCGTCATTATTCACCTTGTTCACGCATCACGCCAAAACCTTCCGTGACCTAGTGCTGTCTCTCCGCAATTCCTTGTTGAAAACAAAGGTGTTTACGAACGAGCGTGTGGCGGAGCAGCAGGTCGTCAGCGTCGTCAACTTCGATATTCACCTCCGCCGCGACCTGGACGGACGGCGATATATCGAGCGCATTACGGAATGCGTCCCAGTGCCGCAGGAGACGGCGTACCCGGAAGCCTTTCGCGGGAAAATGACAAAGGACGAACGAATGGCAGCCTTTATGGAAACGACGCTCGAATACTTTCGCCGCTCGACGGATCGCCCGCTGTACACCGCCCGAAATCTCGTCGAATACCGCGACGGTCGTTACGTTGCCGTTCATCCCCTGTCCGAGCAAAGTCGCTGCGAGATTACGGAATACTTGAGCGGCCCCGATCAGGCTGTCTTTGATGCGTTTCTGGCATCCCATTGGGGGGATGAGACATGATGCGGGAATGGCTCTCCCCTCTGCTCGGCATCGCAACTGTGCTCTTTCTTGCCGCTGTCGCGGCCTTCCTGTGGCTGTCCCGGCGTGATTCGGAGGTGGAGGCAGTCCGGCGCTACGAAGCGCTACGTAAGCCGGGGCAAGCGCCTCGCAAGCAGGCGGTTTACAGTTTCATGCAGCAGCTATACAGCGTTTGCGAGCAGATGCCGGTTTTAAGGATGTACTTGCAGCACCTTCGCAGGCGATTGGTCATTCTGCGGCTCGGGGACGAATGGAAGCTGCGGCTTGAGGTGATGAAATCGGCACTCATAATGTGGCTTGTCCTGTTTTTGGCCGCGATTCCGCTTGTTTTGGCGGTGCGCGACCCTTTCACGCTGGCGATGCTCGGCATGGGTCTTTGGGTCGGCCACGGCATCCTCTCGGATATGGGTGTTTATCGGCTCGAAATGCGGCTGCTGCGACAACTTCGTTTGTTTCTTGGGGATGTAAGACATCATTACCATCGTCACGGGATGGTGGATGAAGCCGTCTATGAATCGGCTGACAGCGCGCCGTATGAAATGGCACTGCACGGGCAAGAACTGTACGACATGCTGACGGACAGCGACGCCGAAGATAAACTGGCGCAATATGTGGAGCATGCCCCGAATCGCTATTTGCAGGGCTTTGCGGGATTGTCGTATCTCATCAAAGAGCATGGCGATCAGCAAACGGAAAGCGGTTCGGTCTACCTCAAGGGACTGGAAAAGCTGTCCATCGAACTGAATCTGGAATTGCTGCGTCGCGAGCGTCTCAGCTTCTTATTACAGGGGCTGACCGTTATCGCGCTGCTGCCGCTGCTGTTTACCCGTCCGATTGAAGCCTGGGCCAGCCACTTTTTTCCGGCAATGGACACGTTCTACGCCAGCGCTTTCGGTTGGGCCGTCAAACTCTGTCTACTTGTCGTCGTGTGGCTATGCTACGTGCTGCTGCGCAACCTGTCGGAGCTGGATGCGACCGCAAGGCCCACCAGCCGAAAAAGATGGGAGCAACGGGTCTATGGCTGGCCGTGGATGCGCTGGCTGGCCCACCGACTGGGGCCGGTTCCCGGCTCGCGAGAAGCGGAACGGATAACCCGGCTGCTCAAGGATACAGCCTCTCCCTTACGTCTCGAATGGTTTTACGTGCAACGGATCGTGGCCGGGTTCGCATCCATTTTAACGGTGCTGGGCTTGTTCGTGTCCTTGCATGCAGCGGAGCGGCATCAGGTGCTGTATGCACCGGTGAAGCCCGGAACACTATTCGGGCAGTTGTCCCCGGAGGAGGATACGAAGGCGCGGGAAGCTGCCGCGCTGGATCGAAGGATGCTCGATCAATTAAAGGAGGTGAGGCCGCGAAGCGAAAATAGCGTCATCAGCCTGCTGCGCAAGGACCCGGCTTCACAGATCAAGGAGGATCAGCTTCGAGAGGCGGCGCGGCGCATCCTGGGCAAGCTGGAGAAGCTGAATAAGCCTTTTCTGGCGTGGTGGGAAGCGTTTTTGGCTTTCGCCGCAGGATGGGGCGGGTACATGCTGCCAGTTGGTATTCGACAGTTCCAGCGGCGTATGCGGCAGATGGAGATGAAACACGAGGTGGATCAGTTGCAGGCCGTGATTGCCATGCTCGCCGAGATGGAACGGATGTCGGTTGAACAGCTTCTGCTATGGATGGAGCAGTTCGCGCAGGTCTTCAAGGAGCCACTGCAAGCCTGCCTGCTTCACTTTGAACAGGGTGAGGAGCAGGCACTTGCGCAGCTCAAAGAAGATGCACCGTTTCTGCCTTTTGTTCGGATCGTGGAAAAGCTGGAAATGGCTTCGCAGCATTTGACGATCCGGCAGGCATTTGACGATCTCGAAGCAGAGCAGGGGTTTGCGCGGGAGCAGCGCAAGCAGGAGTATGAACAGTTAATCGAACAAAAGGCAGGCTGGAGCCGCTGGATCGGGTTTGCCCCCTTGATGGCGCTGATATTCGGGTATTTGGTCATTCCGCTTGTCGTCGTCAGCCTGCATCAGATGTCCGTGTACTACGATCAGCTTCAACGCATCCAGTAACCCATACAGACGCTTTCCTTCATCAGCGGGAAGGCGTTTTTTTATCCCCCCAATCAAAGGAGAGAATTGTACATGTCCAATGCGCAGAAGGCACTTGTCATGGCAGCAGGAATCTTCCTTGCCATCGCACTCATTACACTGGCTGTCGTGCTGTTTATTTCCGCCCAGGATTCGACCAAGGCGGCTCAAAGCAATTTCAGCAATATCCAGACGGAGCTTTCACAAACGGCGTTTACGGTGTATGACAATACGACGCTTTCGGGCAGTCAGGTTGTCAACGCGCTTCGCAAGTTCCGCGATCAGGACCAATTTGGCATCCAGATCGTTACCGGCAAAAACCCGACCGGTCAGTGGTACGGCAAGGTTGTCAATACCGGTGTGCCTCTGGATAGCGTCACCTACGGCGCAATCGTCGGAGCCGCACCCGGCCAGATTAGCCAGACCGTAGACGAAGCGGACATCAACTACGTTAATCCAAGCGGCAAGTTCCGCAGCACGCTGGTGCTGGACAGCAGCAATGTCATTCGCGGCATCATCTTCCGGCAGCAATAAGGTCGGATGAAGTTACGAAAGCGTCCGGCCCAGGTTGGACGCTTTCGTCATGAAGGAGGTGTAACGCATGAACTATGCGCCAAGAACGATGCTGGAGATGAGCGCAGCCTTGCTCGTTTTCCTCATGGCCGCAGGAAGCGGTCTGATTTTGTTTCAGACCTGTGCCTCACTCAATTCGCTCGCCTATGTAACCGGCCAATCGCAGGAGCGCAACTTGCAGCAAATCGCTGTACCGCTCTCGGGCGACGGTTCGGTATCCGGTGCGGAAGTGCTGCAAGCTATCGCTCGCCTAGATGAAGGAGATGCGGAAATGGTGGTAGACGGCATTCGATTCGCGCCGCCGCTGGAACGGGAGCAGCTTTCGTCCGTAGGCATACGTCTGAAGGGGCGATATCAGCCCGCCTATGAACGGGACGCTTCCGGTCACTTGCAGCGCCTGACACTAAGGAGCCTGCCATGAACAGTTTGATCAAAATTTTCGCCGTATTGATCGCTATTCTGCTGCTCTATCTCTACCCGCTCTCTGCCGCCTTTGACCAGCAGGACGATATTTCGGAGTTGGTCGCCTTGCGCGCGACGACAGCCTTTGTCGATGCGGTTCGGGACAAAGGCGGCATCACGCCAACGATGTACAACGATTTCGTGAGCGCACTTGCGGCGACCGGCAATAGCTTCAACGTTCAGATGGAACATGACAGCAAGAAGTACGTACCGGTTTACGGCGATCCGACACGGCCTGAAACCTTTATGGGCAGTTACGAAGTGCAGTACGATGCGTTTTTCAATGCGCAGATCCTTCCGGTGCTGTTCCCGGACAATCAGACTGCAAAGGATCACCCAAGCCGTCGTTACAGGATGCGCTCAGGCGACAGCTTCTCGGTGATTGTGCGCAATACGAACCGAACGGCAGGCACGCTGTTCTTCGATTTTCTGAATAATACCATCAGTCCAAATGAAAAAATCGTGATTCCGTATGGCGGGGTGGTGCGCAATGAAATGGATTGAATGGGCCATCGTCGGCGCGCTGTTGTTTCTCCCCTTCGCGATCGTCAATCGGAATGAGACGGATACCCTTCGACGGACGATGCTGACGGAGTTGAGATACGACGCTGCGCTGGATGCGGCGGTAGACGATGCCGCGAGGTTGCTCGTCGTTAACGCAAGCCAGCAGCAGGAAGCGCAATATGCCTCGGCCAAACATGTCGCGCTGAACAAGGAAGAAGCGCTGGCGGCGTTCTACCGGACGCTGGACGCGGGCTTCGGCACTGCGGATGATTCGGTGTCGCAAGATGTTCTGCATCGCTACATTCCGGCTATCGTGATCGTCGGGTACGACGGCTTTTACGTCTATTCCGAGCAAGAATGGACGGGGACTGACGGGAAAACCGTCATGAAACCGGCTTGGGGAACGAAGAAGCCTTATGCGTATGCCGATTCGGCGGGCAACAGCCTTTCCTTTACACTCGACCAGCAGGTACTCGCTTACGATGCGGCCAGCCGAGGCTGGCATGAGGGCTTGCGGCAGGACATCCGGCAGCAAACGACGATTCCGCTTTTGCAGGATGCTGCGCTCTTCGAGCAGGTGCGACGAAGCACGATTGTCCGGGCGATCCAGGACGAGTTGGCCTACCGGATCAATCGATATAACGAAACGGTCTCTCGAAATGGCCTTTCCTACACGTTCACCCTGCCTCTGATCTCCGATGAGGACTGGCACAATACGGTGGATGATGTGGGCGTTTTGGCTTTTGTACAAGGTATCCCGATGGGAGCAAAGGTGTACAACAACTATGCGCTTGGCGGGAGCCGCATCGTGAAACGTCCAACGATCATCGGGGCCGGGAAAGGTAGTATGAAGGTGTACTTTCGCAGTTCCTGCGGTTACACCTATCAGGCCGAAGAAACGTTTGCCAGCGAGCAAGCAGCCGCGCGCAAGGGATATATGCCCCTCCCTTGCCCCGGCTCGGCCATCTAGCAGGAATGTTTGCCTATTCGCTCATGTGAGCGATGGCAAGCGGAATAGTAGCAAAGGAGTTCATCAATCATGTGGATTCGACTGTTGCTGGCGGCAATCGTTTTTTGGATAGCCGCCGGATTTACAAACCCTATGGACGGACAGCAACTGGTCATCAGTGGGGATTCCGACCGGATCAACCCGGAGCTCAGCGCTTATGTCGAGGATATAGTACCCGGCGATAAGCGCGAGTACACGGTTCACGTCACGAATCCCACTGATGAGGAAATAACAGCGCTGCTCTATGCGGCCGATGCCATGCCCGCATTGGGCGGCGGTAAGGATTTTACTTTACCGAGCGATCCCGATACCGGTTCGGCTGCATGGTACAGGGCGCCGGATCGCAGTATAACCCTCAAGGCTGGCGAGACGCAAAGCTTTACAATGAAAATGCAGATACCTGAAAGTGTGGAGCCGGGCCAGTACGTGTCCGTCATCGGCGTCTACGATCAAAGTATGAGGGAATCGGCGACGCGTAAAATCGGGTTGCAGGTCATCCTCAACTACAAGATGGTCGAAGCGAAGCCTCCTGAGGCTGTCCCGCACGCAGCCGTATACACGCTGGAGAACGGAAAAGCGAGCCTGACGATTTTGCTGGTCAATGAAGGCGATAGCTTGTCCGAACCGGAGATCGAGGTGCAACTCAAACGGCAGGACGATACCAGCGAGCTTTTGTTTGAAAGGAAATCTACGGTTGATTCCATTTATGCAGGCACGGTCGCACAGTACATGGCGGAGCTAAACTGGCCGCTTTCTCCCGGTTCTTACATGGCGGAAGTAAAGACAATGCTGGGTGACCGCACAGAACAGAAGGATTTCCCTTTTGAAGTAACGGACGGTCGGACTATGCCATCTGGAACCGTGACTCAGGCTACTGGGGACGTTTCTCCGCTTCATGAAGGTTCATTTGGATTGCGCCCATCCTGCGTCTACGGGGGCTTGCTGCTGATTCTTGTCATCGTCGTTGTTGTTATAAGAAGAAGGGCTTCGCGCACGGAGTAACGAGCGGCTCCTGGTTCCTGCAGAGGAGAGGCTGCCGGACAGTGGACAGGCAACAGAATCGGCACTATGATGTAGGCAACAGCAAGTTTTTCCAGTTTCGCATATTTTCTTTAGGGAGTGAGGCATTTGAAAAGAAGGTTAGTATCCCTCCTCATTGTGACACTTTTCGGAAGTATATTCAGTTTGACTGCAAGCGCAGCCAGTAAACCGCCAACCTTTGTCAGCGTCGTCATGGACGGCAAAAAAATCTGGTTTCCCGACGCGCAGGCGTTTATTGATGAGAACGGGCGAACGCTCGTCCCGGTACGCTTTGTCGCCGAATCGCTCGGAGCGAAAGTCGGCTGGGAATCGAAAACACAGACGGTTCCGATTATGAGAGACGATCAATCTATCGTTCTGACGATTGACCAAAATGTTGTGCAGGTAGATGGCAAAGCGGTCACTTTGGATACGAAAGCCATCCTGAGCGGCGGTCGAACGTTTGTGCCGCTCCGTTTCGTAAGCGAGGTGTTGGGTGCGAAGGTGGATTGGGACAATCCGACAGACACCGTGTTTATCAAGACCAGCGAAGATAGCGCGGCGCAGACCGACCAATGGGGGCGCTTGATTCGCACGACCGACTTACCGAATAATGCGAGCGATTATCCATACATTCTTGCGGATGTTCCGAACGAAATGTACGAGATGGGCTATCCATTTTCGCATCCAAAAGACAGCAAAGTTTCATCCGTCCTCTACTCGACGAAGCCGGAATTCAACAAGAAGAACGTGGATATTTGGATGGGAAGACTGAAAGCATTCGGTGCGCTTTGGCTGAATGTAAATTACAACACGATTGATGACGCTTGGGCGCAGGCGGTTTTTGCTACCAAAATGCAAAACTCTGATGCCGAACTGAAACATATTCGCCGCTACGCAGAATGGGTCAGAGAGAACCAAATCCAGATGGAAGGCTATCTTGATCCCGAGCCATCCATGATTTATAAAGATGGGTTTGGCAACAACTTTGTGCGATCCAAGTTCAGGATTAAATTCGTCTCGTACAAGGCAAGCAATGACTTGCTTTACGATGAGTGGTTCCCGAATAAACAAACGTTTGAGAAAGGTGTTTGGTACGAAGGCTACGCCGATATTTCTCTATCCACTAATGTAGGCGGCGATTGGGGAAGTACGTTGAAGGTTGATCCGAATGCAAGTTTGTTCCGCAATCATATCATTAGAAAGGCGGACTCGAACTAGATGCGCAAACATAAATTCATACGAATCACGTTGAGCATGCTGCTGGCATGCTCTTTTTTATTGTCGTGCTTTCCGTTTCTTACGAATGCTGCGACACCGGCTGTCCGGGTAGATGAGGGTAAGATCAAATTTGAAATCACTAGCACAGCAGCAACCTCGTCCATCCGCTACAGAACGGTAGGTTGGACGGTGCGTCGTGACCAACTCTGCACGAATACATCATCCAAACAGTGTAGTGATCCACGTAACGGCAGTCACGCATCATTTGTCAATCAACAGGTGCGTCAAGTCGCGCAAAATCCGAACCCCCCAATTCCCGGAGAGCCGGTCACAACCTACTATGAAGTCAGTGAAGATTTAGTAACGGACGGCATGTGGCAAGCAGGCATGGGAGACATCTTGGACAACGACGACCTGTACTTGTACGCAATTATGGTATCCGTCGATGGCAATGGAAACGTGCGCAAGGGCCCATTTTACACGTTAGAAGGAATCAAGAACGCTGAACCTTGGGCGCACCCGGATGATCTCGATGATTACTTTGGGATTCATGTCCCCTATCGGAGCGCGAATTTTCCTGTCGATGTCGTTGCGAAAACCGTGGGAGGAACGATCCTCAAGCAGCCTGAGGTCACGTTCCATAAGGGCGACTACAAAGTCGGCGAGACGATCAACCACGAGTTTCCTGCGACGATAGAGGATAACGGGAAGACGTACAGTATTGTCCGCTCCTACCTATCGCCGAAGAAGGACCTAACGCAGAAAAGCTGGTTGCAGGAAAATCCGGATACGAATCCGAAGGTGCGAACGCGAAGCTTCACGGTGGCGCTTGGTGGAACGGAGGCTATTGCCGAATACGCTGAAAATAACCCGGTAAAGGCGATCTATCAGAAGGAGGATGGCACGAAACTCAAGGAAGTCGACAAAGGCGTCTACGAGACTGGAGAGGAAGCGAACTATACGTTTGATCCGCAGCTCACATCTGGCGGCCAGACATATGAAATTGTTCGCACGTATATCACAAACAATAAGGAGCCGGATGAGAAGCTATTCATACAAGAAAAAGGCGACGCGAAGCTACTCGAACGCTCCATCTTGGTTGGCTCTGGCGGCTCCAACTTCGTCGGCATCTATAAAATCCCCTCTCCGATTACCGTGACTTCCCGTATCGACGCGCCAGATAACGTCGAGGCTTCAGTTACCACGGTGAATGGAAATTTTGTATTTGAAGCGAAGTCACCCGTGCCGCTCAAAACGTATGAGATCACAAAAATAGAGAACGCAACATTCGTTACGCCTAGCGATAAGTCCGGCTCACTCAGCGGGCTGACGGCAAGTAAATCGCTGCCGATCAAAATTCCATTCACATCCGGCTCCAGTATTACCGTCAAAATCACGGTCGTCGTAAAAGATGCTAATGGTAACAGCGGAGATTCCACCTCGGATCACACCGTACGCAAAGGCGACAATGACGGCGGCGATACCTCGTTACCTGGCACGAGCCAGCAAGTCGAGGCGATGGATGCCACGGCATCGGCGATCATAAAGGCGGATTCTCGCGGCGCAGAACGCTTTGACGTTTTGAAGGGAATACCGACCTCAGAAAGCCTTTATGTTAACGCGAGCGCCAAAGCGTATTTGTATCGCAACACGTTCACAGAAGTGAAAGGCTCGAAATCGTATCCGATTACAGTCAGCCGCACCTATACGCTGAGCTGGACGGAATATGTTCCCGGCCCGCCGGATAGCGAAGGTCATTCGACCACGGTTCCGGTATCCCGATCCGACACGCAAACGGTCACCCAAAGCTACAGTGTGGAACGAAAGTACAGCTATTGGCTGGCAGACCGTTTGGAAGTGTACGGCTTACAGAAGGCGACAGTCGCCAACTATGCCCTGCCCTCCGGTTCGGTGACGCTGCAAGCAAACGGGTATTCCGCACCGTCTGTTTCCGCCACCCATGATGCAGCGGTCTCGTCCCATATTACGGACCCGGTGTATCGCAACGTTGTGCTTTCCGGTCAAACGGTTTACGGCGGCTCCAGTAGACCTTCGGTTCCAAGCGAGAACTGGAAGTCAGAGGCTGAAAATGCGGTCGGGAAAATCAAGGTCAAGAACGACACGGTCGTCTTTAATGGACAAACGATCATGGACAATCGGACGGTGGAGGAAACGGCTCCTGCTCCGGGGACGATTCCTGCATCTCCCATGATCGGTCAGGATGTTTTATTTGGTTCGGGATTTGTCATCGATGCGACTAAAACGAACAAGGGGAGCCAGCCAAGCGCGGGGACGATTTATTATACGCTGGTCAAGGGCATCGGAGGCGGGTCGAACCAAAGCTTCCCAATCAACGGCATCAATTTGGTGACGGTGCATACCCCCGTCGTCAATCTGGCGTCTGTAGCCGACGATCAGGCGCACAATCAGAAAACGGTGCCGACAGCCGATCGTTCGGCGCTTATTCTGGATCGCCCCTTTACCGTGACGATTCCTACCAGCGGGCCGCACCGGGACATTACCGGCTACGGCAATCGGGACTATGCCAAATATGTGCGAGACAAGCAGGTAAGGTTCCCATTCGATGTATACAAGGCTGACCACGGAACGTTGATTCCGAAGGACACCTGGACTTCGATTCCTGTCGGCCAGCTTACAACCACTTTTTACATGCCCGTTTGGGTAGATGAGGGAAATTATGATGTACTGTTCCGCACGTTTGCCGAAAACAGTCCGGTTTCATTCACATCACAAAGTAATGCCAATTTGGACTTAACTAATCATGTGGCGACGCAAGTTGTGGCGGTTGAGGTTATTGGCCGTCTGTTCGACTTCCGAATTACCGATATTGCCGACTACCAGTGGGAAAAGGTGTTCAGAACGGCGGCAGGCAGTGCGACGCCGACCGGAAATAGCTATTGGGTTGGCACAAAAGGGATCGACGGAGCGGCGCGCGGCAATACGGCCCCTTACGTGCTGCCGATTCGGCCCGGCAGTCACCCAGAGAGCGGAAAGAAAAATGTTGTCGTAAAAACAGGCTATCACTTCAAATTTGAGGTCAAAACGCTTGGCAACATGTTCAGCGCGGGCGATGGCGTGAAGATTACGCCGACTTTTTACTTCGTTGACAAGCAGAGCAAAAACCGGCAACAGGTGGACTTGTACTATCATTCGGGAAACAAGCGGTTTATTCGGATCGGCTCCACAGAAGATACCGAGCAGCGGTTGGTGACGCTCGACACCCGCCTGCGCAATGTGTCGCAGCAGGAGCTAACCAACACGGCCAGTTCACTGTGGAAGCTGAATGGTTCCTCTGGCACTCAGACGTCGTATGTACAGCGGGCTTTGAAGGACGCGGCGCACAAGCGGATTTACGTCGGTGGCTACGACGGCATGCTGCTTCCTTCGCAGCTTCGGACGTTTATCGGCAGCATGCAGGTGCCGTCTGGCATTGATACTGCGCGGGCCAATGCCTCGGTGCAGCGCTGGTTTGGTGAGTATAGCCTTCCGGCTGCTCCCTATGCAATGCCAGCAGGCATCAATCTGGCCGAGTACGGACGTACCCACCGGCTGGACGACAATGCGCCGATCTTCCTGCGTGACGGCTATATTGTAGTCAATTTTAACATCGAAACCATTCGCAATAAGGACATTGCTCACCCGCATTTGCAGTATAAAAATGCGCCGCTGGACAACCAGTGGCAGATGGAAGGTTTTCAGCGCAGTTTTGTCGATCCTTACGGGGGGATGTTCTCTTTGCTAGACGGGGACGTTGTGTTTTATCATGCCGACTTGTCCAGTTACGATGATTTCGGAACGGGAGGAACGCATTAAATTCACCAGCCGGGAGGAATAGAGATGGAGAAGCTGCGAAGCGCCGCACCCGAGGATGCGGCGCTATTTTATTCCGGTTCTGCGGAGGAGAATGTACAACGTGGCTGCATTGGCCATCTTCGCGGCGATTTTGGTCGTTCAGGCGAAGAATTTTGGATGAGCTGGTTCAGCCGGAACTCTCCATTACAGACGCCGGATTTTGAAGCGGAACTGGGAAAAGTCATGCAAGCCATTGGGGATCAAGGTGTGCTGAAAAGCCGCAAAGATATGCTCAGATTTTGTAGTCAACACTCGGAGGCGCGTATTCAAGGCAGTCGGAGTACGGATGTGTATGGTTTCTGCATGCAAACACAGGAACATCGTTACTATTTGCGCTGCTTTCCCTTTGCCGGAGATTATAACTTTTACGTTTATTGCTATGCCCGCCCCGAGCGCCTGACCGAGCAGCATCGACAGCAGCCCTCAACTCCCGCCGCGCCAAAGAAAAAGCAGGAGCCGGAACGATAGGAGGACGCACTTTTATGAATGATCTGGCCCGTTACCGGCTGCTGGCCGGCGTATCGGTTCCGCCTGCGGCGAAGCTGCTGTACAGCTATTTGCTGGATCGCGCTGGCGGACGAAACGGCACGGTATTGCTTTCATCCAGACGGCTTGCGGCAGAGGTGGGTCTTTCCGCTTCTGCTGTCCGTCGCAATCTGCATCGGCTTCAGCAAAACGGACTTATCCGGCTCACCCCCCGATATTCCGAGGAAGGCATTCGTCTGACGAACCACATTACCTTCGTATGAGGAGGTGCGACCTTTGACAGCCAAGTTGCAGCGAATGGCCGAGCTTGCCGCCGGTACGGCCCACGCGGTTTCGGATGATCCCGAGCGCTGGGCCGATTTTCTGCGGACGGCGGCCTGGAACTACAAGTATCCGTTTCAGGATCAACTTTTGATCTACGCGCAGCGCCCCGATGCTACGGCCTGTGCTACAATTGAAATATGGAACAAGCGGTTGAACCGTTGGGTAAAACGCGGCGCAAAAGGCATCGCGCTAATCGAGGATCGGGGCAGTCATTTGGGGCTGCGTCATGTCTTCGATGTGTTGGACACGCAGAGCCGAAGCCAACAACCCATCTCCCTATGGCGCATGGAGGAACCGGACACGGAGGCCGTCATCGAAACGCTGGAAAATGCGTTTGGTAGTGAACGAGGGCCAGGCATGGAACTGGTTGACACGCTGTTGTCCGCTGCCCGAAACGCGGTGGAGGACCATAGCGCCGATTACGTGCGGATGCTGCTGGCCGAACGCGACAACAGCCTGCTGGAAGAACTGGATGAGCCGCATGTGGAACTGCTATTCAAGGAAGCCGCTCAACACGCGGTCGCCTTTATGGCGCTGACACGTTGCGGTCTGGAACCCTCCCATTACATCAGCGTTGACGACCTGTCGGGCGTCGGCTATTTCAATACACTCCCTGCGCTGTCACATTTGGGCGCGGCGATCAGCGACGTAGCGGAAACGATGTTGCGCGAGATTGAATCCACCGTTCGGGCGATGCGCCGCGATGAGCAGCGAAAAAAAGAGCGTCATGCGAGCCGTACCGTTGCAAGGCCAGCATCCTTGCCGCACAATGAAGCTAAAACACGTGAAAGGATGATGGAGCATGGAACTGACCTACACGCCGAGCGGGGATTACCTGCTGCCCGACCTGACGTTGGCCGAACCGATGAGCATCAGGAAATATGGGATGTTGCGCAAGACGTTTCTGAAGGAGCAGCGGAAAGGAACCTACGCCCACCTGATGCTGTCGGAGCAACTGACCCGGCATTTGGCGGACATCGACCGGACAGCGCGGGAGCAGATCGACCTGACGATGCAGGAACTGATTCGGCAGCACCCGGCCCCGGACAAGGCGACCGACCCGATGGGCTGGACGAGTCACATGAACAGCCTGAAACAACAGGTCGAGGAACTGATTCTCACGGAACTGATCTATCACTAAAATGGTATGACCGATCGACGGAAGACAGGAGTCTTCCGTTTTTTCATGACCGGGCGATCATCAACGACATGCTTCGCGCCGCGCCGCTTTCCGAGAGCAAGGCGGCTATCGAAGCCTTTTTCGACGTGCATAAGGAAGATCGGGAACGGACGCTGTATATACGCAGTCTGTTCCCTCCGGGAATTACGGAGTTAACGCTAGATGATGACATAAAGGCCGGTTTTGAGCCGTATGCAAACGTACTGCATCTTTGGACGGGAGCGGCGGAGCAGCGGACGGCGCAGAGCTTTTACGATTGGTCGGTGATTGCCGGGAATATCGCCAGCATGATGATCCTTAACGAGTTTGATCCTGCTCGTACATCGGTGCCTTCTATTCAGCAACAGACCTTATGGATGAAGCAAGCGGAGGACGAAAAATCCTCCGCTTTTTCACTTCCTCAAGCGGCCATCGACGCTGTTCTGCAAGGTGGAAGTGGTTTTGAGAGCGGAAAACTTCGCATCGCGCTATTTTTCCAACAGTCGTTATCGGCGCAGGAGAACGCTGATTTTCTAAAACGGGAATATGGCACAGGCGGACGCCTACCTGCCCTGATCGGCACAGATATTCATGAAAATCACGATAGCAAGGGGATTACGCTGACACGCGGTTCCATTATGAACCCGGATATTCGGGTTGTGTTGCCGTGGATCAAGGTGCAAAAGCGCATTGGCGAGCTGCTGGCGGCGGGCCGCTATCTGAACCGTCAGGAAGAAGAACGATTGCCTGCCTATGCCGAGCAGCGGGAGGAGCAGCGCAGGCAGCGCGCGGCGGAAAAGACGGAACACAATCTGCCGCTATCGGAATTGCAGCCGGATGAATCACAGCAAATGCCCAACCGGGTTCGAGCGCACTATGGGTATGCCGAGGGCAGCAAAGTCTTTATCGGTGCGGACGAATACGAAATCGCGCAACTGGAGCCGCGAAAGGTTGTGCTGCAGGACGTTCAATTTCCGTTATTCATGCAAGAAATGAATCGCCGGGATTTCGAGCGCATGCTGCGCGAGAATCCACTGAACGATCATCTGATTTCCGGCCATCAGGAATCGGATTCGGAACACGCGGAATGGGATACGGAACTGGTGGACGAATCGGAGCAAGCGGCACTTGATGAAGGTGAGGGATTGGCTCCCTCTCCTCCTTCCGATATCCCCGAGCTTCGGCGTGAATCGACCCCTACCAGTAACTATCGGATCACGGACAACGAATTGGGACATGGTGGCGCGAAAACCAAGTACAAGTGGAACGTGGAAGCGATCCGGCTGCTCAGGCAATTGGAGAAGGATAACCGTCAGGCGGCTGCGGACGAGCAGGCTGTGCTTGCCCGTTATGTAGGCTGGGGCGGGATTCCGCAAGCGTTTGATGATGGGAATCCGCAATGGGGAGCGGAATATGCGGAGCTTCGGGATTTACTGGACTCGGAGGAATATGCGTCCGCCCGCGCCTCCACGCTGAATGCACATTATACATCTCCGACCGTCATCAAGGCGATGTACGAATGCCTGGAGAGGATGGGCTTCCGCAGCGGTAATATTTTGGAGCCGTCTTGCGGCATCGGCAATTTTTTCGGTCTAATGCCGGAGTCATTTCAGGACGCTCGGCTGTTTGGCGTGGAGTTGGACAGCATCACCGGGCGCATCGCGCGGCAGCTTTATCCGCAAGTATCGATTGCTGTCAGCGGCTACGAGCAGACCAGCTTGCCGGACAGCTTTTTTGACCTCGTGGTTGGCAACGTGCCGTTCGGCAGCTACGGCGTGGCCGACAAAAAATACGATAAGCACAAGTTTCTGATTCACGACTACTTTTTTGCGAAGACGCTGGATAAGGTTCGTCCAGGTGGAATTGTCGCCTTCATTACGTCGAAAGGGACGATGGACAAACAAAACCCAACCGTCCGAAAATACATCGCGGAACGGGCCGCGCTGCTCGGCGCGGTGCGTCTGCCTAACAATGCGTTCCTGGCGAATGCCGGAACCGAAGTGACCGCCGACATTTTGTTTTTGCAAAAACGGGACCGGATGGTGGCTGTCAGCGAGCAAACCGAGGAATGGCTTTCGCTCGGCGTTACGGCAGAGGATGTGCCGGTGAATAGCTACTTTGCAGCCCGCCCCGAAATGGTGCTTGGTACGATGGCCTTTGATGACCGGATGTACGGCAATCAACAGGAAACGACCTGCTGGCCCTACCCGGACGCTCCTTTGGACGAGCTGTTGCGTGAGGCACTGGCGAACATCCATGCGGAGTGGGTCGAGTTGGAACGGGAGGAACAGCCGGAGGAGGAAGAGGTCTCCCTGCCTGCCGACCCGTCCGTTCGTAATTTCAGCTTTGCACTGGTCGAAGGACGCATCTATTTTCGGGAAAACAGCCGGATGCGACTGGTTGAAACATCAGCAACTGCGGCAGGCCGTATCAAGGGCATGATTCAGCTTCGGGACACGGTGCGCGAACTGATCGAATACCAGACCGAGGATTACAGCGACGAAGCGATAAGGGAGCAGCAGCGCAAGCTGGATACGCAATATGAATTGTTCACAGCGCAATACGGCCTGATTAACAGTCGCGCTAATAGCCTTGCCTTTTCGGATGACAGCTCGTACTTCCTTCTCTGTTCGTTGGAAGTCATAGATGAGGAAGGACAGTTGCTGCGCAAGGCGGATATGTTCACGAAGCGTACCATTCGGCAACGCGCCAACATAAAACAGGTGGATACGGCTTCGGAGGTGCTGGCGGTTTCCATCGGTACGAAAGCTCGCGTCGATCTGCCGTATATGGTAGAGTTGACCGGACTCGCGCAGGAACTGCTTGTACAGGAGCTTCGCGGCGTGATCTTCCCGAATCCTGAAAATATGGACGAAGAAGGACAACCGATATACGAAACAGCGGATGCGTATCTATCGGGCAATGTGCGTGAAAAGCTGCGCGCTGCCAAACAGTTTGCTGCTTATGACGCCGAGCGGTACGCTGAAAATGTTAGAGCGCTGGAAGCCGTGCAGCCGAAGGACTTGGACGCTTCCGAGATTGATGTACGACTGGGCGCAACCTGGCTGCCGCCGGAAGTCATTCGGGCATTCATTTTCGAACTGGTAGATACGCCGTATATGTACCAAACCTCCATCAACGTGATGTATTCCGGTTACACAGCAGCCTGGAACGTCAAAGGCAAAAGCGATGATCGCAGTAACAATATTAAGGCAAATGTCACCTACGGTACGAATCGCATCAATGCGTACAAAATTCTCGAAGATACACTGAATCTGCGGGATGTTCGAATATTCGATACGGCTGTTGAAAACGGCGTAGAAAAACGGGTGCTGAACAAGCAGGAAACGGCTATCGCACAGCAAAAGCAGGAAGCCATGAAGGAAGCGTTTCGGGACTGGATATGGCAAGATCCGCAGCGCCGGGAGCGGCTCACGCGACTGTACAATGATCGATTCAATTCCATCCGTCCGCGCGAATATGATGGAAGTCATATTCGCTTCGCCGGGATGAACCCGGAAATCCGGTTGCGGCAGCATCAGGTCAATGCGGTTGCCCGAACGCTCTATGGCGGCAATTCCCTGTTCGCCCATTGCGTCGGCGCGGGCAAAACCTTTGCGATGACCGCAGCGGCCATGGAAAGCAAGCATTTGGGTCTGTGCAACAAAAGCATGCTGGTTGTTCCTAATCATCTGACCGAGCAATGGGCGGCGGAATTTTTGCAGCTTTATCCGTCCGCAAACGTACTGGTCGCCACCAAGAAGGATTTTGAAACGAAGAACCGGAAGACGTTCTGCGCACGGATTGCCACCGGCGATTACGACGCGATTATTATCGGCCACTCGCAATTTGAAAAAATTCCGATCTCGGCGGAGGGCCAGCGGCAGCAGCTTTACGAGCAAATCTCCGAGATCACAAGCGGCATCCGCGAGCTTAAGGAAGCCAAGGGCGAGCGGTACGCCATCAAGCAGCTTGAGCGGACAAAGAAGACGCTGCAGGTCAAGCTGGAGAAGTTGAGCGACACGAGCCGTAAGGATGATGTGGTCACCTTCGAGGAACTTGGCATAGATCGATTATTCGTCGACGAAGCAGACTCGTATAAAAATCTGTTCCTTTATACGAAAATGCGCAATGTCGCCGGGTTGTCGCAAACCGAAGCGCAAAAGTCATCGGACATGTTTGCCAAGTGCCGCTATTTGGATGAATTGACCGAAGGACGGGGCATTATTTTTGCCACGGGTACGCCGATCTCCAACTCCATCACCGAAATGTACACGATGCAGCGCTACTTGCAATACGAGCGGCTCCGCGGGCAAGGCTTGCAGCACTTTGATTCATGGGCTTCAACATTTGGAGAGACGGTCACGGCAATTGAGCTGGCACCGGAAGGAACGGGCTATCGCGCGAAAACGCGGTTTGCCCGTTTTTATAATTTGCCGGAGCTGATGAACGTCTTTAAGGAAGTGGCGGACATTCAGACAGCGGATATGCTCCAGCTTCCGGTTCCCAAAGCCCACTTCCACAACGTCGCTGTGCCGCCGAGCGATTTTCAGCGTGAGATGGTCGCGGATCTCGCCAGCCGCGCCGAACAGGTGCGAGCGAAGCGAGTAGAGCCACATGAAGACAACATGCTCAAGATCACCAACGACGGACGCAAGCTGGCCCTCGATCAGCGTCTTGCAAACGCCATGCTACCCGATGACGAAGGCAGTAAGGTGAGCGCCTGCGCGGATAACGTCTTTCGGCAATGGGCCGACAGTCAGGAGCAGCGGCTCGCGCAGTTGGTCTTTTGCGACCTTTCTATCCCTAAGCAGGATGGCACCTTTAATGTGTATGACGAGCTGAGACGCAAACTGACAGAGAAAGGCGTTCCGGCAGAGGAGATCGCCTTCATTCACGACGCCAACACAGAAGTGAAGAAGAAAGAACTGTTTGCCAAGGTTCGAACGGGACAGATTCGCATATTGCTCGGATCGACGTTTAAGATGGGCGCGGGAACGAATGTTCAGACCAAGTTGATCGCGCTTCATGACCTCGACTGTCCGTGGCGTCCGCGTGACTTGGAGCAGCGCAGCGGGCGAATTATTCGGCAAGGCAACCAGAACAGCGAGGTTCACATCTTCCGCTATGTCACAGAGAACACGTTTGACGCTTACCTATATCAAACGCTCGAAAACAAGCAACGGTTTATCTCTCAGATCATGACCAGTAAATCGCCGGTTCGGTCTGCCGAGGACATTGATGAAACGGCTTTGTCCTATGCCGAGGTTAAAGCGCTTGCGACTGGAAATCCGTACATCAAGGAAAAAATGGATCTCGACATTCAGGTATCCAAACTCAAGCTGCTTAAAGCCAACCACTTGAGCCAGCGTTATGCGCTGGAGGATCGGTTGCTCAAAATGCTGCCGCAGCAATTCAAGTCTACGGAGGAACGTATTGCTGGGTATGAGCAGGACGTAGCCTTGTTCATGCGCGCCAAAGCGTCGGAAAAGGCTTGCAGCGACGATTCCCGTTTTCCTGGTATGACCATCAAAGACTACACGTACTCGGAACGTGCTGCGGCGGGCGCTGCCCTGCTGGAAGCCTGCAAGGGTATGACCTCTCCCGATCAGCAGGAAGCAGGCAGTTACATGGGCTTTTCTTTATGGCTATCTTTTGATAGCTTTGCAAAGGAATACAAGGTGACGCTGCGTGGAGTATTGGGCCATACGATTACGTTAGGACCGGATGCAGGCGGCAATATGAGTCGAATAAACAATACATTGTCGGATTTGCCGAATAAGCTCGCCTATTGCCGTGACCAGCTCGCAACACTCAAGCAACAGATGGTAACGGCGAAGGAGCAGATCGAGGCACCGTTCAAGCAAGAACAGGAACTGCAAACGAAGTCCGCGCGGCTCGCGGAGCTAAATGTGCTGCTGAACATGGACAAACGGGAAAACGAGGCCGTGGACAGCGTGTCGGATGAGGAACCGGAAGCACCCGAACGGCGGGTTGCGGATCGAGAGCGATAACGGCAATGGAAAGGTATAAATCAAAGGACGAAACGGACTCCAGCTTTGGGGTCCTTTTCGCATTTCTGGAGGAACGCACATGTTGTATGCCATCCCAAGCGGCGGCGGATGCTTTTGCCCGATTCTACCGCCTATTTGTTACGGAACCGATCCGACCGAGGAGGGAGAAACCGTGCCAGCATTGGAATTGATATCCAAAGGGAAGAACGGATTTGGCGACTCGTATTATTACATCCGTGATTCGAACGGGGTGACCAGTCAAGTCTATGAAAGCGAGTTAGACGCATTCATGAAAAAGAAAGGCGCTACAGAGTTGAGGGAAAGAAGAGCTTATCTGTATCCCAAAAAGAAGGGTAAGGCACGATGAACAAGTGCGGCAGGATGAAAGAAAATCAGCCTTGCGATTAAGAGAAGCAACTTGTAAATATGTCGTTTCTTATTACATTTTCTGAAAGGAACTACGTCAATGAGCTACGTAAGCAAGGAACAAATCGAACGTGCAAAGCAATTGGACCTGCTCACCTATTTGCAATGCTTCGAGCCATACGAACTGGTGCGGTGCTCGCGCAATGCCTATTCGACCCGAACCCACGACAGCCTTAAAATCTCCAACGGTAAATGGTTCTGGTGGTCGAGGGGGATCGGAGGACGTTCTGCGCTAGACTACCTTATTAAAGTAAGAGGCATGTCATTTCCCGATGCGGTGCTGCAAATTGGCGGTAATCCACCCGTTCACATGGCTCCAACTACTCCTGCCATCCAGCAGGATGGTTCAAATACGCGGCTGGAGCTTCCCGAACCGTATGAGACTTCGAATCGCGTCGTCGCTTATCTCTCCAAACGCGGCATTTCTCGCGATGTAATAGATTTTTGTCTCAAAACAGGACGACTGTATGAAAGCCGCCGCTACCACAACGTGGTATTCGTCGGCTTTGATCAACATGGGACTCCACGATATGCGGCGATACGCGGTACGACGAGCACCCGCTATATGGGGGAGGCCACTGGCAGCGACAAGCGGTATTCGTTTGCGATTCCGGCTATGGAATACAGTACGGAGTTGCACCTGTTTGAGAGCGCCATTGATCTGTTATCTTACTGCACGCCGGAGCATCTCGCTGGCCGCGATTGGCGGCAGACGCATAACCTATCACTGGCTGGCATTTATAGGCCTAAAGCAGTTGAAGCGCAAAGTATTCCGCCTGCCGCTCTAGTACAATACTTGCGGAGCTTTCCGCAGGTGAATCAACTAATACTGCATTTGGACAATGATGAACCGGGGCGGTTGGCGGCGACAACGATTCACCATCAACTTTCTTCAGTACTTTCTATTTATGATAAACCTCCCAAGAATGGTAAGGATGTAAACGAAGAGTTAATGGGCTTTCTTCGCCAAAACAAATACCGTTCTAGGTAATAATCGAGCTTTCTAAATGATGAATCTGATCGTTTTCGAAGGTAATATCTTATTTGGAACTCTAGCTAGTATTTGCTGTTCATAGAAAGCTCTTTTTGTATATAATTAACAGTATAAATTTCCGGAAAAGGGGTTTGTACTATGGGGTTCAAATCAAGGTATCAAGGACATTCTGAAATAAAGAGTCCGGAGTCTCTTTTTTATGATCTACGAAATCGAAAAGTCGAAGGTCTATTAGCCCATCAGGCTGACGTATTACGCGTTTATAACGAAAAGTTAGAATCCCCCGACATTGCTATGGAACTCCCAACAGGAAGTGGGAAAACTTTGGTCGGCCTACTCGCCGGAGAATACCGGCGCATTACACGGCAAGAACGAGTTGTATTTCTGTGTCCCACACGGCAGCTTGTGCACCAAGTTGTTGAGGAAGCCAAGCATAAATACGATATTCATCCAATTGCGTTTACAGGATCACAAAAAGATTACTTGCCTAGCGACAAATCCAAATACAACGATGGTGAAGCAATTGCGGTTACAACGTACAGTAGCCTATTTAATACGAATCCTTTTTTCCATAATCCACAGTTCATCATTCTTGATGATGCGCATGCTTCAGAAAATTACCTAGTGAAGTACTGGTCATTATCCATTTCTCGATTCAATCATGAAGCTGTGTATAGACAATTACTAGAGATTATTAAAGATGGTCTCCCACAAGAGCAGTACCAACGGATGACCACGGACTCTCCTTCACCTTCAGATCGATCATGGGTGGAAAAGCTCCCTACTCCTTATTTTGTTGAGCGAATTAATAAAATAATACCGTTTCTGGACCAATTCACTTCAGGTATTAGGGATCTCATGTACACTTGGAGTGTTATCAGAGATCACCTTAAATCATGTCATGTTTATCTCAACTGGAGTGGCATATTAATTCGCCCGATAATTCCGCCATCTGAAACACATCGTCCTTTTTCGATGGCAAAACAGCGTCTCTATATGTCTGCGACACTGGGACTTGGCGGTGAACTTGAACGTATCACAGGACGAAGAAAAATTGAGCGTATTAAAGCACCCGAAGGATGGGAGAAACATAGTGTTGGACGTAGATTGTTCTTTTTTCCTGGAACTGCATTAAAAGAGGAAGAAAGTAGCCTTGTGGCAGTCAAGTTGGCTCATGAATCACCACGAACATTATTGCTAGTACCCGATGATCAAACAGCCAATAACTGGATCGAATTTTTTGCTAATCATACAAACAAAAACGTATACCAAGCAGAGGATATAGAAAAAACAAAGGCAGGTTTTATCGGTGATGAAAATGCTGTTGCTATTTTGGCAAATCGCTATGACGGCATAAACCTAGCAGGTGATGAATGTAGGCTTGAAATTATGTTAGGATTGCCCACGGCAGCTAATCTGCAAGAAAGGTTTCTGGAAACCAGAATGGTAGCAAGTATCCTCTTACAGGATCGAGTTCGTACGAGAGTTGTGCAAGCCATAGGCCGTTGCACAAGAAGCGCTACCGATTACTCCGCAGTATGTATTTTAGGGGATGATTTGCAGGATCGCTTATTACAGAAAGAAAACCTAAGGCTCTACCATCCCGAGCTTCAAGCTGAACTAACATTTGGAAATGAGGAATCCAAACAGACTCAATCAGTGGATGAATTTGTTGAGTTGTATCGATACTTTCTAAATCAGAGCAGTCCGGAATGGCGCAATGCAGATAAAGAAATTATTGCGAGACGTAATGATGCCAATCAAACGCCAGATCCTCTTATGAAGGTACTGGAAGATGCGGTAACGTTTGAACTTGATTACCAGCAGGCAATCTGGGCAGGTAATTATGTTGGTGCTCTTGAGAAAGCGAATAGAGTTGCGAGCTTGCTAAGTGGGGATGAACTCAAAGGTTATCGTGGATTCTGGTATTATCTTGCAGGTAGTGCTGCATGGCTTGCTGGAACATTGAATCTAAACACTAACGATTATTCATCCATTTCTCGTCAACGTTTTCAACAAGCTGCGGCGTGTACATTATCGGTTACTTGGTTAAGAAACTTGGTGGAATCCGAATCAGCTTCTGGGCAACAAATCGTAGACGATCCTTATCTTCCATTTATAATCGAGAGATTAGAAATGGAACTAACTACTATGGGAACGACCAGTGATGCAAAGTTTGAAAAGCGAGTTAAGAATATACTTGAAGGAATTAGCAATAACACCGATGGCAATCTTTTTGAACGTGCACATGAAGATTTAGGGAAATTACTCGGATATCTCGCAGGAAACTCTGACGAAAGGACAGCGCCTGACCCTTGGTGGATAGCAGGTAATAATTTTTGTTTAGCGGCTGAAGACTACACAGAAACGGACGGAACAAAACCTATTCCTGCATACAAAGTTCGACAGGCGAACGACCATCCTACGTGGATTTCACGCAAAGTTGAGGGGCTTTCAGCGAGTACGACATATGTTCGTGTTATCATCACTCCTTCAGTTACTGTAGAAGCCAGTGCTCTGAATATCGCCCAGGATATCGCTTACTGGAATCAATCAGATTTCGTTCAATGGGCGCACAAAGCCGCTCAGGTATTACGTACTTTACGTCTTGATTTTACTGGTGTGGGGAATGAGAATTGGAGGGTGAAAGCAATGCATGCTTACCGAGATGCAGGACTTGATCCTACCTCTATCCAGAAACTTCTTGCGGCATCTCCCCTTACAAAATTAAAATCACAATGATCGTAACTAGTCATTATGACGTCGGTGTATTGTTAAGATGAAAACGGACTATGAAAGGCGCTGAGTGAATCGGCGTCTTTTTTTGTTTTCAGGGGTCTCCTCTTTATTCCCGGCAGGTGCCTTTCAGGGCGACGCGAGACGAATGTCTCGTGTTGCAGCAAGCACTGAATTTGGTCTCCCAAATTCGCTTGTTAGGGGCAAGCCCCTAATACCCCTACCTCAACAACACGCTGTTTTATCAAGAATATAGGTTCCAACAATGACCGGTATTTTTCAGAAACGGCAGAAGCCATTTTGCATTTTCATTCGGGCCATTTCTTTTGAAGAAAGAAGTGAAAATGATGAGAAGACGAGCGGTTCGCATTCAGGTATGGGTGAACAATGATGAAAACGCAAGACTCCAAGCGAGTGCGAAAAAATCCGGACTTTCACAGGAAGGTTATATTCGATCTCTGATTAATGGCTATGTCCCGAAGGCGATGCCGCCACCGGACTATTTCGCGCTGATGCGTGAGCTGCACGCTATTGGCAATAACCTTAATCAATTGGCCGCGAAGGCCCATGCGACCGGTCATCTGGATCGAACAGCATTTCAGCAGGAAGCAGACCACTTGCGCCGCGCTGTCCAGCAGATTCAGCAGGCCGTGACAGCACCGGAACCAAGAACCGAGCCGCAAGGAAATCCTAACGTACATCCACCGTGAAGGGGACACAGCACACATGGCGACAACCGCAATATGGGACGTTACCGACCGCCTCAAGCGCGTGCTGGATTACGCGACTAATCCTGAAAAGACTGATGAAAGGCGCGTCGAGAATGAGGGTTTGCAGCAGGTGCTCGCCTATACCAGCGCGGATGCCAAAACGGAAAGGCAGCTTTACGTGAGCGGGATCAATTGCGATCCTCTTACCGCTTATGAGCAAATGCAGCGAACCAAACGACAATTTCAAAAGACCGATGGCATTGTGGCTTTTCACGGGTATCAGGCGTTTGCACCGGGCGAAACGACGCCGGAAATGGCGCATGCCATTGGCGTCAAGCTGGCGCGGGAGCTATGGGGAGAGCGCTTTGAGGTCATTGTATCGACCCATTTGGACAAGGAGCATTTGCACAATCATTTCGTACTTAATGCGGTGTCGTTTCTGGACGGTAAGCGCTACTACGATAACAAAGCCTCTTACGCTCTTATGCGGCAAACATCCGATCGACTGTGCCGGGAGCATGCCTTATCGGTGATCGAGCAGCCGGAACCGGGCAAGACCAAGCATTATGGCGAGTGGCGAGCGGAACAGGAAAACAAGCCGACCTGGCGCGGCTTGATTCGCGAGGACATCGACGCCGCTATCGTCGCTGCCATGACGATGACGCAATTCTTCGCGATCCTTCAAAAGCAGGGTTATGAAATGAAGTCGACCGTAAAGCATTTGGCTGTACGCCCGCCGGGCAAAGAGCGGTTTGTTCGATTGCGCAGTCTTGGCGACGAATACACGGAGCATGCGATAAAGCAACGCATTCTGCAAAACCAGTTACCGCAGCGTCAGCCACCAGTGCCGTTGCCGCGGCGCAGGCGAGCCGTCATCGTTCGCAGCACCCTACACATCGGACGTAGATTTAGTGGTCTGCAAGCCTTGTATCTGCGTTACTTATTCAAGATGGGTATTCTACCCCGTTCCCGCGTGTCCCTCAAACGGACGTCTTTTTTATTGCGTGAAGACTTGCGACACCTGACGGCCATCACGGAGCAAACCAAGCTGTTATGTCGCCATCGCATTTCCAGTACGGCGCAATTGACAGCTTATCATGCTGGGCTGCAAGCGGAGTTGAAACAAGGATACGGCTCCCGCAAAATACTGTACAACCGGCTTCGCCGCTGCCAACATCCCGAGCAAATCGAGTCGTATAAATCGCAAATCGCCGAGCTTTCCCGTCAGCTTGCGAAGCTCCGAAAGGAGGTGAGGCTTTGTACGGGCATTCTTGCCCGATCCGACGAACTGGTAAACAAGCTGCAACGTAACGAGGAAGACCAATCGACACGAAGGGAGGCAAATGTCCATGAGCAGCGGAACCGAGGCGGCCGATCAGGTCGTCAGCATGAGTCTCCGTGGCATTGAAGTCATGGCGAAAATTTCCGGCGAAGGCGCGAAGCATCTGGCCGTTTATTTGTTCGCCGCCCTGCAAGGGCAAAAGCGAACAAGAGGCCGCATTCGTCTGGAAAGCTTGCTGCGCAGCGGCAAGGAACTGAAGGTGTTTGCAGTACGAAATGAAGACTTGCCGACTTTTTGCAAAGAAGCTAAGCGGTATGGTGTCCTCTATTGCGCGCTGCGTGACAAGAAAAATGTGGACGGGCTGTGCGACGTAATGGTGCGGGCCGAGGATGCGTCCAAGATCAACCGGATCGTTGAGCGCTTCAAGCTGGCGACCGTAGATACGGCCAGTATCAAGCAGGAGATTGTGAAGTCCCGCAGCGAGAAGCAGTCGGACGAGAGTAAAGGGGCGGTGCAAGAGCTGGAGCAAGTCTTGGCAGGGCCCGAGGGTGGGACCAGCGAATCTCCGGCATCAAACGAGGGGGCAGTGAACGAAGATTTTTTGGACGAACTGCTGGGAAAGCCCGAACCGCCGGAGGGGGTTCCTCCGGTAAACGAGCAGCAGGGAACCGATCATCCGGCGGTCGAGGAGCGGGAGGCCGAGCGAACGGAACCGGATCGTCCGCTTCCCCTCCCGCCGACACAGGAGGAGAGGACAACGGAACAGTCCTCTCCGTCCGCGCCTACCTCCGGGCGCAGCGCGGCATACGAAAAGGTTACGATTAACCCCGAAAAGCCAAAGGAAAAAGTGTCCGTCCGCCAATTGCTGCGTGAAATTCGGGAGGAAAACCGGGCAGCAGAGACAAGACGGCGGCAACGGGAGCAGGAGCCGCCGTTGCCTAAGCGCAGAGATCGCGGGAAGGCGGCGTCCAGCAGTAAAGCGTCCGTCCCGACGACAGGGAGTCGAAAGCGAGGGAAATCGAAATGAGCGAACTGGACGAGTTATTCCAGCCTCAAGTCACTACTACCTCCGCTCAGCGTGAGCAGCCGTTCGACAAAGAAGCGTGGGCGCAAAAAAAGCAAGAACTGCGGCAGTGGACGTATGAGACGATTGACGCTACCACAGCCGCCATTGCGCAAAACGGCGAACAATTTCAGCATTATCTGGACGTACAAAGCCGTTTTGATCTCTACAGCGTCGCTAATGCGCTGCTTATTCTGGTGCAGCGCCCGGATGCCACCCGCATTGCCGATTTTGATAGCTGGAAGGAACAAGGCGTCTATATCCGTCGCAAGGAAACCGGCTTTTACATCATGGAGCCAGGTGAGGAATACAAGCGGGAAGATGGGAGTACCGCGATCAGCTACAACCCCAAGAAGATGTTCGACGTTGCGCAAACAACCGCGCAGAAAAAGGAGCCGCCAATCTACCCGGATGATCGCACACGCATAAAGGCGTTGATGGACCGCTCACCTGTGCCGATTACGATTGGAGATGCCCTGCCTGCGGAAGTACATGCGCTTTATCAGCCGGATACGCGAAACATCGTGATACGCCGTGGACTTGGGGCCGGTGATATTTTTCGAGCACTCGCACAGGAACTGGTGCATGCGGAAATCGATCGCGGCCATAACAACTACAGCCGTTCTGATACTAACTTTCAAGCTTACTGCGCCGCGTATATGCTTAGCAAAAAGTTTGGCGTCGAGACGGCTTCCTTTCGCTTTGGCCGGGTGTCCGAACGGCTCAAGGATATGGAGCCGCAGCAAATCCGCGCCGAGCTGACGGTGATGAAGGATGCGGCGCACGACATTTCCCGTCGTATGCACCGTATGCTGGCCCAGCAGCGGCAGCAGCAACCGAGTCGAAGCGATTCGGCCCGTTAATGGCGCATGGAGCTACCTTCATTTTTTCTTGGGAGGAAGGACGATGAAAGAGGAAGAACGTATTCTGAGCATGGATCATTACGAGCATGGCATTGTCATCAACGCCTTGAATGCGCTGCGCAACGATTTGATCGGCAAGCAGCGGTCGACCGATCCTGTTGACGATTTACTGCTGAAAGCGATTGACGCCCCATATCGAAAGATAAAGCGCCGGAGTCATCATGCGGCGCGCTGAAACCGCAAGGAGTAATCTTTTACTCTTTGTGGTTTTTTATATTCCGGTCGTATGGGCGGCGCTGCTTGCCGCTCCTGCTTTGTCCAAGGGATTACCCGTACTTCTGCTGTATCTCAGCGAAGCGATCTATCATCCCTTTCAGATTCAATGGGCCGATGATACGCCACGAAGCTTGTTGCTGTTTACGCTCATTTACGCCGTTTCGGTCGGCATCTATTTGGCGTCGCCGCGCAACTATCGGCGGCGCGAAGAGCACGGCAGCGCGCGATGGGGCAAAGCCAGACAGATTCATTCAAAATACCGAAGCAAACAGCCGGAGCAAAACAAAATATTGACACAGCAGGTTCGCATCGGCTTGGACGGCCGCAAGCACCGCCGAAACCTGAACGTTCTCGTCGTGGGCGGCTCCGGGTCCGGCAAAACGCGGTTTTACGCCAAGCCGAACGTGATGCAGGCGCATACGTCCTTTGTCGTGCTCGATCCCAAGGGCGAGATTTTGCGCGATACCGGGCATCTGCTCAAGTCCAAAGGCTACGATATCAAGGTGCTGGACCTAATCAATCCGCACCGTTCGCATGGCTACAATCCCTTTGCCTATTTGCAAGACGACAAGGACGTTCTCAAACTGGTCACCAATCTAATTCGCAATACGACACCGAAGGGCAGTAATACAAACGACCCCTTTTGGGAGCGTTCCGAGACAGCTTTGCTGGAAGCGCTTGTGCTGTACCTTCTATATGAAGCGCCGCCCGAGGAGCAAAATTTCCCAATGGTCATGGAAATGATTGCTGCTGCGGAGGTGCGGGAGGAGGACGAAACGTACCAAAGCCCGCTCGACGAGTTGTTTGAAAGGCTGGCCATGCGCGACCCGGAGCATTTGGCCGTCAAGCAGTACAACATTTTCAAGCTGGCGGCGGGCAAGACGGCCAAGTCCATTTTAATTGGCCTCGGCGTTCGGTTGGAGAAGTTCAACTTGCATTCGATTGCGGGGATGAGCATGTTCGACGAAATGGAACTGCCTGTTATGGGTGAGAGGAAGACAGCGATGTTTGCCGTCATTCCCGATAACGACAGTAGTTTCAACTTCATTGTCGGCATGCTGTATACGCAGCTTTTTCAATGCCTGATGTACGAGGCGGACTATCGGCATGGCGGACGTCTCCCGATTCATGTTCACTTTGTCATGGACGAGTTCGCCAATGTGGCGCTTCCCGACGAATTTGATAAGCTGCTCTCCACGATGCGCAGCCGGGAAATTTCCGTCTCCATCATTTTGCAAAATTTAGCGCAGCTCAAGGCGCTGTACAAGGACGCATGGGAATCGATTGTGGGCAACTGCGATGAATTTTTGTACTTGGGCGGCAACGAACAGTCCACCCACAAATACGTCTCCGAGTTGCTCGGCAAGGAAACGATTGACACCAATACCTACGGCCAGAGCAAGGGGCGAAGCGGCAGTTATTCGATCAATTACCAGCAGTCAGGCCGTGAATTGCTCACGCCTGATGAGGTGAGGTTGCTGGATAACCGCTATGCCCTGCTCTTTATCCGTGGCGAACGTCCAGTCCAGGACGACAAATATGATTTGCTAAGGCATCCCCACGTCTCGCTCACGACAGATGGCAACGGTCTTCCCTACCAGCATGGCGGAACGGAACAGGCTCTGGATTGGCGATCCGTGTTCCTCCATGAAAACGGGGATTACGAGCTTCTGTCGGAAGAAGAAGTGGAGGCGCTATTTTTACGAGGGGAATGATGAACTTGAAATTCAAAATGAAACGGCTGCTGGCCCTGTACGTCATGCTGATCTTAACGGGAACCGTATTCATCTCTACCGCTTATGCAGAGGGCGATCCGATGACGACAATCAACAACCTATCCACCTTCATATTCGGTTTAATCCGTGCGATCGGCATGATTATTCTCGGTTTTGGCATTGTTCAGATTGGGTTGTCGCTAAAGTCTCATGACCCGTCCCAGCGTGCAAACGGGTTTCTGACGCTCGCTGGAGGGGTCATTATTACGTTTACGAAGGAAATTCTTACCCTGATTGCCGGATGAGCTTGAAGCTTTGCATAAGGGGGCGGACGATTCGTCTGTTCCCCGTTTACGGAAGGGGTGAGAATATGGCAAAAAACAGTTGGGTTATCGACAATCTCGAAAATGCCTTGGATACCTGGAACGATAAGATGAATGAAATCTGGCACCTTGTTACCCAATCGCCAGTGGATTTCAAGGGCGGCGGCGTATGGCGTGTGATTATCGATATTCACGGTGCGCTGCAAGCTACGGGACTGGCGCTTTTGGTCTTGTTTTTTGTGATTGGCGTTGTGAAGATGACCGGCAGTTTTGCGGAAGTGAAAAAGCCGGAGATGGCCGTAAAGCTGTTTATCCGCTTTGTGCTAGCGAAAGCGGTCGTAACCTATGGGCTGGAGTTGATGATGGCTCTATTTACGATTGTACAGGGGATCATCTCGACGATGATGGGACGTTCCGGGTTCGGAACGTCAGAGGCAATGGCCTTGCCGGATACGATTGCGCAAGCGATTGAAGACGTTGGCTTCTGGCAAAGCATTCCGCTGTGGATCGTCACCATTCTTGGTAGTCTGTTCATTACAGTACTATCCTTTGTGATGATCCTTTCGGTGTATGGGCGCTTTTTCCGTATCTATTTATATACGGCAATTGCCCCCGTTCCGCTGTCCGCATTCGCGGGGGAGCCAAGCCAAAACATCGGCAAGTCGTTCCTGAAAGGATACGCGGCAGCTTGTCTGGAAGGCGCGATTATTGTACTGGCGTGCATCATCTACTCCGCCTTCGCCACCGCTCCCCCGGCTGTCGATGAGGGGGCAGGTGCGGTCACAATGGTATGGACCTATATCGGGGAACTCATTTTCAACATGCTCGTTCTCGTCGGTACGGTGAAAATGGCGGATCGCATCGTGCGCGAAATGATGGGACTGTAACGCCGCAACACCTTCGCGCATCTTCTTCATTCGTTGATTGGCTTATTCCGACGCTTCGCCCAGCAGTTCTCGCACAGACACGTCCAGCGCTTTGGCGATCGCCACGACTTCGTAATCTTGGACAAGTCGGTATTGCCCTTCCAGCCGTGACAGACTGGTCGGGCTGATATCGAGCCCCACCGTTTGCAATCTGGCGAGAAATTCTTTCTGTTTCATCTTCTTCGCTTTGCGAAGGGCGACGACACGGGTTCCGATTATATTTTTGTCGCCCGGCGGTTCTTTACGATGCTTCATGGACATGCACCCACCTTACAAGCCAAATTGTACGTGAGTGCATCGTTGTTTTAATGCGAAACTCGAATTAAAATAAAATAAACCGATTTTCGCATTAAAATGGAGGGCATTCAACTTGTCAGTCATCGTAAGACACCACTCCACGCAGACATGGAGGGCTAACCGATGAATCGATTACTGGCGCAATTGGAAGCGGAACGCCGAAGATTAAACGAACTTGGGATCGAATCGTTAGAAAAAGGAATCCCTCTGGCTGAAAATGAGGCGGTTCAGGCGCAAAGCCGAACGATCGATCAATTGATCGTCCGACTGCATGAAAAGAACGCTGGACGCGGGCAGCATTAGCGATAACGCAGAGGCGAAGGAGGAAGAAGGCGATGGTATTCCCGTCTTGGTTTCAACAAGCGATTCAGCGGAGATTGGATCATGTCGCGGCTCAACTTGAAAGAGACCCCGAACTGAACATGTATCGCAAGGAAGAGAGTAGGGCTAATCAAGCGATGGTCGATTGTAGCGGCAACATGCCCCACCCGGTGTTTCTGGAATGGGAGGACAAGGCTCATTTAACACGGGCGATGGAAAATGAACGCATGTATTTGCAAGGCATGCGGGATGGCGCGCAACTGGTCATGGCGCTGCTGACCGATCCTCTTCCCGCCGATGAATCGCTCTCAACATCGAAAAAGTCGGCATCATGCAAATCGGAGGGCTAAGACAAGCGGCAGCCGAATCGGAACACCTCAAACGGAGGATGTGGTTAAATGGAAGTGAAAATTAACCGGGAAATCCGGGACTATACGGAAAGCTTGTTCTTCGGACTGTCCTTGCGGCAGTTCTTTTTTTCTGTTCTGGCGGTCGCCGCGGCGATTGGACTGTACTTCGGGCTGCGCAGTCATTTCGGGCTGGAAACGCTCAGTTGGATGTGCATTTTGGGAGCGGCCCCTTGTGCCGCGCTCGGATTTATCCGCTATCACGGTATGACGGCGGAGCAACTATTGTGGGCATATGTGAAGTCGGAGTTCCTGATGCCAAGGCGGCTCGTTTTCCGCTCGACCAACATGTACTACGAAGCGCTGAAAGGAAGACTGCACAAGCACGAGCAAGAAAGGATGAAGCGCAATGATTAAGACGCTCAAGCGCACCATGAAGCAGGACAAGGAACGATTCGTTATCCCGAAAAGCGTGCAACAAGCGATCCCGATTCGCGTCATCTGGCTGGACGGGATTTTTGCTGTCGGTAACAAATTCTCGAAGTCGTTCCGTTTCGCGGACATCAACTACGCTGTCGCATCGCGAGAGGACAAGGAGACGATGTTCCTCTCCTACTCCGAACTGCTCAATTCGTTTGACAGCGGCGCGACGACGAAGATTACGATTCACAATCGTCGGCTTAATCAGGCAGATGTGGAACGTTCTGTTTTCATTCCGCTCCAGCACGACGAGCTGGATGCGTATCGGCAAGAGTACAACGATATGTTACTGGGCAAAGCGACAGGCGGCAACACCAATGGAACGATTCAAGAGAAATACATCACCATTTCCGTCTTTAAAAAGAACGTGGATGAAGCCCGCCATTACTTCGCGCGGGTCGGCACGGAGTTGACTGCGCATTTCTCCCGTCTCGGTTCGAAATGTACCGAACTTGATGCGACTGACCGCCTGCGTATTCTGCATGACTTCTTTCGGATTGGCGAGGAAGCCGATTTTCGATTTGACATGCAGGAGATGATGCGCAAAGGGCACGACTTCAAAGATTATATTTGCCCGGACACGTTCGAGTTTGCAAAAGATCATTTTCGGATGGGCCATTACTACGGTCGGGTCATCTTTCTCCGCGATTACGCCAGCTACATCAAGGACAGCATGGTAGCCGAACTGTGCGACTTGAACCGCAACTTGCTGCTGTCGCTTGATGTCATCCCGATCCCGACTGATGAAGCTGTCCGCGAGGTGGAAAACCGCCTGCTCGGCGTGGAGACGAACATTACAAATTGGCAGCGGCGGCAAAATCGCAACAACAACTTTTCTGCTGTCGTCCCTTACGACATGGAGCAGCAGCGCAAAGAGAGCAAAGAATTTCTCAGCGACCTGACCACGCGCGACCAGCGGATGATGTTCGGACTACTTACGATGGTGCATGTCGCGGACAGTAAAGAACAACTCGATAGCGATACGGAGACATTGCTCACTACGGCCCGCAAGCATTTGTGCCAGTTTTCCACGCTCTCTTATCAGCAAATGGAAGGTCTGAATACGGTGCTGCCGTATGGGTTGCGAAAGGTTCATGCTTTGCGGACGCTCACGACCGAAAGTACGGCTGTCTTTATCCCGTTTCGGGCGCAGGAGATCATGCATCCAGACGGCATTTATTACGGGCAAAACGTCATCAGCAAAAATATGATCGTCGCCAATCGAAAGCAACTGCTGAACGGAAATAGTTTTATCCTTGGCGTATCCGGTTCCGGCAAGAGCTTCACCGCGAAGCGAGAAATCGTCAACCAGATACTGGCGAGCGATGACGACATCATCCTGATCGATCCGGAACGCGAGTATTCGGCGCTGGTGAATGCGCTGGGCGGCGAGACGATTCATATCTCAGCGACTTCGCCGAACCATATCAATGCGATGGATATGAACCGGGATTATGGCGACGGAGCCAATCCAATCATTCTTAAATCGGAATTCGTCCTATCGTTGTGCGAGCAGTTGATCGGAGGACATCAGCTTGGAGCCAAGGAGAAGTCGCTCATCGACCGCTGTACCGCTGCTGTGTACCGCAAGTATTTGCAGAGCAACTATAAGGGACAGCCGCCGACATTGCAGGATTTTCGCGCGGAACTGCTCAAGCAAGCAGAACCGGAGTCGCAGGACATCGCGCTAGCCATCGAACTGTTTACCTCTGGCAGTTTGAATACGTTCGCCAAGCCGACTAACGTCAATGTTCATAATCGGCTCATTTGCTACGATATTCTTGATCTTGGCAAACAGCTTCTTCCGATGGGCATGCTGGTGGTACTGGATAACATCCTGAATCGGATTTCGCAAAATCGTGCGAGAGGCAAAAATACGTTCATTTTCATCGACGAAATTTATCTATTGTTTCAACATGAATACAGCGCCAACTTTCTGTTCACGCTCTGGAAGCGAGTCCGAAAATATGGCGCTTTTTGTACGGGGATTACACAAAATGTGGACGACCTGCTGCAAAGTCATACGGCCCGCACCATGCTTGCGAATAGTGAATTTATTGTCATGCTGAATCAGGCCAGCACCGACCGGATGGAACTTGCAGAGCTTCTCAATATTTCCGACCCGCAACTCTCCTATATCACTAATGTTGACGCCGGGAATGGTCTGATGAAGGTCGGCAGTTCCCTTGTGCCATTTACTGACAAGTTTCCGCCACACACAAAATTGTATAGCTTAATGACAACGAAGCCTGGGGAGTAATCACAGCAGAAGGAGGCTGATTGCTGCAACAAGATCAGCCGCTTCTGCACTAAACCTTTTTCTCCGTCAGCAATAGGAGGAACGTCACGCTGAGTGGGCCTCAGCCCTTGATGTATAAGGGTTTCTGTGATAAAATTACCGCACTAATCTTTGACCAGTAACATCAAACCTTGACTTTTTCAACCCAACTTTCTTTACCTCACTAAACCTAAGATTAGCGCGGTAAATAGATTGACGCGGCTCGTGTTGGTGTGTCGACACTGAATGAATTAGGTTTACACGGATCTCAGCACATAGTGTTGATCGACGCTAGGAAGGACAATAAACCATCTGCGTCGACAGCTTAATTACTAACGTAGATGATCATGGGACGCCATTGCGTCCGCTTTCGCTGCATGAATGGTACCAAACGGATGCTCCGGGGGCGCATAAATGACGTAAACTTTTAACGACTTATCTCCGGTATTAGTTAGATTATGCCACTTTCCGGCAGGGATCATAATTGCATAATCATCAAAAGCAGTTGCTACGAAATCTAAACTATCTTTGGAATCCCCCATTTGAACGAGTGCTTGCCCCTCTTCGATTCGAATGAATTGGTCCGTAGCAGGATGTACCTCTAAACCTATGTCTCCCCCAACTGGAATGCTCATCACGGTGACTTGGAAATGTTCCCCTGTCCACAAAGCGGTACGGTACGTGTTGTTCTGTTTCGTTACTTGATCGATGTTGACTACAAACGGCTCTCTTCCGTGGTCCTTAATTACCTGACCATGCAACGAACCAAACCGCTCATAGCTATAGTAGGACGGATACAATGGCGGGTAACCCATAACGTAATATGTGTGAAATCGATAAGGCTGATAGGGTTGCCAAGGGTAATAAGGATACGATGGGCTTACGAAGGCTTGAGGCAAAGGTAAAGCATTCATCTTTTTCATTCCCTCCATAATTAAGTACTCCATCGTATGCCTAGTTCTAGGAGGCGGTACCTTGACCTAGGGGGAATGTACTTTGTTGTTGCCGCTCAGTTTCCCTGTCGGGGAACGAGCGGGTTGTTCTTACCAAGATTGGACGGTGACAGGAGACAATGAATGGCGAAAGCGAAAATAAAAGGAAGACGTTATGGGTTGCCGCCTCGTCTTCCTTCCACACAAAGCTTTCGCTCACAACAAGCGTGGTGGAAAAGCATACAAATGAATTCGACAGGATGAGCTCAAATCCATTGTTTCTATGCGGTTTTTTTGCGAGTATTCGAGCGCTCAGCAAACCCTAAATATCCAAGAAACTATTGCTCAAACACGCTTTTCCATGTACAATGTAACCATTGTTACATTGATGCGGGGAGGCAAACTTCATGTCAGAATCGTCTTTGGAGAAAGGAGTACCACAAGAGGAAACAACCCCGTATACGCTTTGGCAGTTGGTATTGTATTTTCTGAAGCTGGGAACCATCGGTTTTGGCGGACCGGTTGCGCTCGTCGGGTATATGTTTCGCGATCTCGTTGAAAGGCGAAAATGGATATCGAACAATGATTATAAAGATGGACTCGCTCTTTCACAGCTTGCTCCCGGTCCTCTGGCCGCACAACTCGGGTTTTATCTTGGGTACGTTCATTACGGGGTATTAGGTGCGACTTTGGTCGGGCTCGCGTTTGTGCTGCCGTCTTTTCTGATGGTTGTCGCTCTTGGCTGGGCGTATCAGGCTTTTGGGGGATTGGCCTGGATGCAGGCTGTATTTTATGCGGTAGGCTCCAGCGTCATTGGGATTATTGCTTTTAGTGCGTATAAACTTACGAACAAGTCAGTCGGCAAGGATAAGCTGTTGTGGGCGATCTTTGTTATTGTGGCCGCATACACGGTTTGGACGGAATCGGAAGAGATTCTCATGTTCATCGGTGCCGGGTTGCTCTATTGGTTCATAAAATCGCCTCCGAAATGGGTCAACAAAACGAACGCATCCATTGCAGCCTTAGCATCAGATCCGGTTGGTCAAGTCGCCGCAGCAGCCGTGGCATCGGACTCGAGCACGCTATGGAATATACTCTTCTTCTTTGCGAAGGCGGGTGCATTCGTATTCGGCAGTGGACTGGCGATCGTGCCGTTCTTGTATTCCGGTGTCGTGAAGGAGCATCAATGGCTTACCGATAATCAGTTCCTTGATGCGGTGGCTGTGGCCATGATCACCCCGGGACCGGTTGTCATTACGACGGGTTTTATCGGTTATCTCATTGCAGGTTTCTCAGGCGCGTCTATCGCCGCGCTAGCAACGTTCCTTCCGGCGTACTTGCTGACGATCATCCCGGCTCCATTTTTCAAAAAATACGGAAAACGACCGGGAATCGCCCATTTTGTCACCGGCGTAACGGCAGCAGCGACTGGGGCCATTACGGGTGCTGTCATCGTACTTGGCAAACGTTCTATTGTAGACATTCCCACATTATTTTTCGCTGTGGCAGCGTTACTCCTTTTATGGCGGGTGAAAAAGGTATCCGAACCGGTCATTGTCCTAGGCGCGGCGATTCTTGGTTTAATCGTGTATCCACTTATGCATTGAGGTGATCGGATGAAGCAATGGGTGCTGCTAATTTATAAGATTCCGTCAAAACCTACATCCAGCCGTGTGTATATATGGCGAAAGTTAAAACGATTGGGCGCTGTTTTATGGCATGATGCTGTCTGGATTCTTCCAGCAACCCCTAAGACAATGGAACATCTTCAATGGCTTGCGGCGGAAATCATGGAGCTAAAAGGCGAAGCCCAAGTTTGGAAGGCCGATACTCTCTTATTTGGACAAGAAGAATCACTGATCCATCAGTTTAAAGAGCAAGCGGATGAAACTTACAAGGGTATTTTAGAGGAATTATCAAAGCCGGGAGCGGATTTTGCCGTTTTATCGCGAATGTATCAGCACGCAGTACAACAAGATTTTTTTCAATCCGAGGCAGGCAAGCAGGTTCGTGAATTACTACTGCAGGTACGAGGTGGTTAAGTATGAAATGGGTAACATGGGAAAATGTTGGTGTCGACCGTATGGCCTGCGCTTGGCTGATCAGGCGGTTTATTGATGAAAATGCTCAATTTCTCTTCGTTCCTGCGGGTTCCGACCAACTTCCGCAAGATGCTGAAGGGTTTGATATTCCCGGCACCCCATACAGTCATTACCGTGGCCATTGCAGCTTTCATACGTTGCTGCATTCGTTTGGTTTGAAAGATCCGGTCTTGCACCGACTCTCCCGAATTGTCGACGAAGCAGATACACTCCAAGAGATCATGCTAGAGCCGATTGCTGCCGGATTAGATGCAATATGCCAGGGATTAAGGATGACAAGTGACAATGATCATGAGGCGTTAGAGAAAGGATATATGATCTGCGAGGCCCTCTATGTACAACTGGCTGTTGAAGATCTTCCAGCGCCCGGGAGAAGCCGCGTATAAGCCGGCATGACAACGAGGTTATGATCGAAGCCTAGCCTTTGTCTCTGCGTCCTGGTAAAACGCTCCATGTGCTGCCGCTGACTTCTGGTTATTTATCCTCATCTTTTTGTTTTTGCGGCACAAACTTATATTCGCCCGTATCATTGAAATGAATATTGATTTTCAAATGACGAATTGCGTCATTATGAAGAACGAATGAATGGTCATCGGCCATCTGTTGCCATACACGCGGATTGGATCGATACAGGGTATCTCCCAGGTTCAACACGTCGGTATGGATGCGGATACCTTCGCGAAAAACATGAAGGATTTGACCTTCCAAAAGTTTTGTATATCGTTCCATCAACTCATTTTCCGTCATGGCTTCGCGCAGTTCGACAAGATACGCGTCCAATGTAATCGTCATGTCAAAATAGGCTTTGTCCCATTTCGCCTGAGGTCGAATATGGATGCGCGGTTTTTTAAACAGCATGACGGCCGATATATCATCGTCGGCCAATAAAGCGACGGGATAGCTTTGCGTCTTTGGATTCACCCATTGCCAGCCCGTCAGATCGGTTCGACTGATCCAGCCGTTCCATCGTTTCGTTTGGAACAGATCCGCGCCATCAATTTCCAAAAGCTTCATGTTTTTACCGTTCTCTCTCCAAAAAGCGGCGTTAAATGTCAATGACGGCAAATAACTTGACCTGGCCTTATCTTTTAATGAACGTATAAATTGATACAAGCGGACGGGGGAAATCGAGGAGTTTTGGCGATACTGTTCTTTCGGTTCATGCAACAGGGTGTAAAGCGGAGAAAATTTGAAAAAGGTTTGGGCTTTGAAGATATCTTCGATATTTTCTTTTGTGCTGAATATCCATGTATTGTACCGTATTTCTTTATAGCGATTCGTAAACTCCAGAAATTCCAGATGTTTGTCTGCCTTCAATACATTTTCGGTAACAATGATCGTCGATACCTGTTCCCAAAAAAGCTGTTGTTGAGCTGAAGCTTGCAGTTTGTTGGCCGCATCCCAAGCGCTTTTCCCCGCCGCTTTCCCCACATATACGGTTGGTTTTTTTGTTTTTGCCTGCCCTTCCAATTTGGCTGCATCCGAAAAGTCTAACATCTGAGCATAAAGAACAAACTCTCCATCCTTGTAGTCGGCTCCAATAGCCGTAACATAATGGATCGTTTGGATTTCTAACGAGCCCCAGCATCCTGTCGTCAGAAGCAAGCTCGCTCCCGCGACCAAGATTAAAATCGCCTTCATGATGAGTCCTCCTCTGCTTTCCGGGTTGAATCTTGCGTATTCACGGTATTCGGACGTTTCCGCCGCCAAGCCCATGGTAGATTGAACAGGGCGTGAGGCAAGTCTGCCCTGTCCAGCGGCGACAAAGGAGATAAATAAGGCAATCCGAAAGACTGCAGGGTGGAAAGATAGGAAAGCAGCAATACCACTCCGCAAAAAAAACCGTATAAACCGAAGGCGGCAGAAACAAAGAAAATGCCAAATCGCAGTATACTGACCGTAGCATTCAACGAATGATTTGGCACCATAGAGCCGAATACATGGGTAACAGCGCCAATAACCAGAACACTGGGCGACATAAACCCTGCCCGAATCGCGGCGTCGCCAATAATCAATCCTCCTACGACAGTCATCGTTTGTCCTAACGAAGCAGGCAACCGCGCTCCCGCCTCACGAAAAGCTTCCAGGAAAATCAGCGTCAGAAACATTTCTTGAGCGACAGAGAATGGGAGGCCCAGCCGCTGCACCGCAATGGTAGCCAATAGCAACACAGGTATTTGTTCGATGTGAAAGCTTAGCAGCGCAGTCCATAGCGCGGGCAATAACAGAGCTATCAAAAGCCCGACGATTCTGAGCCCACTTGCTACAGCAACGCTCAGCGCGGGATAATGGATATCTTCCGCGGTCTTCAACAGTAAGAAGACGTCGGCCGGCGCAATCAGGGCGCTGGGCGTACCCTCCGTCAGAACGACGCAACGACCGCTCAGCAGCGAGGCCACGGCGAAATCGGGCCGTCCTGTATAGGCCATCATCGGGAATATGGATTTCGGAGTCGATAGCATTTCTTGCAGCTGCCCGGCGCTGCATATCCCGTCATATTTGATACCCTGCAGTTTCGTTCGAAGATTGTCAACCAGCGCCGCGTTCGCAACATCTTGCAAATAAAGCAATCCGATTCGGGTTTGCGTGCGCTGTCCGACCGTTACCTGTTCATAACATAAGGAGCCTGTTCTCATGCGCTTGCGAATTAAAGCGACATTGGTCGCAATCTCTTCCACAAAACCGTCTTTAGGACCTTTGACCGACACCTCGATACTGGATTCTTCCGGTTTTCGCTGAGGCACTTTGGCCATATCCCATGCATACACGCACTGTTGAACAGGCGTAAAAATAATGAGTTTTCCATCCAGCACATGCTGTACGATTTGCCGTCTCAACATCAGCCCGTCGCCCGTTACCTTCTCTAGCGGCAGCTCATCATTGCGGGTCATGGAGTCGCCATTGAAGCCTGTTGTTCTAAAGAGCCGCCTTAAACGCGGCAGAACGATGTCTTTCCATTCCATTGGATCCGTCAACCCCTCGCAATAAAGCAATAAAACAGAGGAGTTCGGATTCTGCCTGTCACACAGGCAAGAAACAGATTTGACATCGGCGGAATGTTGAAATAAACCGGTGATCTCCTGTTCGGTCAAGCCCAGGTCATTCGCGCAAGCATCGTTGGAATGCCCGATTCGCTGTTCCGCAGGCAACGAAGCAGATGGATAAGACCGCTTTCGGAACCATTGCATCAACCAGTTCTTCATGATCCCCTCATCCTCCATCTTGAAATCCATGTTTTTCCCGCAAACAAGAAGGTGAGTCCGATCACCAGGACGAAGGTGGATGGGAAATACATCGTTTTTAGAAATTGCAAAAACCGCACGTCGCTTATCGGCGCCAAAATGGCAATAAGCAGAGTTCCGGTCGCAAGCAGCAGAAGCGGCGTTCTGTTTTTCGGTTTCCACACATCCGCAATGATGAAGAGGGAAAGCGAAAGGCGAATGAATTCTCCGGATACCCACTGATAGATTGCAAAAACATCCAAATGCTCTATGTACTTTCCCAGTTCGAGAACACGCCACTGTTCAAATGCCGGATATCTCTGTAAAGCAGCTTCCTCTGCCCCATAAATCGAAATCGCTCCCATTAAAGGGCCTATTGTCAATCCGGCGAGCGAAAAAATCATGAACAGCACGCCGGCGAATGAAGGGCGATGGATCAGACGATGTTGAAAAAAAAGAAGAAGCACAAGCTCGAAAATTCCGCTCGCCGCATATAGGCTGCCCCGCCAAACGGGAGCGAATCCATCGGCAAGGAGGGGGAGAACCAGACTGTAGTCTTTATGCTTGAAGTTGAAGGTCATAACAAATACTCCGAGAATCACCACAAATGGCAGCAAAATACCCGACGTAATCGCGATGGAACTAAGGCCCCTGGTTGCAAGAAAGAAACAGCAGGCTAATGCGAGAAGAGCAAGCACGTATCTGGGTGTATGCGGCATATAGGTCGAATGGGTCCATACATTGAAATTAAAGAGGGAAACGTAACCCTGCAGCCATATGTAGATGCTGACTGCCGCAAGGATAATGACGGATAAGCCTTTGCCGAAATGGTGCTGCAACCAATCACGGAACGGCTGTTGACCCTTGTGTTTCATGATATAGACTAGGCACGCCCCCCAAACAGGCAACAATGCCAATACCATCCCAACGGAGACTACAGCATCTCTTCCCGCTGCGTCCAACAATATGGGAATCAAGATCACATGATTGAGAAGGCCGATCGAAAGTAAAAGAATGGAGTAACCTTGCAACGCAGAAATATTATTTTGCATTTAATCGTCACCTCCCGATCATCGCCTGACATTTTGTCCATGAAATCGTCGGAATAAACGCGATCATGATCATGCCCGATGCGCCTGATAAATATCAAATCCTTCGAATCAGCAGTTGACAAATTACCGCTCTAGCTTATGTTATGGATTTGAGACTTGCCGAGAAAAACAACTCATGATACAAGAAACATTTTCGAAATCGGTCGATGACTTGGGTGTGATATCCATTGTCTCGAAACAATTGAAGGTATCCGACTTCATTACGGATATAGTTCCCATTGTCATACAAATTCATAAACCAATTGGATACCGGTTTGTTCTTGCATATGCAGGGTTCCATCACGATAATGGTTCCGTCCGGTTTTAAAATTCGCTTAAATTCCTTCATGTAATTTCCAATTTCATCAGACGAAATATGATGCAGTACAGCGATGATGAGAATGTAATCGACAGACTAATTTTCGACGGGCAGCTTGTTGTTTGCCAGAACATGGAACGTATGGTTCGGAAACAGACGCTTCGCATAATCAATCCGTTTGGCGTCCGGGTCAAATCCGCGATACTGGTTCGGCTGAAACATCGAACAGTTGGCTCCCGTACCCGAACCAAAGTCCGCTACCGCTTTTCCGTTAAATCGAAACCGGGATTGAACGCGATCGTGGATATATATTTTGGTAAACCATTTCGGACGTACAAACCAATGATAAAACCGGGGCGAAAATAAAGTGTTAAAGGAGATCACCGTCTTTCCTCTAAGAAGTCAATCGAGAATAGTTTTACCATTCGAATCGGAAAAAATACAAAAAAATGAATTGCCATTGACAGAGAGGAACGGAGTTATGTATACTAAATGTAAGGTTCAATCATAAAATGAACGATCTTCAAACAATTTTGCCGACTCGTTGCTTTCGCATGCTGTTATGTGCAATGACAGGATGAAAAAGTAATTTCATTTTGCTAAATAAGTTGAAGATAAATCGGTATGTTCATTGGGATCACATTCGCCCATATGAAGTACCGTTTTTTATTGGAGGGATTGGAATGCTCCGTTCCATGTCAAAAGGGGAATTGGAAGACAAGATAAGCAGAATTTTAACGCAATGGGAGAAGGAATATTTGGGACGGGGGTCGGTATTGGTCAAAACGGACATCATGCGCAATATGATTATTGTGGGACTTAAAGGGATATTAACTCCCGCTGAACAAAAATTGGCCGGGACATCGGAGGGTATGCTGTCTGTGAAGCGCATCAGGGCAGATTTGGTGGAATCGGGAAGAGAACAGCTTGGAAAGATGATCCTTGAGTTGACGGGGGAACAAGTCGTCAGCTTCCACACCGATATCAGCACGCGTACGGGGGAAAGAGTAATGGTGTTCGTGCTCTCCGATAATCTGGAGAATAAATTAATTGGATAATGCGTATTGGCAGATGAATCGAAAGATCCGAGAGGATCCGTTGAAGATAAGCCGGTAATTCAGGACACCCTGAAGTTACCGGTTATTTTTTTGCGAGGAGTTGAATTTGCATCATGTTCGATATCGTTGTCGGGAATTTATTGTCCCCAATTGTACTTTTTTTCGTATTGGGGCTGACCGCCGCATTTTTCAAGACCGATTTGAAATTTCCAAACGATCTAAGCGAAGCCCTCAGCATCTATTTGCTCATTGCCATCGGCGTCAAAGGGGGAATGGAATTGTCGCATTACTCGTTGGCGGTATTGGTGCGCCCCATTATGGGGGGAGTCATGCTTGGGATACTCATTCCTGTTGTAACACTGTTGATTTTGTCAAGCAGATTTATGAAAATGGATTTAAAAAATTCTGTCGCCCTGGCAGCTACATACGGCTCCGTCAGCATTGTGACTTTTGGGGCGGCCCTTGCGTTTTTGGAAGAGAAAAGTATCGGGTATGACGGATTCATGAGCGCGCTCGTCGTCATCATGGAGAGCCCTGCTATCATTGTTTCGTTAATGCTCTTGAGAATTGCGGAGAGAAACACGTCACAAAAGGCATTGTCCTTGTATACCATCAAATCTCTGTTCGATAAATCAGTCTTGAAGGAAGGTCTCCTCGGAAAGAGTGTGTTCCTTCTGCTCGGTAGTTT